>CAMDOO010000047.1 GCA_945903545.1 Opitutus sp. GAS368 | reverse complement strand
AGCCAGCAAAGAGCTCAACGCCTCCACCGCCGACTCGCCAATCAGCAACAATCCTCTCGTCAGAAAACTCGAAACCACAACCCATCCGCCACCTCTCTTGTAGCGTAATTAACCGGCCTTTGAGGTCATTGATTGAAAAACGCGGCGCTGCCGGCACGCATACGGTCGAATTCCGGTATGTTCCGACGTGGCTGTGGCCCAGCCTGTACCTGATGATCGGCGGCTGGGGATTCGTGCTTCTGGCCTGCTGGCTGCGTCTCCGAGACAGTCAACGCGCCTGCTGGGTTTAGCTCCGCCTCGCAGCTCCCTTCGATATTCCAATGAACGCTCCGCCCACCGAATCCTCTGGCACCCTGCGCGCGTGGTGGATCTGCCTACTCGCGGCCTGCCTGACATATGGCCTTCCGGTGATTGTCGGATCGAGTTGGTTCCCGACACCGATCTTTCCCCCGCGCACCGACGGCAGCCGGCAGCCAGCATACAAAACCGGCTATGATACCTTCAGTTTCCGTTATTTCGACCTGCCCTACCGTGAGATGGCCCAGAAGGGCCTCGCGGTGGGCGAGCTTCCTTTGTGGAACCCGAATTCCTGGTTGGGCGTGCCGATGCCGGCGCAGTATCAGAATCAGGTGTTCTCTCCCCTGGAATGGGTGGATTGGCTGGGAGGGAACCGGTGGTGGAACCTCACCCTGATACTCCGTATTTCCCTGGGGGGATTGGGCACCTTTCTTTTCGTCCGCAGGTTCTTGAACGACGATGTCGCCGGACTCGCCGCCGGCATCATTTACCAGTTTTCCGGCTACCTCGCCGGATTTCAGTCGGTCACCGCCTTTCTCAACGGCGCCGCCACGCTGCCTTGGTTGTTTCTGGCCATCGAGTGTGCCTTCAACTCAAGGTCAAAGCCGGGTTCGGTCTGCCTCATCGGCGGCGCCTTCGGCCTAGCCGCCGTCAACGGTCAGCCTCAGATCGCCATTCTCAACTTTGCGGCAACCGGTGTTTTTGCCATTTTCGCTCTGGTCGGAGCCCCGGACTGGAGCCACCGGCGCCGCGGCATGGCGGTCTTGATCGGGGGCGGCCTCGTGGCCGTCGCGGCGGCTTCCCCGCAACTCGCAGCTTTCCACGAGGGACTGCAAAACAGCTATACCATTCATTCCCCGGGCACCTATGCCGGGGGAGGAACCAATCCTTTGAACCTGGTGCTGCCTTTCATGCCGCTCCTGCTGGGACCCATGATGAGCCCGTGGATGGGCAGTCTTTTCCCCAGTCAGGTCAACCATGAGGGATTTCCCGTTCTGATCGGTGCGGCTCTGACCGCGGCATTTTTCCTCGGACTCATTCATGCCATCTATCCGGCACATCCCGTCACCAGAAAGCAGCGCCTCTATCTGGGCGCATTCCTGCTGCTCCTCACCGCCGTGCTGGCCGTGGTGATCTGCGGCACTTTCGGATGGGCCAATCTCTGGAAGTTTCCCTTGGCCAATCAGATCAACATCCCGCGATACAGCGCCCCCTTGCTGGCCCTGATCATCACGGTGGTTGCGGTGGCCGGCCTCCGCAGCGCCGTGGCCGCGTCCGCATGGCGGATCATGCTGGCGCTGGCGGCGACAATTACGATGGTGGCCCTGCTCCACAAAATGGCCTGGGCGGCACTGACGGCACCGGCCGAAGCTACCAATCTCCCGCTGCGAAAAATCAGCATCCTGCTGGCCGAAGCGAGTGGCTGGACCTCGCTGCTCGCAATGGCCCTGATTCTCGCAAGGCGGGCGCGGCGTTTCCCGGATCAGGCCATCATGGCCTGTGGCCTGCTGATCGTCGCCGAGCTTTCGCTATGCGTCCGTTATGGTTTCGCCGTGAACTTCGAGTATTGGCGGTTGGTCCCGTGGGCGGCGTTGGTGGTGGCGGCATTTGCCTGGGCATGGCAGGCACGAAGAACGGCTTGGGCGGCTTTGTCCTGTGGCAGCGCCACCCTACTCGTCCTCTGCCTCGCCTCGCCGCGTTTCCTCGAAAAGAGCCGCCAGCCCTTTCTCGAAACCGAGCGCCACGTCCAATTTCTCCAAACCGCGGTGGGCCAGGAATCGCGTGGCGGTCGCGTGCTGACGAGCCAGCGGGCGATGATCCCGGACGTCATCGCGGCGTTCGATGTCGCCCAGATCAACGGCGTGAATCCCGTGCAGCCCAATCTCGCCTCCCAATGGTTTCGGAGCGCCTTGGCAACCAGGCCTCTGAATTATACCCTGCCCGTTTCATGGTATGGCATGGTCGAGGCCACGGACTGGCCCGGCTGGAAGGACTATGCCGCCAATCGCTTGCTCTACAATTTCATCGGCATTCGGTTCCTGGTCGAATCCCGCGGCGGGGAGCTGACGTCGCTCCAACTGACGGAGACCCGCGTGGCGTTCGAGACACCCCAGTACCGCATCATCGAGGACCTGCGGGCCTGGCCGCGGGCATTTGTCGCGGAGGGCAAGTTCGCGGCCGCACCCAGTCCGGAAATCGCCCAGCAAATGGCCTTGGATCACCGCCAGGACGCCAATTTCCCGGAAATGGCGATCGTCGCACCCTCGGAGATTGTTGCCTCCCTCCAAAATGGTGCAGCCGGCGTGCGCATAACCCCGGCCTCCATTGAAGAATTTCGCCCTCAATATGTGCGCTTGAGCAGCACCAGTGTCGGTCCATCCCTGTTGGTTCTAACCGACATCGTTTATCCCGGCTGGAGGGCCTGGGTGGACGGGATCGAAAAGCCGATCTACGCCACGCAGGGTTTGGTGCGAGGCGTCCCGCTTTCCGCGGGCCCACACCGGATCGAATTTCGCTACCAACCGGCATGGCTGTGGCCCTGCCTGGGGCTCGCCGGCCTGGCGTGGCTGACCATAGCGATCTGCGGTTTCACCAGCAGGGACTAGCGGAACTGGCAAATCCGTTCATTACGACAAAAACACGGCAATATCTTGGCTTTGCCCCGAGGTGCCTGCTTCTGATTCTCGCCTGCGATTCGCCACCACGGGGGAGATCAGGCCAAGATGCGCCCGTCACTGATCCGCATCGGTCGCGCTCGTCCACCACCAATCCGCAGCGGATTTACAGCAGCCGATGGCGCACCAGGAAACGCATGCTGGGGACGTCGTCCAGCAACTGCGCCATGATCAGGCTGTACTTCTCCGTGTCGTTCACCTTCAAGCCGGGAAACCTTTCCTTCAGGTCCTGGACCAGGAATTCCCGGATCCGCCAGAGGTCCGCCCGGCGTGCAGCGTCCGCCTGCGTGTAGGCGTTCTCCACCAGACCGATGTCGACCGACGAGGCGCGCGCGGTGGACCACAGGATCCCCGACTTGAACTCGTCCACCGAGAAGGAAAGGAAGTTCTCCCCGGCCAGATAGAGGTAAACGCGCTTTCGCGTCTGCTGGATCGTCACCACCTCCTGCAGCCGGTACGGATCGATTCCAATCCGCCGGATGGCGGACTTCAGGTCCGAGCGCTGCAGGCGGTCGACGAGTCGCAGGAGCGGACTCGCATCATCCCCATCCCGGAATTTCCGCGAGGGCTTCACCTCGAATTTCAACTCGGTCCGCAGGTCGAAGCGACCGTCCGGTGTCACCTTCATCTGCACCAATTGCCGCCCGCTCTTGCGATCCTCCGGGTTCGTCGTGTTGACCCGCGTCCGGAAC
Source organism: Opitutus sp. GAS368 (assembly GCA_945903545.1). Taxonomy (GTDB): domain Bacteria; phylum Verrucomicrobiota; class Verrucomicrobiia; order Opitutales; family Opitutaceae; genus CAIYFD01. The sequence continues at coordinate 23,135 of CAMDOO010000047.1, read as the reverse complement.
CGGATCGTGCTTCCGCTGGCGTAGAGTTCCAAGTCCGGGGTGTCGAAATAACGGTCGGTGAAGTTACTCACATCGACCTGCTGATCCCCCTTCAGGTCCAAGGCAGGAAACGCCTCCTTGAGCTTCGTATTGGACTCGGCGTAGGTGGCCCGCAGGTACGCGTAAACCTCGGCGGCCTTCCCCGCCGGGATCGCAAGGGTGATCTGGCTGTCGATTCGTGCCGCGTCCATGCCGAATCCGGTCGAGTCGTGGCTCGCCTGGTCGAAGAGACCGGAGGGCGCATCAGCGGCGCCCAGTCCCGCCGGGAATCCCAGCGCGATCAGCCCGAGCGTGACAAAGTGATGGCGGTAAGGGAGCAAGATGACTGCGCCCGGCGGGCGGGCGCAGGATGGAAGCCGACGCACGATGCTACCGTCAATGCCACAGGTAGCGTATCGGGCCACCGCAACCCACCTCACTTTGAGCGTGATGCGACTTGAGTCTCCCTCTTGAAATGGCACCTATTGCCCATGGCTCCAGCCGTCACTCCCGCCCCCACCGTCCCCCTCGGGCGGTCGAACCGGCGGCATCGCTCCCTCGGCCTGGCCGTCCTGCGACACCTGCTGCTCACCCTCTGCCTGCTCGGTGCCCTCGCCACGCTCGCCGGAGGACTGCTGGTCGTCTCGCCCTCCCTCGCGCAATGGGCGACCAACCGGCTCGTGTCCCACTACACTTCACCCAGCCTCGCTCTTTTTGGAGAGTTGGAGAAGGAGGCGGCCGGCGAGGACCAGGCGTCGATCATCGCCCGTGCCCGCCGCTTCCTGGATTCCATGCCGCTTCCGTTCCCGGCGGACACCTTTGGGGAAAAATACCGCACCGGGCTCCGCCTCTGGCTGCGCGCCGCAGCCGCCTCGGGCAATCTTCCGGAAGTTCAGGCCGCGGGCACCCGGTTGCTCGCCTTTGATCCCAACGATTCCTTCCTGCTCTTCGCGTACGGCCGCGCCTTGGCGGCGCTGGGTCAGGGCAAGCCCGCGGCGGAGGTGCTGGGGCGCGTCTTTGAGATCCGCCCGACCTCACCCCAAGTCCTGCATGCCCTCGAGGCCCTTCCGGAAGCAGGCAATGCGGTCCAGGTTGCCGCGCGCCGGAAACGCCATTTCGAGGCCCTCGCCCTGATCATGGTGGAACCGACCTGGATGAGCGGCAATGCGGTCGCGAGCGCCGGCGCCCAGACCAAGGCCATGGATCTCCGGCTATCCCTTTCCGCTCCGCTCCGAATCACGCTGCCGCTCGAGTTCCGGCCCACCAATGTCTATCTCGTCCTGCCCCGCATTCCGATGCTTGAGCTGCGCGTTATCTCCGCCCGGATGGTCCCACCGGCCGGCACTCCTGCTGCCCTGACGCCGCAGCCTGGACAGAACCTGACCGCGCAGGCCGGCGACTTCAGCCGCATTACCCCCGGGGATGGGGCCGGCCTCGATGATCCCGCCGTCCTCAGTTTCGCCCTTCCCGCCGGCGCTCCCGACCGCTCGGAATTGATCATCGAACTCGAGTGCCGCCCCGCGCCCGAGGTGGCCGCGGCCATGGATTCCCTGGCGGTCCTTTCCGGCTCATCCACCGCTCCGTGATGCACACCCTGGCCAAACTCTGGCGCTGGAGCTGGCTGGTCACCCTGCCTTTGTTCGCGCTCGGTGCGGTCTGGCTGCTGCCGGCCGGACGCGATGCCCGGCAGTTCCTTGTTTTCCACCCGGCCAGCCTGCATCGCAGCTCGGACGTCGACCTCAACCTGCGCCAGATCCTGATGGGGCGCCTGGCGACGCTCGCGGCCGACGTGGGCAGCAGCTGGAAATCCCGCTGGGCCGCCGGCCTCTCCCCGCTTGGCCGCGTCGACCTGGAAGTGGCGCCGGCCGACCAGGCGGTGCTCGATGGCAACCTGCCCAAGTCGGGTAAGGAGGGTTTCGTGCCGGGCCTGCTGCGTTTTCCCGGCGGTGGCTTCGAGGAGGTAGGCCTGCGGTATCGCGGCGACAGCATTCACCACTGGGGCCTGGCGGCGAAGTCGTGGCTCGTGCGCACCGAGAAGGACCAGCTCATCCAGGGCCAGCGGCGGTGGCACGTGGTCCTCCCCCGCTGGCGCTCCGCGGCGAACTACTTCGTGAATCTCCAGATGGCGCGCCGGATGGGCGTGCTCGCCGGCGAGCCCACGCTCGTGAACCTCCGGGTAAATGGCCGTCAACACGGCGGTGTCCACCTGCTGGAGCCGCAGCAGGACGAAGTCTACCTGCGCCAGAAGGGCCTCCTGCCCGGCGATCTCTTCGTGGGTGACATGACGCCCCTCGATGACAACTACGTGAACGAGGCGCCGCACGGCGGCATGTGGGAACTTCCCTGGCTTTGGCAGAAGGCCGCGGCCAATCCCAACACCCCGACCGCGGGCACCCGACCGCTCGAGCTCCTGTTTTTCCAAGTCTACCACGGATCCGCCGCCGCCCTGCGCGAGCGACTCGATCTTCCCGCCTGGGCGAAGTTCTCCGCCTACATGACGCTTTTCGCCGGCGAGCACATGGACATGGGACACAACTGGAAGTTATACCTCGATCCCGCCTCCGGAAAATTCCTTCCCCTCGTGGGCGACGGTAATGGCCTCCCCGACAATGTCCTGGAAATGACCGCCGCCCTGCCCGGCCGCGATGTCAGCATCACGACGCCGCTCCTCGTCCGACTCCATCAGGACCACGCGTTCCTGCGGCTGAAGAACGAGGCGCTCACCGCGTTCTTCCGCGACGGCCTCGACCGGGAATTCTTTGCCAATCTGGAACACTTCCGGGCCAGCGTCGCGCCCACGCTCGCCGTCTTCCCCCAGATTGACTGGATGGGCAGCGTCGAGGGCCGACCAATCCACTACTTCGATGACGGCGACCTCGCGGATCGGATCCGGGCGGTCACGCCGGCCCTCACCACGTGGTTCGAGGAACAGCGTTGGCATGCGACACTGGACCCGAAAAATATCGCCGCCGCGCCCGCTGGGCCCGCCACCTGGCGGCTGCAGGTCCAGGGCTTTGCCTCGGTGCGCGTCGGGCTGCGCCTGCCGGCCGGGGCGACCACGCCCTCACTTCGTCTGGTTGTCCACCGCCCCGGTGCCGCCGACGAGACCGTGGACGCCACGCCCCTGCTCCGGCGCGAGGGTGACACGGTCTGGCTCGACTGGGCGTTGCTGGCGGCCAGGTCGGTGGGCAATCCCACCCTCGGTGGGGGACCCGTCGCGCATGCGACTGCCGCCGCCACCTATGATCTTGAGCTCGCAGGGCTCCCTGCCGGCCAATGCACCCCGGTGGCCCGGGGTGATCTCACCGCTCCCTTTGCCGTCGCCACCCTCGCCTCCCTTCCGGCGGTCGCGGTGGCTGCAGGCAACACCGGGCTGCTGCCCGCCCTGCCGGTTCCGGTGCAATGGTCGGGTGAGGTCGCCCTCGCCGGTACCACCGAGATCCGTGGCTCTCTGTTCATCGCCGCCGGCACCACGATCCGCCTCGGACCCGGCGCCTCACTCATCGTGCACGGCCGGGTCACGGCGGTGGGCACCGCCGCCCAGCCGGTGCGTTTCATTCGGGCGCAGCCGAATGCCCCGTGGGGCGCGGTAGTGCTGGAGGGTGCGGACGGCTCGCGGTTCGAACAGTGCGAGTTCACCGGCGGCGCCGGCTGGTCGTCCCCGTTCGAGAGCACGCCCGCGATGCTTTCGGTCCGGGCGGCCCGCGATGTCAGCGTGCACGACTCGCGCCTGACAGGCAGTCCGGGGACCACGGATCTGCTCGAGGGGATCTCGGCCGGGCTGGAGATCAACCGGACGGAGTTCAGGGGTGCCGTCCGGACCGGGCTCAGCCTGCAACACTCGGACGTGAGGCTGCGCGGGATCACCGTGACCGCCGCAGGCCATAGCGGCCTGAATCTGCAGGGATCGCAGGTCATGCTCTCCGGCTCCCTGATCGGGGACAACCGCCTCAACGGCTTGGTCGCCTCCTGGGCCGCCCGGCTGTTGGTGATCGACACCCGGATCCAGGGCAGCGGCGTCGGCCTGCTGGCCGAGGACGCGTCCAACGTCTCCCTGTACAACGTCACTTTCGGCAAGAATCAGTTGCAGGTCTCCGCCGGACTGCGCAACGCCGCCTATCTGGGGAACGTCGCCATCACGCTGGCGAAGTCGGTGGTGAGCCCGGCCGTCCTGGCATTCGACGTGCGCGACCAGGCCCGGCTCACGGTGCTCGACTCCCGGATCGACCGGCAGTCCCTTTACACCGGGATCACCGCCGACGACCTGTCGGATGCGGGAGAAACCCCGCGCTCGGCGGAGCCCGCCAACAGCCTGAACCAGTTGCTGCCCGGCCCGGATTGGCAGACCACGAACCCCCGGATTCGCGGGGCCCTCTCACCCGCGCCGGCCAGTCCCAAGCCCTGAACCGATGCCCGCCGACTTCCAATCATCCGACTTCAATCTCGATCCCCGCGCCACCCGGGCGGCGCCGAGCCGGCTGCAGTCGTTCGGCCGCTTCGAGTTCAAGTACATCGTGCCGACACGGACACGCCTGCTGCTCGAGCAGGAGCTCCACGCCTTCATGGACATCGATCCCTTCTGCCGTGGCCGGCCGGGGCAGTGCTACACCGTGCGGAGCCTGTACTTCGACGACGATGCGTTCCACGACTACTACGCCAAGATTGACGGTCATCTGAATCGCGAGAAGTACCGGCTCCGGTCCTATGATGCGCCAGGCACCGCCCCCTGCTTCCTCGAGATCAAGGGGAGGCAGAACCACTTCTCGTACAAGTACCGCACCCCCCTTGACATCGCCACGCAGGCCCTGGTGGACCGCCAGCGCTGGTCCTCGCTCCTCGCGGTGGACGATGCCAGCCCGGTCATCCGGCGGTTCGCCGCCGTGGCCTGCCGCCGCCACCTGCGTCCCCAGGTCGTCGTGGAATACACCCGCCGGCCGTATGTGGGCCGGCGCGACTACCGCTTCCGCGTCACCTTCGACGGCGACCTCCGGGCCGCCCGCGGGCCGGATCTCGACCGGGGGGCGCTGCCCGCGCTCCCCTTCCTGCGCGACCAGTCCGTCATCGAGATCAAGTTCGAGTCCTCGCTGCCGGTCTGGTTCCAGCGGCTCCTGGGGACGTACGAACTGCAGCGTGTCTCGATCTCGAAGTACTGCCGTGCCGCGGAAGCTTTGACAGTCGTTTCCAACCTCGAATAGTCGCCCACCATGTTCGGTCAACCTACCGAGTTCCTCGCCAACGCCTCGTTCGATTTCATCCAAATCGTCCTGAACCTGCTTGCCGCGACGGCCCTGTCGGTCCTGACCGCCCTGGTCTACCGGCGGACGCATCACGGACTGTCCTACTCCCAAGCGTTCGTCGTTTCGCTCATCCTGATCTCGGTCATTTCCTGCGGCGCGATCATGACGATCGGCAGCAGCATCTCCCGGGCGTTCGGCCTGGTCGGCGCCCTCAGCATCATCCGCTACCGCACGGTGGTGAAGGACACCCGCGATGCCTCGTTCGTCTTCCTTGCGCTGGTCGCCGGCTTCGCCGCGGGCACGGGCAACTTCCTGATCGGAGCAATGACCGTGGCCACCGTGCTGACCATCGCCCTCGTGGTGCACCGCTTCCGGTTCGGCGTGCTGAAGGAACACGACTTCATCCTGAGCTTCTCCTATCCGCGGCAGGACCAGGCCGCGGCCACCGCTCCCTACGTGGCCGTGCTGAAGCAATTCTGCGAGCGTGACACCCTCCTGCACGTCGAGTCCAACGAGGGCTCGGGCCTGATCCTGATGACCTACGACATCAGCCTGAAGGAAGGCGTGGAGTCGACCGCACTGATCCAGGGACTGGCGGCGATCGAGAAGGTCGGTTCCCCCAAGCTCATCTTTGCCAAGGGTGACCCGAACTTTTGAGCGGAACCCGGTGGGGCGCCTCGTGATTGCATTTCCTTCGGCCGCGTCTAGCTAGCTCGCTGGTCTAAAAGCCGCCCTGGCCCTCCCACCACGCCAAGCCCACGCATGCCCAACGCAATCACCGCCCGCACCCGCGCTGATTTGCATCCGCCTCCCGGGTTGCCGCTCCGGCGCAGTCGGCATTGGCAGGTCGTGCTTATCGTCTACGTGGTCCTCTACGCCACGCTCCTCTTCCGGACCGACGGCTACCCCTACGTCCTCGACAACAACGAATCCTACTCGAGCCTGTGGCACGCCCGCAGCCTGTATGAGAACGGGGTGGCCAAGACCAAGGGGCTGACCGACGAGGTATTCTCGACCTCCCCGGCCGCCAGTCCGTACGTCCATACCCACCAGGGAAACTTTCCCCGCCTCTACACCTTTGCGCTCTACGCGATGGGTTTCCACGGCATCGCCTCGCAGATCTGGATCACCACCTTCACCGTCGGCCTCGCGGGCATCTGGCTGGGCTTTCGTTTCCTCAGCCGGCTCGGCAATCCGCTGTTCGCGACCCTGGCCTGCCTGGTGATGATGACGAACTACCTGCTCTTCGCCCAGTGGCAGGTGAGTCTCTACAACGTCTGGCACGTCTTTTTCTTCTTCTCGTCGCTGTCCTGCGTCTGCGCGCTCGGGGATAGTCCCCATCCGCGACGGTGGGCTTGGCTCACGCTGCTGAACTTCGCCGCCTTCTTCTACTGGGAGTACGTGTTCACGGCCTTCGTCGTCGGCCTCTGCGCTCTTTACGCCACCGTGCTTTACTGGCGCCGGCCACGCGTGCTGGTACTCGGCGGGCTGCTGATCGGTGCCGGCGCGGCCATCGCCGGCGGTGTCCTGCTCGCCCAGTTGACGGCCTACATGGGGTGGGACGCCGTGATGGAGGATATCCGCCTCACGCTCACCGCCCGCAACGTCTCCGCGGATCCCGCCCTCCTTCAGCGCGTCGCGACTTTCTACCGCGAGCACGGCGTCATCTTCTGGCACAATTTCATGGACGCGGCTCCGCTGCGGACCTTCGGTGCCTTCTGGGATTCGATCACCGGCCAGCATCTCAAGTTCTACAGTCCCGCGATCGCCGGACTGATGCTCATCGTCACCCTCGGCTGGCTTACCGGGGCGTACGACCGCCGCGGCATCGTGCCAGCCGGGCGGAGCGGCGCGAGCGCTGCGCTGAAGTGGCTCGCCGTGGCACTTCCACTCGGGTGGGCCCTGCTGCCTTTCACGGTCGGGCGGGAGAGCGCTGCCCATGCGACGTTCGTGTCGTGGAGCGCCGCGGCCGGCTTGGCGGTGGTACTGGGACGCTTCTGGTTCGGAACCTGGTGGGGCTGGGCACGGCTCGGCTGGCGGCGGGTGTCCGCAGCCGCCGTGTTTTGCGGCGCAGCCGGCTGGGTGCTCTTCAACCGGGACCGACTGTTCGACCCGGCCTTCCAGGCGGATCTCGGGGCTGCCATCGGTTGGGAGAGCTGGCGGACGGTGACCCCGGCGCTGGCCGGGCTAAGCCTCGTGCTGGGCCTCACCCTCGCTGTCCTGGGGAATACCCGCGTGCTCGGTTTCGCCCGGCGCCGCCTGACCGGCGTGCCGGTTTTTTTGCTCTGCTGTCTCATCGCCTACGGTGCTGCCTACCGGGTCTTCACCGGTTACATCTACAGCGGTTATCTCAATCGTCAGGTTCCCCTGCTCGTCTTCGTCACCGACCTCCTGCTGGCGCTGGCACTCTATGTTGGGGTCACCCCGCTGCTCCGGATGTGGCGGCTCCGCCAATCCGGCGGACGGCCCGGACCCCGGGTGTCGGCGGGGGGGCTGGCCGCACTCGGCGGCATCGTGACCATCCTCGTCGTCACGCAATGGACCCGACTGCAGGCCGCCTACCTTACGGTCGCTCCGCCGGACACCTACGCCTTCCTCTCCGTGCTCGACCGCCCCGAATTCAAGAGCCGCTCGCTGGTCTCGAATACCTATCCGGCCCCCATGGCCGCCCGGACCAACTCCTGGGGCTACGCCGATACCTCGATTTTCTCCGGCACCCTCGCGCTGACACCGCGCGGCTACATGGTCGAGCGGGAGCTCAAGTACTTATGGCTGGCGGACGGCCCGTCCAATCCCGCCTACCTGAAGCCCGACTTGGCGATCAAGGTGGTTGAAACCCCCAACATCGCGGTTGCCCTGCAGCTCCGGCAGGAACGCGCCGCCGCCGAGCCCGGCGCCACGCCACTCCCGGAAACAGTGGGACTGGTCCAGGGCGCCCGCCCACTGCAGGGCGCCTTCCTGCAACACCGTAAGGTCTATTCCGATGGCCGCCGGGTTGCCATAGTCGAGCTCGACTGGGACTTTCCGCCGTACCTGCAGCCCGGCGAACACTTCCGCGCCCGGCTCAGCGGAGCCACCCTGCGTCAGAAACTGGCGCTGACCGGCATCGCGGACGCGGCGCGCCGGCGCTGGCGCATCACGGTTACTCCGGTGGCCGACGCTGCGGCTGGTCAGGGGGAGGTCCGGCTGCGCTTGGCGGAGATCGACGATCGCACCGTGTTCTCGGAGCAGAACCTGCGCGCGGCGGGTTGGCGCGTGCAGGACGGAACGCCGGAGCAGCCGGAGGAATGGGTCTGGCAGAAAACGGACGGAGCCGTCACCCCCCTCAGCGCGTACGTCGTCGGCGATCAGCTCAGCCTGGAATTCGCACGCGGACCGGCCGCCGGGGTCGTGCACGTTCAAATCAACGACCATGGCGACAATGTAAACCTGCGCGCCCCGGAAATCGGCACCGAGGGATTCTCCTTCTCCTCGGCCTACCCCTACGGTCGGTTCGTCTCCATCCCGGTCTTTGCAGAAGGATTGTATCTGCATACGGCGCTCTGGAACCGCGGGGGCCGGAAATTCGTCGAGTTGCAGTACCATTTCGCCCAGCAGGACGGAAAACCCGAGGCCAATTCCAGCGCCTATGTTTACCATGAGGTGTCCGAGGGACGATGGTCCCTTGTCGACACCATCACTTTCCTCGGGGAAAAGGGCCTGCCGATGCGGCTGGAGGAATTCCGGAAGCTCAATCCCGATACTGTCGCGGAATACAACCGGGTTGCGCGCTTGGGAGATCGCCGGAACTACGTGCATTGGCTGGCGAGTCACCTGGAGGCGAACCCCTCCGAACTGAATCGTCCCGGCTTCATCTCCGATTTCATCCCGGCGGCCCCCGACCGGACGATAGCCGGAAATCCGGTGGTGGTCCGGCAGATCCCCCTGCCCGCGGTAAACTCCGGCCGGCTGCAGATCGGGTTCACCCCCTCCACCCGCTCCAAGGCCGGCCCCCATTACTTCAGCCCTCCTTTCCCCGCCACCGCCCCGGGCGGCCCGGCCGGCACACCGGTCCCGGTCGACAGTCAGATTCCCGACGTCCCGCCCGACGCCCCGCTTCCCTATGGGATTTTGAAACTCAGGCTGCGTTTTTCCACGAAACCCACGCTTGAGGGCGACCCGATTCTCACCACCGGCATCCGGGAAGCCGGCGATTTTATCTATGTGAAATACCCGGATGCCAATCACATCCGCCTCGGTTTCGACCATTGGTTCAAGGGCGGCCCCCTGACCGCCCCCATCGCCATCGATTACCGCCAGGAGCACGAGTTGGTGATTTCCATGGGGTCCCTGTTTCCCGCCGAAGAAAGCGTCGCCATGGCCGATTTTTCGCCCGAGGAGTTCGCCCGCCTGAAGCACCGGGTGGTCGTAACGCTCAACGGCCAGACCGTGATGGACATTCCCGCCGACTGCTATGAGGCAGCGGCTTCCTCCGTCCACGTCGGCCGCAATCCGATCAAGGGCACCTCGTCCGGCCCTGAGTTCACGGGAGAAATCCTCTCGATTGAGCGGATCTGGCCGGACATCAAGTGAGGCTCCCTCGGGGAATCCCGCAGTGCCTCCCACCGCTCCAACCCGGCCTCCCGCCTCCCGCGCGCTCGTTCTGTTTGCTTGGGTCGTCGGGACGGCCCTCGCCGGTTGGTTTCTGGCCTGGGTGCCGGCCTCGCATCGCACCTCTTGGCTGAGCCCGCAACCGCTCGATTATTATCACGAGCTCACCGACGCCATCCTGTCCGGCCACCTGCACCTGGCGCGGGAGCCCGATCCGCGGCTGGTTGCCCTGCCCGATCCCTACGACCCGCAAGCCAATGCCCCGTACCGCGTCAACGACCTGAGCTATTCCGCCGGCCGCTACTACCTCTACCACAGCGCGGCCCCGGTCCTGCTCCTCATGGTGCCGGTCAAGGTGGTCACCGGACTCTATCTGAGTTCCGCAGCGGCCACGGGTTTGTTCTGCCTCGTTGGGGCCGCGGCCTCCGTGCTCCTCCTGCTTCGGTTTCGCCGCGACCATGCGCCGGACTGCCCGCGCCTGATCGTGGCCGCCGCCGTGCTCGCCCTGCTCACCCTCCAGGGCGGCCACGCAGTCCTGCGCAACGACCTGATCAACCTCGTGCCGATCGCGATGGCCTACGCCTGCCTGATGCTGGGCCTGCTCGCGGTGCAAAGCTTCCTTCGCGCGGGCCGGATCCAAACGCGCCACCTCGGGCTGGCCGGCCTCGCCCTGGGACTCGCCGTCGCCGCCCGGCCAAATTACCTCTTCGCCGCGACCGCGATCCTCGGTCTCACCTTCTGGAGCGCCCGCCGACGCAACCTGACCCTCAGTCCCCGGCTGGTCCTGACCACCGTCGCGCCTTTCGCGGCGATCCTCGCGACCGTGCTCGCGCACAATTTCGCCCGCTTCGGCAACCCCCTCGAGTTCGGCGGCCGGCTGATGCTCGGAGCCTGGGACCAGCGCACCCTGGCGAACGCGGACCTCAGCAGCGTCGCGGCCAACGTGCGCCAGTACCTATACGCGCCAGGCCTCTACTCCTCTGAATTTCCGTTCGTCACTTCCCCCAACTGGGAGGCCATCGGCATCCTCGGCATGGTGCCCTTCCTTTGGCTGATCCCCCTCGTGCTCTTCCCGGGTCTCCGCCGTTCGTCATCCGCCCTCCGCCCTCTGCCATCCGATTCCGACCGGCCACAGTCCACGGCCCACCGCCTACCTCATTCCGCCCCCGGCTCCCGCCCGATCCTCTGGGCCGCCGCGGTCGCGGGCACCATCAACCTGATCGTCCTCATCCTCCTGCCCAGCGGCAACACCGCCGCCGCCCCGAGCAGCGCCAACGGTCGCTATCTCGTGGACTTCCTCCCGGCGCTGGTGCTGCTCGCCGCCCTCGGCGCCGTCGCCGCAGGCCACGCCGCCTCCGGGCGCCGGGGACTCCGCCGTGGACTTACAACCGCCGTCGTCGGCCTGACCGCAATTTCCCTCCTGATCGCGCTTTCCCTCGATCTTGGCCGCTTCCCCGCCGAAAGCGTGCGCCCCCTCGCCCGGTTCCTCAGCCGGCCGGCCTGGCAGTGGCAGCGCCTGACGGGTGCCGCGTACGGGCCCATCGCGCTCGACCTGGTCCTGCCCGCCGGGAAAACCGGCAAGCTCGAGCCCCTGCTGGCCACCGGCGACTGGGAGGCGAGCGACATGATCTACGTGGTCTACGAATCCCCAACCACCATCCGCCTCGGGCTCATCGGCGACGGCATTCGCGGGCCGCTCAGCGCACCGCTCCCGGTCGACTATGCCGCGAGCCACCACGTGGAGCTGCACCTCGGGTCACTCAACCCGAGTGTCGCGCATCCCGACCTCGCGCGCTTCAGCGATGCCGCGGTCGCAGGCCTGAAACGCCGCGTCGCCGTGGTGTTCGACGGCCAGCTCGTGCTCGACGGCCCCGCGCACTTTTATCCCGCGTCCCCGGCGCAGGTTTTTGTCGGCCGGAATCTCTTTCTCCTCGGGCAGGCCGAGACGGAATTCTCCGGCCAGCTGACGATTGTCACCCGGCTGCCCCTGCAGGCGCCGCCCACCGCCATCCCGGTGCAGGAGAATTTTGGCGCGCTGCGCTTCACGATGCAGCCGAAACCCGGCCCGGAGGGAACCTCCGAGCCGCTGCTGACCACGGGCATCCCACGGGCCGGCGACGTGGTCTTTCTCACGCATGGCGCGGGCGGGCGTTTCCGGGTCGGACTCGACCATTGGGGCACCGGGAGCACCCTGAGCGACTGGATCGAGGGCGCACCCGGGGCGGGCCATACGGTGGAGATTCATTCCGGCGCCCTGCTGCCGCCGCCGGGACACCCGTGGGCGAAGGGCTTGACGCTGGAATCACGCGACCGCGTCCGCGTGCTGGTCGACGGCCGCCCGGTCCTCGAGGGCAACCGGCCCGCGTTCCCCTCGTCGCCTTTCGATGTCGTCGTCGGTTTCAACCCGATAGGGGCGTCGAGTACCGGGTATGCGTTTTCGGGTCGTATCACAGCGGTGGAGCGACTGGTGGAAGAGCGGAAGTGAAAGTGAAAGAGGAAAGTGAGTGTAGGGTGTAAAGTGAAAGTGGGACAGGAGTGAGAGTGAAAAGAGGAGAGTGGATGCCGGCACTTTCACCCTCACTTTCACTCACTTTCCTCTTTCACTTTCACTTCCGCGCAAGTCGCCTGACGCGACTTGCGATCTCCTCGCCAATGGCGAGTGAGGCGGTCGCCGCCGGGCTCGGGGCGTTGAGCACGTGCAGCGCATCGGGGCGCTCGACCAGTTCAAAATCCTGCACCAGCTCGCCGGCCGGTGTCATCGCCTGCGCCCGCACCCCGGCGCCGCCGGGCTCCAGGTCGGCCTCGGTGATCTCCGGCACCAGTTTCTGCAGCGAGGCGCAGAAGCGCCGTTTGCTGAAGGACCGCACGACTTCCTCCCAGCACATCGCCTTGTGCCGGCGCATGAATTTCCAAAGCCCGCCAAAGGTCAGCGCGTCCGCCAGGTCCGCCAGGTTCAGGTTCGTCTTCCGGTAGCCCTCGCGCGAGGTCGCGAGGATCGCGTTGGGCCCCGCCTCAACTCCGCCGTGGATGAGCCGGGTAAAGTGCACGCCGAGGAACGGAAAGGTCGGATCCGGCACCGGGTAAATCAGGTGCTTCACCAGCCCGGAGCTGGACGCCTTGAGCTGATAATACTCGCCGCGGAACGGCACGATCCGGGTCGAGCGCTGCTCGCCCGCCAGCTCCGCCACCCGGTCGCAGTGCAGCCCGGCGCAATTCACGATGAAGTCCGCCCGCACCTCGCCCGCCGTGCTCGCGACCACCCAACCCTGCGGCCCCTCGCGCCGGATCGCCGTGACGCGGGCCCCGGTCAGCAGCGTGGCACCGCCGGCCCGGTTGTCGGCCGCCATCGCCTGCACCACCGCCGTGTAATCCACGATACCCTCCTCCGGCACCTGCACCGCCGCGATGCCCGCCGCGTGCGGCTCGATTTCACGCAGCTGATCCCGGTTGAGCCAGCGCAGCCCTTTCAACCCGTTCTGTGTGCCGCGCTCGAGGAGCGTCTTGAGCCGCGCCACCTCGGTCTCGTCGACCGCGACCACCAACTTGCCGCAGATCTCGTGGGCAATGCCGTGGCTCCGGCAGAACTCCGTCATCAACCGGATGCCGTGCACCGCCATCCGCGCCTTGACCGAGCCGGGTTTGTAATAGAGCCCCGCATGCAGCACCCCGCTGTTGTGCGTGCTCTGGTGCCGGCCGAAATCGGGCTCCTTCTCGAGCAGAGTCAGCTCCGCCCCGGGAAATTCCCGGCGCAATTGGAGCGTGGTCGCCAACCCGACCAGCCCGCCACCGATGACACAGATACGCATGCCGGGATGCGAAGGAAGCGGGAGTGAAAGTGAAAGAGGAAAGTGAGTCCAAAGTGAGAGTGAAGGTGCCCGAGCTCCACTTTCACCCTACACCTTACACTCACTTTCCTCTTTCACTTTCACTTCCTGTCGCCGTCGCGCGCCGCTCCACGTCCAGAATCTGCCCCGTGAACCGCGAGTGATCCAGGGGGGGTCGGGGCGCTTATTGTTTAATCGATCCGTTTCCGAGCGCGAGCCGACCGCTTTTTTGCGGCCCATGAAGATTGGGTGAAAGATCGACCCGGTTTTTGCGTTCTGGGGGTTATCCCGCGAGCGCTGCGCCTCCATTTCGAACACGCGATTTACCATGTGATCCACCGCGGCAACTACCGCGCCCCGATCTTCGCCAGCCCCGGGGGCCGCTCAGGCCTTCGCGCGCTGTCGGCAGGCGTCGCAACGCTCAGATAGCAGAGTGCCCATCTGGTTTGGCTCTCGACTCTCAGCTCTCGACTGCATCGTTCCGACTTAGCGCCCAGTAAGCGGCAGACGCTCGACGGCCAGGATCTCTCCGGAAAAAAGCCGTTCACAGCTGGTGGCCCCGATGGCATTGAGTCCGACCCGGATCTCCTCCGCCTTCGTGGGGTGCGCCGTCTCCGGCACCGACAGGACCGCCTGGCCATTGACCTTGACGGATACCATGCCCAACCGGGAACGACGTTCCGCCTCCGTCAGGGAGCCCCAGACATCCTCCGCCACGGGTGGATAGAGCGAGCCGAGGCTGAGCTCGATGACCTGGATCGACGGGAAATCGATGAAAATGGGATCAGACAGGGGGCCGCCCTTGCTCCAATGATCGTAGCCCACCCGGATGTGGCTGTCGTCCACATATTGAACGTAAAGAACATCGCCCGCCCCGTTGCGACCGGTAACCAGCAACGGCTCTTTGCGACCGTGCTGCCTGGGCGGCAAGCGAAGCTGCAGGCGCACGGCCCCCCATTCCGGGACCCTGGCTGCCGGCGGCGGCAGCCTCGTTTCCGCCGGTTTCATGCTGACGATCATGCCGGAAAAACCCTGGAAGGCGGCCGAGGAGTTGCAGCCGTTGAAGCCAAGAAACAATCCCGCGCTTCGGGTAGCGTTGAACGGGCGAACATCATCCAGCAGAAGCTCCTGATTGAACCGCAGCCGCAAATGACCATCGGGAACTCCGGGAAAGTCCGGCCCCAGGGCCGGGGTGTCGATTTCGAGCACCTGAATCTGGGCCGGGTCATAGGTCACAACCGCGGATTCGATAGCCCCGCCGCCCGCGGAATCATGCCCGAAGCGGATTCGGCCCGGCGCAACGTAAGTCAGATAAATGAGATCGCCACCGCCCCATGGACCCGAGCTCAGGACCGGCTCACTATGATACCCTTCGAAGGCGGGAATCTTCAGCTCCAGCCTGATTGGGCCGGAAATCCCGGGTCCGCGCAAATCCGCCACCGCCGGGATCGCCCGGCGTGAAACGTCGGCAATCCGACCGCTGAAGGAACCGGTGGTCATGAAACCACCGGGGTTCAGGCCAATCTCAATGTCTCCCGGAGAGGTGGGATAATAGGCGGACCCGGACTCAAGGATCTTCTGCCCGTCGAGCGTCACGACCAGGCGGTGCCTCAGGATCTCGGTCACGTCGTCCGGCAACCCGGCCATCAACGGATGATCCTTGGGTGGATAGAGATTACCCAAGTCTACCACCAACTCGTGGTCGCGGTCCAGGGCCACCTTCACCACCGGACCGAGGATCGGATAGGCTCCCCGGTGGCAGAACCCGAACCGCACTTGGTCGGTCCCGACGTACTCCACGAACAGGATATCGTTGCCCTGGCCCGAGACCAGCAGCGGCTCTCGCCGGCCCGGCATCATTTGCTCGAATCGAACCTTGAGGACCAGCGGGCCGTATTGGATTCCGCGCAGTTGCTCGATCCGGTGGACGGCGCGGTTCGCCAGGCGGGCCAGCGGGCGCATCCGCTCGGCGGGGCCGCTCCGCATGAAAACGGCCAGGGTCGAATTCATCAGGCTTACCAGCAAAAGCAGCCCCACGCCGCCCCGGGCCAGCCGGCCTCCCCGGCTGCGACTTTTTCTGGTCGTAACGGCGAACACCGTGAGTGCGGCCAGCGCCCCGGCAAAGGGCAGGAAATCCACAACGTAACGTTCCGCGATCCCGACCAGCAGGGTGAGCAGGAGGATCGACAGTGCATTAAGAATGAACGCCGCCCAGAGCGTCAGCCCGAGCACGAAAAGCGTTCCCTCACCGCGCCAGTCACGATCTATCCAAAGCAGGGGAAAACCAACGGCCATCACAACAAAGGGGGCGCCCATCAGCACGCCCTGATAGTCGGTCCAGCCCGGGAAAAACGGGAAGTAGGAGGAGAACCAGGCCGCGGGAGGCGGTGTGAGGAAAAAAGCCTGGAAGTTTGGCCAGAGGTTGGCCGCACCAAACGTCTGGAGCGTGAGCTGGTCGATGCCTCCCACGTAGTAGTGCACGCCAAACTCCGCGATGTCTGCAAAGCGAGCGTAGTTGTATGCGGCTTGGGCCGCACCGACACAGGCAGCGGGCAGGACCGTCGCCGCGAACAACCACCCCCGCCGGCGCCAGGTCTCTGCAGCGCCGGCCGTCCCGGCCCGGCCGAAAAACCAGAGCGGGATGGCCAGCACCGGCAGGCTGAAAATGTAGTTGGGACGGCACGTGACGGCCAGGCCCCAGCCAAGACTGGCCAGGGCCAGACCCAGGGCCTGCCCACGCCACTCTGGGCGGCCCAGGGCCCAGAGGACCGCGGCGATCGCCGCCATTGAGAAGGCATGGGCCGCCACCACCGGGACATGGTGGACCATGGGCACCGTCATCATCTGGGGAATACGCGTGCCCAAGGCGGCGGCCGTCAGCGCGAGCGCCGGCCAGACCGGGGAAAGCTGGCGGAACCAGCGCAGCCACGCGGTCCAGACGATCAGCGCGATCATGGCGAATCCCGCCAGGGACAGGATGAGGGTACCGGCTTCGTCCGTGAGAAAGCGCCCGGTCGCGAGATTCCACGGGGCATGGAGGAAAACGGCCGGCGTGGCGCTGAAGTAGAGATAATACTGGTCGTTGAAATATACACTCTCGGGCAGGTGCGGAATATTCTGGCCGGGCACCACGCGCCACGGATTGGCCAGCGTCTTCAAGCGGGGGGCCGGCGGCTGCTTCAGATGCAGTTGCCCGGCAAGGAACGCATCCGTCATTCTGGCATAATAGCCCTCGGGGGTGGGCGTGGTCGCCGGGCCGGTGACCAGTGTTCCCGTCCAGAGGTAAACCGCGGCGATCGCACAGCAGATGAAAGCCATGAGACCAACCGTGTGCGGGGTAAGGCGGCCCTTCTGCTCCGGGTTCATGACTCAGGGTCCATGGGGCGGAGCGAGGCGCTCATGACTCAGGATTTGGCCGGTGAACCGCCGGCCGAAGGCATCCTGCACCGGGTTGAAGCCGACCGCCACGGCGCCGGGCGAGGCGTCGTAAAAATCATACTGGCCGGCGAGCACCTCCCGGCCGTCGAGCAGGACGCGCAGCGTGCGTTTCATGCCCGTGATCTCGGTCGCCGGCCGGCCGGCGAAAAACGGGTGCTCCTCGGGCGGATAAAGCGAACCCATCTGCACTTCCACGGTGTGCTCCGCGCCGTAGTCCACGGCCACCGGCGGCTTGGTCATCGCGCCGCCGTAACTCGTGTGCTCGAAGCCGAACTGGATGTGGCCGGCGTCGGTGTAGAAGACATAAAGGAAATCGGCGCGGAACGAGACGCCCGTCACGACTAGCGGCTCCAGCTTGCCCGTCCGGTCCGCCGGAAACCGCAGCCGGATCCGGAGCGGCCCGGAACCCGCGGGCGCCGGAAGCCCCAGGATCGAGGGGACGCGGTTGAACGCCTGGGCCAGCTCCCGATAAGCGACCGGGTTGTGGAACCGGAGCAGCTCGTTGTGCTGCAGGCTGACGAGCAGATTGAAGGCGACCGTCCATCCGAGGGCCCCGATCCAGAAGACGCGGCCCGCCAGGCGCCGCCACCCGACGGCACCCGCCTCGAGCAGGAAAACCCCCAGGCACGCCACCGGAACCAGCGGCGGCAGGAAGTCCACCATGTAACGGTTGGCGGCGCCGCCGATGCGGGACAGGACCAGCACGTTCAGCAACGAGAGCGCCAGCGCCGCCGCCACCCAGTCGCGGATCCCGGCGGACTCCGGGGCGGTTTCGCGCCGCCACCAGCGCCAGGTGAGCCAGACCAGCCAGAAGAACGGGAGGTTGGGCAGAATGCCGTAGGCGTTCTCCTGCCCGGAGTACCCGAGCGGGAGCTTGAACCAAGGGATGTCGATGACCTGGAAGAACGGGAAATAGAGGCTCAGGTTGGCCGGGGCCAGGAGGTAGAACCAAGCGTTGATCGGCAGGAACTGGAAAGTCGTCACCACATCCTTCTGCGGATGCATCCCCGCAAACATGTAGCTGGTGCCGAACTCGAGGATGTTGCCGAACCGGGCGAAGTTGTACGCCAGCAAAGCCACGACGATCGCACCAAAGGGCGCCAGCGCCGCGATCGCATCCGGAATCAGGGCGCGCCAGTCAGGTCGCACCCCAGACCGGTGCTGGCGCCAGGCCGGGAGCAGCGGCGCGAGCAGGAGGACGGCCCCGAAGAGATAATTCGGCCGCGAGGCGACCGCCAGGCCGTAGGCGAGGCCCGCCACCACCAGCCAGCGGCGGCGGGTCGCCGGGGTGTCGAGCGCGAGCTTCAGCGCGAGCAGCGCGATCATCCCGAAGGCGTAGGCCGAGGCGATCGCGAGCTCGTAGTAGACCGGCCGGCGCAGGAGCACCGGCACCATGTTGCCGAAAGCCAGCGCCACCATGCCCAGGCCGGAGATCCACCCCGGTAGCCCGGGAAAGTGCCGGCGGCGCAGTTGCAGCAGGAGCAGGATTCCCGCCGCCGCGCCCAGCAGCGCGAACACCGCCACCGCCGCATTCTGCGCCAGATAGGTTCCGGTCACCGCCTTCCAAGGCGCCAGCAGCAGCAGCGCCGGAGTCGCGCCGAAATACAGGTAGTACCGGCCCTGGTAATAACTGACGTCGTGGAATTGCCGCAGCGGCCCGTTTTGCGCCGGGTCCCACGGGTCCTTCAGTTGCGCGAGTGCCGGATTCGGCGCCTCCACGAAACCGAGCCGACCGGACAGGAAACCCTCGGCGAGACGGTTGTAGAGATCGTCCTTCGCCAGACCGGTCAGTTGCGGGCTGCCCGCCGACGTCGCGGTCCAGAAATAAAACCACGCCGCCAGAGCGAGGACCACCGCCGCCCAGATCCACTCGGATCGACGCGCACGGACATGAGAGCGGGACTCGGGAGACGACACCGGCCGAGGCAAGGGAAGGCCCCGCGGCTTGGCAAGGCTCGCCGGGCCGCCGAAATTCGGCTCGCGTCATCCCCTGCCCGGCCCTGCGATTCGCGCTCATCCCTTGGCATGAAGATCCCCATTCTGGACCTGAAACCCGCGACGGCGGAGTTGCGCGCGGAATTGGACGCCGCGTACCGCCGGGTCATGGACTCGGGCTGGTTCCTGCTCGGACCGGAACTGGAGGCATTTGAGCGCGAATACGCCGCCAACGTGGGCACGACCCACTGTATCGGCGTCGCTAACGGACTCGAGGCACTCCAGCTCGTCCTCATGGCCCGGGGCATCGGGCCCGGCGACGAGGTGATCGTGCCGGCCCACGGCTACATTGCCACCTGGCTCGCGGTCACCCATGTGGGGGCCAAACCCGTGCCCTGTGAATGCGACGAGGCCACGTACAACCTCGACGCAGGCCGCGCCGCGGGGCTCATCACGCCCCGGACCCGTGCGCTCCTGCCGATCCATCTCTACGGCCAGACCGCGGACATGACTGCGCTCAACGCCCTCGCCGCGAAGCACGGCCTGTTCGTGCTCGAGGACGGGGCCCAGTCGCACGGGGCCCTTTGCCAGGGCCGCGCCAGCGGCGCCCTCGGCCATGCGGCCGGGATCAGCTTTTATCCGAGCAAGAACCTGGGCGCCCTCGCGGACGCGGGGGCCGTGACCACCTCGGATCCGGTCCTGGCCGACAAGATCCGGCACCTGCGCAACTACGGCTCCAAGGTCCGCTACCAGAACGAATATCCTGGGATGAATTCCCGGCTCGACGAAATGCAGGCGGCGTTCCTCCGCGTGAAACTGCCCCACCTCGCCGCGTGGAACCGGCGCCGGCGCGACCTGGCCGCCCGCTACCTCCAGGGCCTGGCGGGAGTCGGAGATCTCGTCCTGCCCCATGTCCCCGCCTGGGCCGAACCCGTCTGGCATCTCTTCGTGGTGCGCACCGGCCACCGCGCGGCACTGCAGAAGCACCTCGAGGCGCACGGCATCGGCACCCAAGTCCACTACCCGGTCCCGCCCCACCTGTCCGGTGCGTACCGTGCGTCCGGCTGGAAACGCGGCGACTTTCCGCTCGCTGAGAAACTCGCCGACGAGGTGCTGAGCCTGCCAATCGGGCCACATCACACGGGAGCGCAGGTGGACGAGGTCTGCGCGCGGATTCGGGAGTTCTATCGGAAGTGAGAGTGAGAGAGGAAAGTGAGTGACCGTGAACGCGGGATCGGAAGTGATGGGGAAAGACCGCTGCCTTCCTTTCCGTTTCCGACACTTTCCCTTTCACTTTCACTCACTTTCCTCTCTCACTCTCACTTCCGATGCCCGCCTCCAGCGCCGCCACCCCCTCCCTGCCGAGCCCGTCGGTCGGCTTCGCGCGGAAGCGCGACCTGTGGTGGCAGCTGACCGTCCGGGCGATCGAGACCCGCCACCGGGGAAGCCACCTCGGCATGTTCTGGTCGCTGCTGAACCCGCTGCTGATGCTCGCGCTCTACTTCGTGGTGTTCAGCCTGATTTTCAAAAATCACTTCCGCAACGAGAGCCCGCAATACTTCGCGCTCGGCGTCTTCCTCGGCCTGATCCTTTACCACACCGTCTCCGAGACCATCTCCTCGGGGCCGCAATTGATCATCACCCAGCCCAACCTGATCAAGAAAGTCGTGTTTCCGGTCGAGCTCCTGCCCGTCGCCCAGCTCGGGGCGATCTGGTTCCATGCCACGATCAGCTTCGTCCTGCTGCTGGCGGGGCTGGCGTGGTTCGGTCCGGGCCTGACGCTGGCCGGCCTGCTCTGGCTTCCGGTCATCCTCATCCCGCTGGTGCTGCTCACCCTCGGGCTCGCCTGGTTCTTCTCGGCCCTCGGCGTGTTCCTGCGCGACATCAGCCAGGTGGTGCCGTTTCTCTGCCAAGTCCTGCTCTGGACCAGTGCGGTCTTCAATACCTCCGAGGCGGTCCGCAAGATTCCGCTCGCCTGGGCGTTCCTGAAATGGAACCCGCTCCTCCACATCGTCGACCTCACCCGCGATGTCCTGCTCTGGCAGGAACCGATGAGCCTCAAGCCGCTCGCCTACACCTGGGTCGCGGGCATCCTCGCCTGCCTCGCGGGCCGCTGGTTCTTCCGCAAGCTGCAGCCGGCCTTCGCGGACGTGATCTGAGCAGGGGAGTCGAGGTGAAAGTGAAGGAGGAAAGTGAGTGAAAAGTGAAAATGGAATCGGTGCCGGCATTTTCACTTTCAACTTTCCACTCACTTTCCTCCTTCACTTTCACTTCCTGATCAGACCGCCGCGTCATCCCGGCGGCAACCGGCGGCGCAAAGCATCCCGACCAAAGTAGCCAGGCCGGTGACCACCCACGCGGACAGGCTCCACCAGAAAGCCAGCCGCAGCTGCCAGGTGCCGCGGAATCGGATCACGACCTCATTCTCCCCGGCGGGCACCTGCAGCGCCACGAGGCCGTCGCGCGAACTGATGGAGGGCACGTTCTTCCCGTTCACAGAGACCCGATAACCCGGATAGGCACTGCGGAAGACCTCCAGCATGCCCTTCTCCGGAGCCGAGACGCGCAGCACGAGCGGCGACAACGACCGGATCTCCACCGGCGAGCGCGCCGGATCATAGGACGAGACCGTGACCGAGGGAAAATCCGCCGCCACCACCGGCGCCGTCGCCGCGGGACCCTCCCGCTTGATCACGAGCTCGATCGTCTCGAGTGCCTTCCCAGAGTTCATGACCGCAATCGTGCGGGTGTTCAGCGGGCCGGACCCGAACGAGCGCTCCAAGCCCGCGCTCGGGAGCACATAGTCGCGGTACGTTTCCTGGCCGCGGACGATCAGCCAGCCCACGGGCTGGCGGCCCTTGAAATCGAAACGCAGCAGCTTCGTCTCGCCCGGCTGCAGGGGAATTTTCGGCGCGAGGTAGACCCACTGCGGGTAGGTCGGATCCTGCGTCGCCTGCAGGTCAAGGTGCGTGCCGGCGGCGGCCTCGAGCTGTTTCGCGATGCGATCCGGATCGAGCAGCAGCTCGCGCCCCGGGCCCTGGCGCCACAGCCTGACCTCCAGCCGCGGATCGATCACCCCGCTCAGGTAGTACGAGGGTTTGCGCAGCAGGTCCCAGCTGTAGCTCTGCAGGATGATGTTTTCCGGCCGGTAGAGCCGCGCGGTCTCCGCCGCACCCCGCACGAAAACCCCGCGGACATTCCCGTAATGCGTCCAGAACGCCCAGGGCAGGAGCACGAGCAGGCCGCCGATGAAGACTTTCCGGCCGCGCGATCCGCGGGGCACGTCGGCCAACATGGGGAACACCGCAAAAAGCAGGACCGGCAGCGCGAACGGCCAGAACCGCAGCCAGTCCGCATCCACGAAGAGGTCCCAGATCTCGACGGTCGTGTTGCCCCAGAGGAACGCCTTGAGCAGCGGGACCGGGAGGATCGAGAGCACCGCGGCGAGGGCAACGGCAAGCGCCACGCGACCGAACCGGCCCGGGGTCCGCCACATCAACCCCAGGCCCGTCAGCAGGAGCCACCACCACACGGCATGCGGCTGGGCATCGGCCCCGGCGATGATCCGGCGTAGAAACTCGGCGACGGAACCGAGCGGCGTGCCGACCACGCTCCGCACGATCTCCCGGGCCGGGAGCAGGTTTTCCGGCAACCACGCCACCGAGATCGCCGCCGCCGCGACCGCGCCGCCCGTCAGCCAAGGCTCGGGCCGCTCCCGGACGCCGAGGCCGGGCCACCGGCGCTCCAGCAGGGCCGCGAGCAGGAAAAACCCGGCAACGAGGCCGGCAAACGGCAGCAGCGAGGGCTTGAACTCGCGCAGGACCAAGCCGGCCAGAAACAACGCCGGCAGCCAACGGAGGCTGCCACGGGCCAGCCGGACGAGGGCCAGGGCCAGCAGGAACAGCCCGCCGACCGGCATGATCAGGTTCTCGACCGGATTAAACAGGTGCGTCGGCGGAATCTCCGACATCACGAGGAGGTAGGGGCCGGCCAGCGCGAGGAAAACCACCGCGGTCACGCCGCAGCCCAGCCCCCAGCGCCCGGTGATCCCGTCCCCGATCGCGCTGGCTCCGAGAAATATCCCGGCCGCCAG
>CAMDOO010000046.1 GCA_945903545.1 Opitutus sp. GAS368 | reverse complement strand
TCTTTTCACCTGTGCGCCTCGTGAAATACGCCGTCGAGGCCACCCGCGTCGGCCAGATTACGGACTACGACAAGCTCATCCTGGAGATCTTTACCGATGGTCGCATCACGCCTGACGACGCGCTGAAGCAGGCCTCCTCCATCCTCAAGCATCATCTCGATGTCTTCGATCGCGTCAGCGAGGAAGCCTACGAGTTCGAGAACCAGCAGTCCGAGGTCAGCGAGGAGCAGAACAAGCTCCGCAAGCTCCTCAACATGTCGGTCAACGAAATCGAACTCTCCGTCCGCGCCGCCAACTGCCTCAACAACGCCAACATCACGACCGTCGGCGAGCTGGCGATGAAGACCGAGCAGGAGATGCTCAAGTACCGCAACTTCGGCAAGAAGTCGCTCAACGAAATCAAGGAGAAGCTCGAGGCCCTCGGTTTGTCCCTCGGCATGAAGTTCGACGAGCGCCTCCTCGAGAACAAGAAGGAAGCCTGAGCGAATTTTTGATTTTCGATTCTGGATTTTCGATCGCTTCGGCGGTCGGAAATCCCGGCGAAAGCCGCGAATCGAAAATCGAGAATCCCTAAGTCCAAAATCAATCTGGTTCTCGCGCCGCCCGCTGCCGCCCCACGCTGCGACCGGGTTGCCGATCGGGAACCGCCTAAAAAAACACACCAATGCGTCACAATAAACACCACGCCTCCCTCGGCGTCACCCGCGAGCATCGCCGGGCCATGATGTCGAATATGGCCGCCTCGCTCATCACGCACGGCCGCATCCAGACCACGCTGGCCAAGGCCAAGGCCCTCCGTCCCTTCATTGAGAAGGTTATCACCAAGGCCAAGCAGGCCGCGGCCAAGACCGACAAGAAGGATGCGCTGCACCTGCGCCGCCTTGCCCTGAGCGATGTCCGCGACGAGACGGCCCTCACGCTGCTCTTCAACGAGAAGTACAAGGAGTTCGTCAACCGCACCGGCGGCTACACCCGCATCTACAAGCTCGGAGCCCAGCGCACCGGCGATGCCGCCGAGCTCGCCCTGATCGAGTTCGTGAAGGCCGACGACCCGGGCTACAAGAAGTCCAAGGGCCGCAAGGGCGGCGCCAAGGCGAAGGCCACCAAGGCCGACGCTCCGGCCGCCACCGAGCCGGCTCCCGCCGCGCCCGAGGCCAAAGCCTGACCCCGGGAATTCTCCCGCGTTTTCTTCACGCCCCCGAGTTGATCTCGGGGGCGTTTTTTTGCGCTCGGATCCCGATCATGCCGGGTAGTGGTCTAACCGGGCTGCAGGATATTGGGGTCGGATGAAGTCCCGGCAGACCTCTGCCGGGGTGGACGCCGCCCACGTTTTGGTCGATTTTCCCCCGTTCGATCCCTTAGCCTGCCCCCATGTTCGAACTCACCACCGCCGCCGTGATCTACAGCCTGGTCGTGGCCGCGGTGTTCATCGGCGCATGGTTTTATTATGACCGCCGGGATCACGCCTCGTTTCAGGCGGGGCGGGGCAAGACCGCCTTCCACTGCATCCGCTGCGACCGGCTCTACGCCGCTCCGGTCGGGACCGAGCTTAGCCCGTGCCCGGGTTGCGGTTACCGGAATACCCGCCTGAAGTTTTAAGCCGGTCCAGTGCCGGATCGTGCCCTCTGCGGCTACTTGCCCGATGACTTCTCGGGGGTGTCGGGGACCCCGCGCAGCTTGGCGACCATCCGGCTGAGCGACCGGCACATCCGGGCCAGGTCGCCCCGGCCCGCCGGGCGGGGGATCAGCGCCAGCTGGTCGCCGTCCCGGATATACTCCGCCGCGACCTCGATCGCCCGGAGCCGCTGGGTCAGCAGACCGGCAAACCCCCAGGCTGCGACCACCAGGAAAGCGGTTGCGCTGAAGCCGATCAACCGGATGTCGCCGCGAAGCTCGCCGACCTCGGCAAAGGCTCGCCGGTCCGGCTGGCGCACTGCGATCATGAGGCCGAGGCCGCGGAAATTGCGGAAACCGCGGGTGAGGGCATAGCCCGTAAGGTAGGTGTCCCGCTCAACCTCCTCGTGCAGGTAGCCGCGGAACGATGTTTGCCCCCGGGGACTGACGGGCACCGGAGGATAGGGGGGCGGGGTGCCCGCCCAGATGTCGGTGCCGGTATCGAGCAGGACGTCGCCCCGGGCCGAGTAGATGGTCACGCCGAACAGCCGCCGGCGCGCGCTTTCCGGCACCACCTGAACCTGAACCTCGTTGATCCACGACCAGCGCAGGCTGGCGCACAGCACGCCGATGATCTTGCCGTTGATGTCGGTCACGGGCACCGCCAGGTCGAAAACCCGGGGGATGCCGCCTCCGGTCCGGGCGATCTTGTCGGCCAGGTCCGGAGCCTCGTGCACGTTGCCCACGTGGTTGCCGCCGTGCACCGCGATGTCGAACCAGGTTTCGCCAGAGACATCCGTGCCCTCGCGCAGGCCATGCGTTCCGATCACTATCCTGCCCTCAGGGTTGGCGAAGCCGATCCAGGCGTACTCCTCCTCGGTGTCGTTGATCAGGTTGAGTGCCATCCGGCGCGTGGCCTCGCTCACGGCGGGATCGCGGAAGGTCGGCATGCCCGCGGCGACCTGCAGCTCGTGGAAGCGCTCGTACATGCCGCGGTCGATCCGCTCCCGGATGGAGCCGGCCAGCGTCTCGAACAACGGGCCGGCGTCGGCCTCGATCCGGCTGGCCAACGCCTCGGCCGCCCGGTTGCTGAAATGCACGGTGAGGCCGGCGGCGAGCAACCCGAAGACCAGCGCGGTCTGCGCGCGAATGCTGGAGACCGGGTTGAACATGTCCCACCAGCGGGGAACCTCGGGCGTGGGGGCGCTGGGGCGGGGCATGGGGCGAGCACGGACCTCCGCCGGGCCCGGGTCAACCTCACGCGGCCCCAGAAGACACTTGCGGTTGCTCCGGTGATTCGGCTTCGCTTGATCTTTTCCCGCCGCGCCATGCCCCAGACGATTGCCGTCCTCGACTTCGGTTCCCAGCTCACGCAGGTCATCGCGCGCCGTATCCGCGAGTGCCAAGTCTACTCGAAGATCTACCACTACTCGACGCCGGCCGCGAAGCTGCGCGAGGAGGGCGTGGTCGGGATCATCCTCTCCGGCGGGCCGCAGAGTGTTTACGCCAAGACCGCCCCGCACCCGGACCCGGAGATTTTCCGCCTCGGCGTCCCCGTCCTCGGCATCTGCTACGGGGTGCAGCTGATGGGCCACTTCCTCGGCGGCAAGGTTGAGCACAGCAAGGCCCGTGAGTACGGGCACGGTCACCTCGCGATCAAGCGGCCCGGCAAGCTCTTCAAGGGGCTCCCGCGCAAACTCCGCATCTGGAACTCGCACGGCGACAAGCTCGCCAAGCTCCCGCCCGGCTTCGTCGCCACCGGCGTGTCCGAGAACTCGCCCTTCTCCGCGATCGAGGACGCCCGGCGCGGTTTCTACGGGATCCAGTTTCATCCCGAGGTCTTCCACACCGAGCGTGGCGTGGACATGATCCGGAACTTCCTGGTCGGGGTCTGCCGCGCCCGACAGGACTGGACCACCAAGGATTTCATCGCCCAAGCCGTGGCCGATATCCGCTCCAAGGTCGGCCAGGGGCGCGTGCTCCTCGGCCTCTCCGGCGGCGTCGATTCCTCCGTCGCGGCCGCGCTCCTGCACAAGGCCATCGGCAAGCAGCTCACCTGCGTGTTCGTGGACAACGGCCTTCTCCGCAAGGGGGAGCGCGACTACGTGCGCAAACTGTACGGCAAGCATTTCCGCATCGACCTGCGTGTCGTCGACGCCTCGGCCCTTTTCCTCAAGCGCCTCAAGGGCGTTTCTGAGCCCGAGACCAAGCGCAAGATTATCGGCCGCACGTTCGTCGAGGTCTTCGAGAAGACCCTCAAGCAGATCGGCCACCATGCGGAGTTCCTCGGCCAGGGCACGCTTTATCCCGACGTCATCGAGTCGGTCTCGATCCAGGGCAACCCGGCCTCGCTGATCAAGACCCACCACAATGTCGGCGGCCTGCCGGCACGCATGAAGCTCAAGCTCATCGAGCCGCTGCGCGAACTCTTCAAGGACGAGGTCCGCCGGGTCGGGGCCTCCCTCGGTCTGCCCAAGGATGTCGTCTGGCGTCAGCCCTTCCCGGGGCCCGGGCTTGGCGTCCGCGTCATGGGCGACATCACGGCCGACAAACTCGAGATCCTCCGCAATGCCGACGCCGTGCTCCAGGAGGAGATGATGTCCTCCGGCTTCTATTGGAAAGTCTGGCAGTCCTTCGCCGTCTTCCTGCCGGTCAAGACCGTCGGGGTGTTTGGCGACGAGCGCACCTACGATTACGTGATCGCGCTCCGCGTGGTGGAGAGCACCGACGCGATGACCGCCGACTGGGCCAAGCTGCCGTACCCGTTGCTGCAAAAGATCTCGGGCCGGATCACCAACGAGGTTCGCGGCGTCAGCCGCGTGGTGCTCGACATCAGTTCCAAGCCGCCGGCCACGATTGAGTGGGAGTGAGCGGGCCGAGTCGGGCCACAGTCGTGGGCCCTCCGCCTCGATCGCTTGTAGCTGGCTTCGGCGAGGCCGGCGGATCGGCAACGGGGTCACGGACCACGGCTACAGAAGATCTGCGCAAATTGACGCCTGGCCCTGACGCGGCGGGCTTGCGCGTGAACCGACGGTCCGCAACGGTGTTACCCCTCCGGTCCGCCCAATCCACCCCTGCATGCGCTCTTCACTCCGTCTCCTCTTTGCGTTCGTCCTGCTTGCCGCGGGTGCCCGGGCGGCGTCCTCCCCGGCGGAGGTAGCGGCGGTGATCAGCCGGGCCCGCGCCCGGCTCGGCTCCGAAGCGGCGCTCACGGGGGTGACGTCCCTCCGCTTCCAAGGCACGTATGAGACCGCCGGCGAGGGAGAGACGCCCCAGAAGGGCGCGATCGAGATGACCTTCCAGAAGCCCTTCCAGCACCGCTCCGTGATCACGTCCTCGACGGGCCGGGAGGAAGTCACCGCGCTCGACGGGCTCGAGAGCTGGATGCGCGTCAAGGACGGCAAGGAGCAGCGCCTGACCCTTTTTCCCAAGGAACAGACCAAGACCCTCCGGGCCAACACTTGGCAGACCCTCGAGTTCTATCGCGGGGTCGAGCGGGTCGGCGGCACGGTGGAACTGCTGGGCGAGGAAACCGTCGGCGGGGTCCTCTGCTCCAAGGTGATTTTCCGCCACGACACCAACCTGGCCTGGACCCGCTTTTTCGACAAGGCCACGGGGCGCCTCGTGCTGACCGAGACGGCCCAAGGCAAGACCCTCGAGGAGGGCGAGATTGTGAGCGACGGCATCCGTTTCCCGCAAAAGATCACCTCCACGGTGAAGAGCAGCACGGGCAAGGAGATCACGGTGACGATCGTCTTCGCGAAGGTTGCCCTGAACGAGAAGTTCCCGGCGAGCCTGTTCACGGTGCCGACGATATCCTCGTTGCGCCAGTAGCCGGTTTCTTCCGGCTGGATTCGAACCGCAATCGCCGCCACGTTGGATCCGTGCGCCTGCTCAGCTCCAACGAGAAGAATTTTGCCGACGAACTCGCCGCGTTCTGCCGGAGCGCCGCCGTGTCCGAGGAAACCGCCCGGGCCGTCACGGGCCTGCTCGCGGACGTGCGGGCCCGCGGGGATGCCGCCGTCGCCGAGTACGCGGCCCGCTTCGACGGTTCCAAGCTGACCCCCGAGCGTTTCCGGGTGAAGCGCGCCGATCTGGCCGGGGCGATGAAACGGCTTTCGGCCGGCGAGCGCCGGGCCCTGCAGGCGGCGCACGCGAGCATCGTTGATTTTAACCGCCGTTCGCTGCCGAAGGCTTGGGAGGCCCGCAACCCGCACGGCGCGCGGGTGGGGGAGAAGTTCGATCCGATCCGCCGCGTGGGGCTTTACATCCCGGGCGGCCAGGTGCCCCTCGTCTCGACCGTGCTCATGACGGCCACGCTCGCGCAGCTGGCCGGCTGCCCGGAGATCGCGGCCTTCACCCCCACGGGCCCGAGCGGACGCGTGGCCGACGGCCTGCTCGCCGCCCTGCACTTGGCGGGAGTCTCCGAAGTCTATCGGGTGGGCGGGGTCCAGGCGATCGGCGCCATGGCCTACGGCACCGCCACGATCCCCGCCGTGGACAAGGTCTTTGGCCCCGGCAGCGCCTGGGTGTGCGAGGCCAAGCGGCAGGTCTTCGGCACGGTGGGTGTCGACTCCCTGCCCGGCCCGAGCGAGCTCATGGTCATTGCCGACGAGTCGGTCCGGGCCGACTGGGCCGCCGCCGATCTGCTGGCCCAAGCGGAGCACGGCTCGGGGCGCGAGAAGATCTACCTCGTGGCGACGTCCCCCGCGATCATCGCCGCCATCGCGACCGAGATGGAGGCGCAGTCGAAGCTCATCAGCCGCTCCGAGAAGACCGCCCGCGTGCTGGCCGAGGGTTTTCTGGCCATTACGGTGAAGAAGGTCGAGCAGGCCGCCGAGATCGCCAACTACGTCGCGCCGGAACACCTCGAGTTGCTGGTGCGCGAGCCCTGGGTGGCGAAACTCACCAAGGCGGTCACCACCGCCGGCGCGATCATGGTCGGCAACCACACCGCGACCGCGCTGGGCGATTTCACCGCCGGGCCGAGCCACGTCCTGCCGACCGGGCGCGCCGGGCGTTTTTTCAGCGGGCTCCGCGTGACGGATTTCATGCGCCGCACCAGCGTGGTGCGCTATGACCGGGCCGGAGTCCGGCGCGCCGAGCCGATCGTGGCGGCCTTTGCCGCGATGGAACAGCTCGACGCCCACGGTCGCTCGGTCTCGATCCGCGCCAAGTAGGCCCATCGGCCGTCCCGGCCCGTCAGGCGCCGCCGGCCTCATTTTCCGCATGTCTTCCGATCCCTCTTCCTTTGCCCTGCCGCACGTGACGCGGCTCCACGCCTACACGCCGGGCCTTCAGCCCTCCGGGCCGGGTTGGGTGAAGCTGAACACGAACGAATGCCCTTATCCGCCCAGCCCGCGCGTGGCCGAGGCGGTGCGGACCGAGGTCGGCCTGGACGGGGCTTCCCTGCGCCTCTACCCGAATCCCAAGAGCAGCCCGCTGCGCGCGGCCCTCGCCCGGCATCATGGACGCCAGGAGGGCGAGGTCTGCGTGGGCAATGGCTCCGATGACATCCTGAACCTGCTCATCCGCGCCTTCGCCGGCCCGGATGCCGCCGCCGGGTTCACGCTGCCCAGCTACTCGCTCTACCCGGTGCTGGTCGCGATCCAGGATGGCGGCTGCGAGGTGATTGAATTCGACCGCAGCATGCGCCTCCCCGTCGAGCGTGTCGCCGCAAGCCAGGCGAAGATCTTCTTCCTGACCTCGCCAAACGCCCCGACCGGGGTCGCGTTTCCCAACGCCGAGATCGAGCGGATCCTGCGCGTCTTCCCGGGTATCGTGGTCGTGGACGAGGCCTACGCTCCTTTCGCGGCGGAGAATGCCGTGCCGCTGCTGGCGCAGCACGCGAACCTCGTGGTGGTGCGTACCTTCTCCAAGGCCTATGCCTTGGCTGGGATCCGCGTGGGCTACGCCCTCGGCGACGCCCGGGTCATCGACCTGCTCGACCGGGTGCGCGACAGCTACAACGTCAGCCGCCTCTCGCAGGCGGCCGCGCTCGCCGCGCTGGGTGACCAGCCGTACTTCGAGGGCTTGGTCGCCCGGGTGCGGGCCACGCGTGACGCCCAGCTGCGCGGCTTTGCCGCCCGGGGGTGGTTCACCTATCCCTCCCAGACGAACTTCCTCTTAACCGAGCCGCGCGATGCGCAGGGTGCCACCGGCAGGGGCGTCGCCGAGGCCGCGTACCGCTTTCTCTTCGCGCACAAGGTCTTGGTCCGGCACTTTCCGAGCCACGCCTTGACCGCTCCGTTCCTCCGCATCAGCGTCGGGACCGATGACGAGATGCTCGTCCTCAATCAAACCCTCGACGCATGGCTAAAGGCTCCTCCCAACGCGTAGCGACCGTCCGCCGGAAGACGGCGGAGACGGACATCGCGCTTACCCTGTCCATTGACGGGCGCGGCGAGTCGAAGATCAGCACCGGTGTGCCGTTCTTCGACCACATGCTCACGCTGTTCGCCAAGCACGGCCTCTTCGACCTAGAGGTGAAGGCCAAGGGCGACACTGACGTCGATTATCACCACACCGTCGAGGATGTCGGCCTCGTGCTCGGGCAGGCCTTCAAGGAGGCGCTGGGCGACAAGCTCGGCATCCGCCGCTACGGTTTCTTTCTCCTCCCGATGGATGAGTCGCTGGCCCGTGTCGTCGTGGATGTCGGCGGCCGGCCGCACCTCGTCTACAGCGCCGAGGCCCCGACGATGTTCGTGCGCGACTTCAATATCGTGCTCGTGAAGGAATTCTGCCGGGCGTTCAGCAACGCGCTTGGGGCTAACCTCCACGTCCAGCTCGTGTACGGCGAGGAGCCGCACCATGTGGCCGAGGCGATCTTCAAGGCGCTGGCCCGGGCGCTGGATGTCGCCACCCAGATCGACCCGCGCGCGGCCGACCTGCTGCCCAGCAGCAAGGGGCTGATCTGATTCGATCCCAAGCCGTAGTTGGTAGTTGGAATTTGGTAGTGGGTGAATGTCTTGTCGGAAAGCCGGTGATTCCTCCGGGCCAACTACCAATTACTAACTACAAATTACTCCGATGGTATCGGTAGCAGTCATCGACAACGGCATCTGCAACCTGCGCAGCGTCACCAAGGCCATCGAGGCCGTGGGCGGCGTGCCCGTGATCGTGCACACCCCGGCGGATATCGCGGCGAGCGGCGCCTCGGGACTCGTGCTGCCGGGTGTTGGTGCGCTGCGCGACTGCGTGGCGTCCCTGCGGGCGGCGAAGCTGGATGGCGTCCTCGGGGACTGGATCGCGGCCGACCGGCCCTTCCTGGGCGTCTGCCTCGGCATGCAGGCCCTGTTCGAGCACTCGGAGGAGGGCAATGTCACCGGCCTGGGGATATTTCCCGGCCAGGTGGTGCGCTTCCGGCGGCCACCCGAGCTCAAGATTCCCCATATGGGCTGGAATGGCGTGCGTTTCACCCAGCCGGCTTCGCCGCTGGCCGCCGGCCTCGCGCGGGAGGGGGAGGAGTTCTATTTTGTCCATAGCTACCATTGCGTGCCGGCCGACCCGGCGCTGGTGCTGGCCGAGTGCGATTACGGCGGGGCCTTCACGGCGGCCATCGGCCGGGGCCGGTGCTTTGCCACCCAGTTCCACCCCGAGAAGAGCCAGGCCAAGGGGCTGCGGATTTATCGCAACTTCGTCGCCGTCGCCGCCGGCTAGCAGCGTGTCGGGCATTGGCCTCGCGCTTGACGAGTTCCCCGTCGGGCCGGAAATCCCTTGGGCGCAGGATGAGCAGGACCGGCGGAAAGGGGATGGTCCGGTGGTAAAGGCAGCGCCAGAACAGGTGCCGCTCGGCGTGGGTCGGGGTGCCGCCGAATCGGGAGGCGACGGATTCAGCCAAGGTCTTCATGCAGCCGGGTTAGGGGCAGTTGCCCCGGGAAGGAGGGGCGGGGCTTGGAGACATGCGTACCACGCCAAATCGGTGGTAAAACCAAGCCCCGTGACGAGCCTATCCGGCAGCCCTGAAAGTGACATTTGCGCCGCCGAGCGGTGATTAGGCAGTGCAAAATCTCTAACCCGCGGCCGGTCCAGTCCTTATTTCCCCTCTCCCGGGGGGCGGGGACGCTTTCTTTGCTTTGCCAAGCTCCGGGGCAGCGGCTTCGTTCGACCAATGAGTTCCGCTACCCTGAAGATCGATGAGAAGGAGTTTACCCTGCCGGTGATGGTTGGCACCGAGGGGGAGCGGGCCATCGATACCCGCAAGCTCCGCGCCGACACCGGGGTCGTCGCCTATGACCAGGGCTACGGTAACACCGCCTCGTGCGAGAGTGCGATCACTTACCTGGACGGCGAGGTCGGCGTGCTCCGTCACCGCGGCTACCCGATCGAGCAGCTCGCGGCCCATAGCGACTTCGTCGAGACCGCCTACCTGATCATCTACGGCGAGTTGCCCAATGCCACCCAGCGGAAGGATTTCGGCCTGCTCATCCGCATCAACGCCGGCATCGAGACCCAGATGCAGAAGATCTTCGAGGGCTTCCCGAAGGATGCGCCCCCGATGGCCCTGCTGTCCTCGATCGTCGGCTCGCTCGCGGCGCATTACCCGCAGCTCGCGACGAACAACTTTGAGACCGACCTGAAGAACTTCGACCTCGCGGCGGCCATCGCCATCTCGAAGATCCGCACGATCGGGGCCATGATCTACCGCTACCAGCGCGGGCTGCCTTATGTCGGGCCGCGTCAGGAGCTGTCGTTCTGCGACAATTTCCTGCACATGATGTTTTCCAAGCCCGACAGCGACTATGTCGTGGCCCCCGAGGTGGCGAAGGCGCTCAACCTCCTCCTCCTCCTCCATGCGGACCACGAGCAGAACTGCTCCACCTCCACCGTGCGCATGGTCGGCTCCAGCGCGGCCAACATGTTCACCTCGATCTCCGCGGGCATCAGCGCGCTGTCGGGCCCGCTGCACGGCGGCGCCAACACCGCGGTCATGGGCATGCTCCAGGCGATCCACGACGAGGGCGACGACGGCACGCGCTTCATCGCCGCCGCGAAGTCGGGCAGCAAGAGCAACCGCCTGATGGGCTTCGGCCACGCGGTCTACAAGAACTTCGACCCGCGGGCCAAGATCATCGGCAAGGCCTGCGACGAGGTCCTCAAGAAGCTCGGGATCGACGATCCGCTCCTCGCCATCGCCAAGAACCTCGAGCAGGCCGCGCTGAAGGATGACTATTTCCTGGCCCGCAAGCTGTACCCGAACGTCGATTTCTACTCCGGCATCATCATGCGCGCGATCGGCATCCCGATGAACATGTTCACCGTGATCTTTGCCATCGGCCGGGCCCCGGGCCAGATCGCCAACTGGCGCGAGGTGGCCGCGAACCCGAAGGGCCGCATCTACCGCCCGCGCCAGGTGTACGTCGGCCCCGCCAAGCGGGACTATGTGCCGATGAAGGAACGCGCCTGAGGGTAGGGGCGCGTGTCCCCACGCGCCCTCGGAAGGGCGGCTGGGGACAGCCGCCCCTGCCTTTTATTTCTGCTCCGTGCGCAGCAGTTCGTCGGTCGTCAGGCCGGTGAGCTGCTTGAGCCCGGAGATCAGGCGCCAGAAGACGAGCATCATTACCAGCATGCTCGGCACGACGATCACTGGCCAGGAGAGCAGTTGCATCTGCCCGAGCTGGGCATTGAACTCCGGCGTGCCGGGGTCGGCCCGCAGGAGATAGCGGGCGAGGCCGAAGTTCAGGCCGGCGCTGATGACGAAGCTGGCGCCGAGCCAGACGCTGATTCGCAGCATCAGCCGGTCGAAGTCGCGGGTGTTTCCC
The DNA here is from genome assembly GCA_945903545.1 of Opitutus sp. GAS368. Taxonomy (GTDB): domain Bacteria; phylum Verrucomicrobiota; class Verrucomicrobiia; order Opitutales; family Opitutaceae; genus CAIYFD01. Next base: position 15,789 of record CAMDOO010000046.1, on the reverse strand, counting down.
CGGGCGGCCAGCGCGGCGTTCACCCGCGGCACGTCGACGAGCTGGTCGTTGTAGATGAGTTCCTTCACCAGCGGCTTGCTCGTTCGCACCGAGATCAGGATGGCGGCGCCGATCAACATGGGCATCACCGCCTCCTTGATGGCGAATCCCATCCCGCCCACATGCAGCAGGCCCAGCGCGCCGGTGAGCAGGGCGCTGAGAAAGCCGATGATGGAAATGACGTTGGCCCGCCGGCGCCGGATGAAATCGTAGAGGCCGTAGCCGACCGGGAACATGATCGCCAGCACGAGGCCCCACAGCGGCCCCAGGTGCTCGTCCTTGCTGAGCGACGTCAGCACGTACGTCGGCACGCCGATGTTGCAGATGAGGTTGACGAGGAGGTTCTCGCGAGGAGGTGTGGTCCCGGGCACGCAGTGTTTGAATTCGGGGCGGAGGAGGCTGGAAAGCGGAATCTTTCTCATTCTATCGATCCCCGGATGGTTTCACGCAGGGAAGTACCGCAGACGCGGGACAAGGCAAAGTTCACGGAGATTGCCCGATCCCAACCTTCCGACCTCCGTGTTCTCCGTGTCTCTGTGTGCCACCATGTTTTCCGGGTTTGCCGGTCGGGTCTTTTGTGCCATGGTCGCCTCCCATGCTTCTTCTCGGCGTCAACATCGACCATGCAGCGACCCTCCGTGAAGCCCGCTATCGCGGTGCCTCCGGCCCGGGTGGCATCGTCGAGCCTGATCCGGTGACCGTGGCTCTGCTGTCCGAGCAGGCCGGGGCCGACGGCATCACCGTCCACTTGCGCGAGGACCGCCGCCACATCCAGGAACACGATGTGCGCCGGCTCCGCGAGGTTATCGCCACCCGCCTCAATCTCGAGATGGCCTGCACGCCGGAGATGATCGCGTACGCCCTGAGCCTGAAGCCCGAGGCCGTCTGCGTGGTGCCGGAGAACCGCACCGAGATCACCACCGAGGGCGGCCTGAATGTGGTCGTCCATCGCGAGCGCGTGAAGGCCTGCGTGGACGCGATGAACGCCGCCGGCATCGCCACCAGTCTTTTCATCGATCCGGACCCGGCGCAGGTCGAACTCGCTGCCGAGCTGCGGGCTCCCGTGATCGAACTGCACACCGGCGCCTACGCGAACGCGACTGGCGCGGCCCGGGCCGCGGAGCTGGCCCGCTTGGTCGCCGCCGCCCGGCTCGCGGCGCAGTCCGGCCTGACGGTCAACGCCGGCCACGGCATCAATTACGTCAATATCTCCGAGGTCCGCACCATCCCGCACCTGCACGAGCTCAATATCGGCCACTCGATCATGAGCCGCGCGCTCCTCACCGGCATCGGCGAGGCCGTCCGGGAGATGAAGGCGCGGATGAATCCCTGAGGATGGCCGCAAAAAGGCACAAGAAGCGCAAAAAAGAAGCGGACCGGAAGAGGACTGATTGCTTTGCGAATTCTGCGCCTTTTTGCGGCCAACTCCGGATCGAATCCCCATGAATCTTTCCCTTCCCCCCGGAGGCATCGTGCTCGGGATCGGCTGCGACCTGATCGAGGTCCAGCGGATCCGCGACGCGATCGAGCGCAGCGGCGAGCGTTTCCTGGGCCGCGTGTTCACCGAGGAGGAGCGGGCCTACTGTGGCGCCAAGGCGCACCCGCACAAGCACCTCGCGGCGCGCTGGGCGGCGAAGGAGGCGGTGTCGAAGTGCTTCACCACCGGGATCGGCGCCGAGCTCGGCTGGAAGTCGGTCTCCGTTTACCACGGCGAACGGGCGGAGCCGCTCGTCCGCCTCGATCAACGCGGGCTGGATTTGCTGCGCCGCGTGGGCGGCACCTCCGTGCAGGTGACCCTGTCCCACACCGAGACCACCGCGATGGCCGTGGCCGTCCTGCTCGGCGGAACTGCCGCCACGGCGGCGAAAATCTGAACCCACGTCCGCCTCCGATATGAACAATCCCGAGGAATTGGGCGATGGCGGCGAAGAGGGCGCGGATCCGGTCGGGTCGAAGCGTCCGTCCACGACCCCGTCCTGGGTGATGCTCGGGTTCGCCGCCGGCGTACTTTTCATGTGGCTGTTGCGCGCGACGGTGGACGAGGCGACCGCACCCCCGCCGGAGCCGGTCGCACCCCCGCCGGCCCGCGTGACCACGCCGCCCGTCCCGATGGAGATCGAGGCCGTGTTCGCGCAGTACAGCGAGTACGTCCACTGGACGGACGACCTGACGGAGGTCGTGCTCTGGAACCGCGGGGCCCAGGCCGTCGTCGACCGCTTTGAAATCCGCCGGGTGGGCGACACGCTCTATTTCCGCACGATCCCGCGATTGACGCGCCGCCTGCTCAACCACGGCGTGCCGGAGAACCTGCCGATTCAGTTCACGGAAACCGAGGCCCAGTACCAGCAGTGGATGCGCGACGTGGCCCAGGAAAACTCCCGGCAGGTGTCGAAGGGCATCATCGAGGTCTTCAGCGGCCGACGCGCCACGGATCCGGTCGAGACCCCGCCGGCCCCGCCCGCCCAGGCAAATCCGACGGTCCAGCCGCCTGCGGGCGGCAAGTGATCCGATGGACTCCGTTGACCGACCGGTAGGGCGCGTCACTCTGTGACCGCCGAGATCATCGTTGCCGGCGGCGAACGGAGTCGCCGCCCTACCAGCGACCAGCTAAACCCCGACGCATGTCAGACAGGAACAAGATAAACGTGTCTCACCCGCTTTCCGGAAGCCACCCGGTGCTGAAATGCGCCGCGGCCGGCGGGCTGGAGTCCCAGCTGTTCGGCGGGGACGAGGTGCGGGAATGGTTCGCGATGCAGGCGGCCGGCCGGGCGGTGGCCGAGGCCGTGGTGAACGATTTCTGGGAGATCGGGGGGATGCCCGCCAAGGCACGCATCTTGGTACTGGCTGGGAAGGGGCACAACGGGGGCGACGCCCTGCTCGCGGCCATGAATCTGCTGGAGCGCTTTCCCGAGGCGATCGCCGAGGTGCTGCTCGTCTTTGGTCCGAAGGCGCTGCGCCCGCTGGCGGCCCGCAGCCTGCAGGCGCTGGTCCACGGTGCCCCGGGCCGCGTACGCACGCTCCCCGGGCTGCGGTCGGTGTCGGCTTACGACCTGCTGCTCGATGGCATCTTCGGTTTTCAGTTCCGCTCGCCGGTGGACCCCAAGGTCGCCGCCCTCATCGCGCAGGTGAACGAGTCGCCGATCCGGCTACGGGCCGCGGTGGACCTGCCGAGCGGGCTGGGCGACAAGACGGTGCTCCGGGCCGATTTCAACTATGCCACGGGCAGCGTGAAGGCACCGGTGGTGGATGCGGCGAACGCGTCTGCGGTGGGCCGCCTGCGCTACCTTGACCTCGGGTTCTTTGCCGATTCCGCTGACGGCTACGGGGTCGAGCGCGTGCTGACGACCGGGGTTTTGTCACCCCTGCGCGGACTGCGCGACCCGGCGGGGGACAAACGCACGCATGGCCACCTGATGATCGTGGGTGGCTCGCGGAGTTATCCCGGTGCGGTACTGATGGCGGTGCTGGCGGCCCTGCGCAGCGGGGTGGGGCTGGTGACGGCCTTTGTGCCCGAGAGCCTGGCCCCGGCCTTCGCGGCCCGTGCCCCCGAGGCGATGTGGGTCGGCTGGCCGGAGACGCCCGACGGCGGACTGGCCCTTGAGGGTGCGCATTTGCTGAGGTCGCGCTGGGAGCGGGCGACCGCGCTGGCGATCGGCCCCGGGCTCGGCCGGGAACCGGAGACCCTGGCGCTGGCGAAGGACCTCGCGCTGACAGCCCAGGTCCCGCTCGTGCTCGACGCCGATGCCCTGCAGCCGGAGATTGTCTCGTCCGGATCCGCGCCGCGGATCCTGACCCCGCATACCGGCGAGTGGGAGCGCATCGCCCAGGCCGGGCCGGCGGATGCCGTGGTGATCCGCAAGGGTCCGCTCACGAAGGTGACGCAGTCCGGAGAAACCTATTTCAGTCCGTTCGGCGGCCCGGTGCTGTCACGCGGCGGCAGTGGCGATCTGCTCGCCGGGCTGGCGGGCGGGCTGCTCGCGCAGACCCCCTCCGATCCGCGCATGGCCGCCTGCCAGGCCACGGTCTGGCACGGCCGCGCCGCGGATCTCCTTGCCCAAGCCCACGGGCAAGTCGCGGTGAGTGTCACTCAATTGCTCGACCACCTACCTGCGGTGCTCCGCGGATAGCGCGCTTCGGGGTTTCCCGCCATGGACCAGCCGGTGCCCCAGGTTTCCGAAGCCGACGTGGCGCGGATCGTTGCGCGGGATTTTCCGCCGGACCAGGTCGCGGGCGTGCAGGGGATGCTCCCGGAATCCGGCACGAAGGACTGGCATCGCGAGGTGCCGCGGGTCCGACTCGCGATCCTCAAGCTGGCCGACGGCGACCTCCGTAAACTGCGGGCCACGCTCAAGACCGCGGATCAGGATTACCGGGACGTCCTGAGCTACGCCGAGTACCCCGGCTATTTCGTGACCATCAGCCCCTCCGAGCCGGATGCGGCGAAACGCGCCCGGGCCGCGATCCCCGACTGGGAGCAGTACAGCGCGTGGCTTAACCGGAAGTGAAGACACCGCCCTCGCCAGAGTTTCATCACCACGCGCGATCCGGGCTATCCCCGGCTGTTGAAGGAAATCAACGACCCGCCGATCGGACTTTATCGGAAGGGCAGCTGCGATTTTGCGGCGCCTTGTGTGGCGATTGTGGGTTCGCGTCGCACCACGCTCTACGGGCAGGCGACGGCGCGGAAGCTCGGGGCCGAGCTGGCGGCCCGCGGTTTTTGCGTGGTGAGCGGACTCGCCCGCGGCATCGACACGGCGGCCCATGAAGGCGTGCTGGAGGCAGGCGGAAAAACCGCAGCCGTCTTGGGCACGGGAATCGACATCATCTATCCGCCGGAGAACCTGGCGCTCTATCGCCGGATGGAGGAGCACGGGGCGATCCTCTCGGAATTCCCCATTGGACGCCGCGCGGACAAGCAGTCGTTCGCGATGCGCAACCGCATCGTCGCGGGCTGCTGTGAGGCGGTGATCGTGGTTGAGAGCGATGCCAGCGGCGGCGCCATGATCACGGCGCGTTTCGCCGGCGAGCAGGGGAGGCTGCTCTTTGCGGTGCCGGGTCGGATCGACCAATCGACCAGCGCCGGGTGCCACCAACTCATCCGCGATGGCGCGACCCTGCTAACGGGGGTTGAGGATTTAATGTCCGAGTTGAGCTATCTCGACGGGCTCCGGCCCGCGCCGATTCCCGAGAAGGCCGACGCCAATGGCGAGTTGCCCGGTCTGGCCGACCTCACTCCCGGCGAGCGGTCGATCCTCGCCTGCTTCACCGGCGGCGGGATTCTTGGTCCTGATGAACTCATTGGGCAGACCGGTCTGCCAGCCTCCGAGGTGTCCGCGGGCCTGATGATGCTGGAACTCAAGCACCGCGTGGCCCGGCGGGCGGACGGGGCTTTCGAAGCGATCGAATGAGATTCGGTTGAGGGTTCAGAGTTCGGAGTTCAGGGTTCGGAGTTCGCCCGCCGGGTTTCTGCTCAACTCAGAGCACGGAACTCAAAACCCTGAACCGTGGCCGCCTATCCTGGCGGCCACGCGAGCTGGCGACCGCCGAGCAAGTGCACGTGCAGGTGCGGGGCGGTCTCGCCGGCGAGGGGGCCGTTGTTGATCACGAGGCGGAAGCCGCCGCCGAGATTGAGCTTCTTCGCGACGTGGCCGGCCACGAGCAACAGATGTCCGAGCAAGGCCTGGTCGGCCGGGGTGGCCTCGGCGACGCGGACGATCACGCGCTTGGGGATGATCAGCAGGTGAACCGGCGCCTCGGGCTTGATGTCGTGGATCACCACGCAGTGCTCGTCCTCGTGCTCAAAGCGGCCCGGGATCTCGCGGTCGATGATGCGTTGGAAGATGGATTTCATGGTAGTAGCGAGTAGCGAGTAGTGAGTAGCGGGTAGTCGGACACAGGCAATCGTGGCCTGAGGATGCTCGCTACCCGCTACTCACTACCCGCTACTACAAGAACAGCAGATTCAGCTCCGAGCCGCGGACCGTCCGGGCGGCGGCGAGGTCGCGGACGAAGGCGAGGGCCGCCTCGTACTCGCGCTGGCGCTTTGGCGTGGTGCGGCGGCCAGCGGGCACGAAGGCCGGGCGCAGGTTGGTGACAAGCAGGGTGGATTGGTGGAAGGGAACGAGCTGGCGCAGCCCGACCATCAGTTCGGCGCGCGCGAAAAGCGGCGTGGCCGAGGCAGGGGTGAGGGAGGCGTCCCAGTGAAAGAACCCGCGGCGCGGAAAGTGCCGGAAGAGCCGGGCGAGCAGGTCGGCGGCGGCGGCGTTGAACGCGGCATCGTACTTGGCGGCGAACTCCGGGTGCGCGGCCGTCTGGCGCGCGAGCTCGGCCAGGCTGAAGGTGATCGCCCCCTGGATCTGCTGCGCGAGATAGAGGTCGTCGCCGGTGGCGTGGGCAAACAGCGCGTTGATCAGGTGCAGCCGGCGCAGTTCGGCCCGGGAAGGAGAAGGCATTTTTTAACCGCGGATTTCGCGGATTAACGCAGATGGGATCCGGTAGGGCGGCGAGTCCCTTCGCCGCCGGGTGCGGCGTAAATCGCGGCGGCGAGCGGAGTCTCCGCCCTACCGGGGCTGTTAAATCCGCGGTTCAGAATCACCGATTCTTCGGATTCGACTTCACCAGCGCGCTGATCTCGTCGACGAACTCGTTCACGTCGCGGAATTCCTTGTAGACGCTGGCGAAGCGCACGTAGGCGACCTGGTCGATCTTGCGCAGGCGCTGCATGACGGCGTCGCCGATGGCCTGGGAGGGGATTTCCGACTCATACTGGGCCTCGAGGACGTCGATGACATCCTCGACCAGCATGGTCATCTGCTCGGCGTCGATCGGGCGCTTGTGGCAGGCGGCCCGCACGGCGTGGTTGAGCTTCTCGCGGTTGAAGTCCTCCCGGCGCCCGTCGCGCTTGGTCACGATCAGGCCGTCGCGCACGAGACCCTCGGTGGTGGTGAAGCGGTGGCCGCATTCGAGGCATTCGCGGCGGCGGCGGATGGTGTTTCCCTCCCGGCTGATGCGGGAGTCGATCACCTTGTCCTCGATCGAGGTACACTTGGGGCAGCGCATGGGATGAAAAATGTGGAAAGCAGGAAATCAGGTTCCGGAGATTAGTTCCCGGGTTCCGGATCGAGCTTCGGATTCCTAGTTCAGGCTGAGGAAGTTTTCGAGGATCTTCATCCCGCCCTCGGTGGCGATGGACTCGGGGTGGAACTGCACGCCCCAGACGGGCAGGGTGCGGTGGCGCAGGCCCATGATCTCGCCCTCCTTGGTCTCGGCGGTCACCTCCAGGCAGGCAGGAAGGGAGGCGCGCTCGACCAGCAGGGAGTGGTAGCGGGTGGCGGCGAAGCCCTGGGGTAGACCGCGGAAAAGGTCCGTGTTCTTGTGCAGGATCGGCGAGGTCTTGCCGTGCATCAGGCGGTCGGCGCGGACGACCTTGCCGCCAAAATAGTGGCCGATCGACTGGTGGCCGAGGCAGACGCCGAAAATGGGCTTCTTGCCCGAAAAGGCGCCGATCATGTCGAGCGAGACGCCGGCCTCGGCGGGGGAGCAGGGGCCCGGCGAAATCAGGACCCGGTCGGGGTTCAGGGCGAGGGCCTGCGCCGGGGTGATCTCGTTGTTACGGAAGACGCGCTGTTCCACCCCAAGCTGGCCGAAGTATTGGACCAGATTGAAGGTGAAGGAGTCGTAGTTGTCGATGACGAGAAGCACTTCCGGCCAATATCCTGAGAGGTGGGGGCAGGGTCAAGTGCCGGGGAGTGAGAGTGAAAGTGAAAAGTGAGCGGGAAGGGGAAAATGAAAGCGGGCAGCGCCCGGCTGGGCCGGTTCCCGGCACTTTCACTTTTCACCTTCACGCACTTTCCTCTTTCACTTTCACCCCACCGACTTGAGCGTTTCCTCGTGCCTTCGCATTTCGACCTCTTAAAGACCGACACCGCCACGGCGGCGCGGCGCGGGCGGCTTCGCACACGGCACGGGGTGATCGAGACGCCGATCTTCATGCCGGTCGGGACCCAGGGCACGGTCAAGTCGGTGACCCCGGCCCACCTCCGGGACATCGGGGCCCAGATCATCCTCGGCAACACCTACCACCTGAACCTGCGCCCCGGCTCGGAGCTAGTCCGCGACCTCGGCGGGCTGCACCGTTTCATGGGCTGGGATGGGCCGATCCTGACCGACAGCGGCGGGTTCCAGGTCTTCAGCCTGGCGAAGCTGCGCGACATCCGCGACGACGGCGTGGCGTTCCAGTCGCACCTCGACGGCGCGAAGCTGTTCCTCGGTCCCAAGGAGGTCATGGGCATCCAGCAGAACCTGGGCTCAGACATCGCGATGGTGATCGACGAGTGTCCGCCCTGGCCCTGCGAGCGCGACGCCTGCGCGAAGGCCGTGGCGCGCAGCCACCGCTGGGCGGGACAGTGCAAGCAGATCGCCACCGACTCGGGTTTTCTCGCGGCGGGGCACCATGTCTTTGCCATCGTGCAGGGCTCGACCTTCGACGACCTGCGGCGCGAGGCGGCCGAGGAGCTGGCGGCCTTGGATTTTCCCGGCTACGCGGTGGGCGGCGTGAGCGTGGGCGAGCCGGAGCCGGAGATGCTGAAGCAGGTCGGTGCGACCACGCCCTTCCTGCCGGCCGACAAGCCGCGCTACACGATGGGACTCGGCACCCCGCCGCAGCTGCTGAAGATGGTGGCGCTGGGGGTGGACATGTTCGACTGCGTGCTGCCGACCCGAGTCGCGCGCAACGGGCTGGTGTTCACGCCGGACGGGCCGATGAACCTGCGCAACGAGCAGTACCGCGCCGATGCGCGGCCGATCATGGAGGGTCTGGCCAACTACACGGCGAATTTCTCCCGGGCCTACCTGCGGCATCTCACCGTGGCGGGCGAGATCCTGAGCTGCACGCTCCTGACGATCCACAACCTGCACTTCTACCTCGACCTGATGGCCCAGGCCCGGGCGCACCTCGAGGCGGGTGACTACGGTCCGTGGCACCTCGGCTGGATCGCCCGCTACGAGGCGGGCGCCGCGGCGCGACGCGGGCCGTGATTTTGGATTGGTGGGTCCGAATCGCTGGCGCAGCCGGTCTTTTTCGCTGGAGTGGGTGAGGGCCGCGGGTGAATCTAAAGCCTGCGGCTTCGGGTGTTTCCGAAATCCAAAATCGAGAATCCCAAATCCAAAATCATGAGAGTCCTCGTCACCGGCGGTGCCGGCTTCCTCGGATCCCACCTTTGCGACCGCCTGCTCAAGGACGGCCACGAGGTCATATGCCTCGACAACTTCTTCACCGGCCGCCGGCTCAACATCGCCCACCTCGCGGGCAACCCGAACTTTGAGTTCGTGCGGCACGACATCATCGACCCGTTCAAGTACGAGGTGGACCAGATCTACAACCTCGCCTGCCCGGCCTCGCCGCCGCACTACCAGTACAATCCGATCAAGACGATCAAGACCTCGGTGATGGGCTCGATCAACTGCCTCGGACTCGCCAAACGCGTGAAGGCCCGCGTCTTCCAGGCCAGCACAAGCGAGGTCTACGGTGACCCGCAGGTCCACCCGCAGCCGGAGTCGTACTGGGGCAACGTCAATCCGATCGGCAAGCGCTCCTGCTATGACGAGGGCAAGCGCTGCGCCGAGACGCTCTTCTTCGACTACCACCGCGAGAACAAGGTCGATATCCGGGTGGTTCGCATCTTCAACACCTACGGCCCGCGCATGCACGAGGCCGACGGCCGCGTGGTCTCGAACTTCATCGTCCAGGCCCTGCGGGGCGACGACATCACAATCTACGGCGACGGCTCGCAGACGCGCTCGTTCTGCTACGTGGACGACCTGATCGAGGGCTTTGTGCGCTTCATGGGCCAGGACAAGACCGTGGGCCCGATGAACCTGGGCAACCCGGGCGAGTTCACGATGCTGGAGCTGGCCGAGCTCACCCTGAAGCTCGTGGGCGGCAAATCGAAGATCGTGTACAGGCCCCTCCCGGCCGACGACCCGAAGCAGCGCAGGCCCGACATCGCCCTGGCCAAGAAGGTCCTGAAGTGGGAGCCGGCCGTACCCCTCAAGGACGGCCTCAAGCGCACCATCGCCTACTTCAAGACGCGGGTTTAAGGAACGGGGAAATGTGGGAAGGGGGAAAGTGGGGTCGGAGTTCGGATCTTGTCTGGTCCGTTCCTGCTTTCCTGCTTTCCACATAAAATCGCCCTTTCCCGCCCCAAATTGCCGTTTGCCAAGACCTCCCTCCGGGCTATCGTCTCGGCCCTTTATGTTCTCGTTCCTGTTCAAACGTTTCTCCGGCCGGCACTACCGGAAATTTCTCGAGTCGGTGGCCCCGGTGGTCGCGCGAATCAATGAGTTTGAAAAGTCCTACCAGGCGCTGACGGACGAGCAGCTGGCCGCCAAGACCACCGAGTTCAGGGAGCGGCTCAAGCAGGGCGAGACCCTCGACCAGATCCTCCCGGAGGCCTTCGCCGCCGCCAAGAATGGCGCCCGCCGGCTCGTCGGTCGCAAGGTGGTCGTGTGCGACCACGAGCTGACCTGGGACATGGTCCATTTCGACGTCCAGCTGATCGGCGGCATCGCCCTGCACCAGGGTCGCATTTCCGAGATGGCCACCGGCGAGGGCAAGACCCTCGTCGCCACGCTGCCCCTCTACCTCAACGCCCTGACTGGCAGGAATTCCCAGCTCGTCACCGTCAACGACTACCTCGCCCGCCGCGACTCCGAGTGGATGGGCTACCTCTACCGCTTCCTTGGCCTCACGGTCGGCTGCATCCAGCAGCAGATGTCGTCCCAGGAGCGCCGCGAGATGTACGGCTGCGACATCACCTACGGCACGGCGAGCGAGTATGGCTTCGATTACCTGCGCGACAACGGCATGGCCACGCGCAAGGAGGACCAGGTCCAGCGCGACCACTGGTACTGCATCGTCGATGAAATCGACTCCATCCTCGTCGACGAGGCGCGCACCCCCCTGATCATCTCGGGACCCGCGCCGATCGAGCGCGAGCAGCCCTTCACCCGCCTCAAGCCGGGCGTGGACCGGCTGATCACCGACCAAGGCCGGCTGTGTAACAAGATCGTCTCCGAGGCCAAGGAGCTGCTGGAGAAACCCGGCGCCTCCTCCGACGACCGCCAGCTGGCCTACCACAAGCTGCTGCAGGTCAAGATGGGCCAGCCGAAGAACAAGCAGCTCCTCCGCGTGCTGGAGCACCCGGATTGGCGCAAGCAGCTCGACAAGGTCGAGACCGAGCTCAATTCCGACCTGAACAAGGGCGAGCTCTACAAAATCAAGGAGGAGCTCTATTACGTCATCGACGAGCGCCAGCACCAGGCCGACCTCACCGAGATCGGCCGCACGCGCCTCCGGCCCGACAATCCCGACGCGTTCATGATGCCGGACCTCGCAACCGAGTTCTCCGACCTGGACAAGGACATGTCCGTGGCCCCCGAGGAGCGCGAGGCCCGCAAGCTCGCTTCCCAGCAGCATTACGCGGTGATTTCCGAGGAGATCCACGCCATTTCCCAGTTGCTCCGGGCTTACTCGCTTTACGAGCGCGACGTGGAGTACGTGGTCCAGGACGGCAAGGTCCTGATCGTGGACGAGAACACCGGCCGCGTCATGCCCGGCCGCCGCTGGTCCGACGGCCTGCACCAGGCGGTCGAGTCCAAGGAGAACGTGGCGATCGAGCGCGAGACGCGCACCTACGCGACGATCACGATCCAGAACTACTTCCGCATGTACGAGAAGCTCGCGGGCATGACCGGCACCGCGGAGACGGAGGCGACCGAGTTCAGCGACATCTACAAGCTCTCGGTGCAGGTGATCCCGACGAACAAGCCGTGCATCCGCGTCGACCGCAACGACTCGATCTTCAAGACCCGGCGCGACAAGTTCACCGCGGTCGTCTCGCAGATCGAGGAGGCCAACAAGCGCGGCCAGCCCGTGCTGGTCGGCACCGTCTCGGTCGAGGCCTCCGAGGTGCTCTCGCGCATGCTGCGCCGCACCGGCATCGTCCACACCGTCCTCAACGCCAAGTTCCACCAGCAGGAGTCCGAGATCGTCTCGCGCGCCGGCCAGCGCGCCGCCGTGACGATCGCCACCAATATGGCGGGCCGCGGCACCGACATCAAACTGGGCGAGGGCGTGCGCGAGCTCGGCGGCCTGTTCGTGATCGGCACCGAGCGGCACGAGTCCCGCCGCATTGACCGCCAGCTCCGTGGGCGTTGCTCGCGCCAGGGTGACTCCGGCCTGACCAAGTTCTTCCTTTCGCTGGAGGACGAGCTGCTGCGCCTCTTCCTGCACGGCGGCATCGCCTCACGCCTGATGGAGGGTTCGATGAAGGAGGGCGAGGAGCTCGAGCATCCCTGGCTCAACCGCTCGATCGAGTCGGCCCAGAAGAAGGTCGAACAGCAGAACTACTCGATCCGCAAGCGCCTGCTCCAGTACGACGACGTGCTCAACCAGCAACGCGAGGTGATCTACGGCATCCGCAACGCGGCGATCCATGCCGACCGCCCGAAGGACATCATCTTCGAGCAGGTCGAGGAGGAGCTCGCGGCGCGTCTCGAGGTCGCCGGTATCGGCGACAAGGGCGGCACGCCCGGTTCCGCGATCGACGGCCTGGTCGGCTGGGTGAACACCCATTTTCCGGTCAGCCTGCGCGCGGAGGAGCTCGCCTCGGGCGACGTCAAGGCCCTGACGGCCCTGATCCTCGGCCGGGTGCGCGACGCCTACGGGGTGAAGGAATCGGTCGAGGTGCCGGAGGCGCTCGGGGCGCTGGAGCGGTACGTCGTGATCAACGCGATCGACCACCACTGGCAGGAGCATCTCACCGAGATGGAGGAACTGCGCCGCTCGATCGGCCTGCGGAGCTACGGCCAGAAGGACCCGCTGGTCGAGTACAAGGGCGAGGCCTACAAGTATTTCGAGGAATTGATGACCAACGTGCGCCTGCAGATCTGCACGGGCATCTTCCGCAGCGCGACCAACCTGCAGGCCTTCGAGAACATGCTCTCGATCCTGGGCCGCAGCGCCCGCACCGAGGGCCCGGAGAATCCCCCGGCGCCTCCCACCGCGCCGCCGCCGGCGCAGCTCGAGGCGCCCGCCGGCGAGTCCGTCACCCCGGCGGAGGACGTGTCCCTCCCGAAGGTCACGATCCGCCGCGAGGCCCCCAAGGTCGGTCGCAACGATCCCTGCCCCTGCGGCAGCGGGAAGAAGTTCAAGCATTGCCACGGGGCCTGAGCGTCGTCTCCGGAATGTAGGAGCCTGCTTGCAGGCGATGCCGGGCGCCTGACGTTTTCGGGTTTCCAAACCATCGCCTGCAAGCAGGCTCCTACATGGGAATGCGGGATATCAATAGAGGGCAGGCGGCATTGCGCTACGGTCGGGTCTCGTTGCCGGGCGCCGAGTATTTCCTGACGATCTGCACCGAAGATCGTCGTCAGGGGCTGACCGCGCCGCCGGTTGCCGCTGCGCTGCTGGCGGAAGCAACAGCCATGGATCGTGACGGCACCTGGCAGCTACGGAGCCTCGTGGTCATGCCGGACCACGTCCACCTGCTCGTCATTCTCGGTGAGCGCTTGCCATTGGGCAAAGCAGTGGCTCGATGGAAGTCGAAAACCAAGGCCGCGATCATGGAGGGAATCGACTGGCAGCGAGATTTCTACGATCATCATGTGCGTCCCGGAGAGGAGCGGGCGCCGATCTTGCACTACCTCTTCTTTAATCCCTGGCGCGCCGGTTTGTGCGCCCGCGAGGAACGGTGGCCGTGGTACTACTGTCGGGCGGAAGAATGGGAGTGGCTCGAGGCCTCGTTGGCGGAGTCGAAACCGTTCCCCGGTTGGCTCGAAAGTCGCTGAGGTAGGAGCTTGCTTGCAAGCGACGCCCGGGGGCTAATTTGCGGGCCCAATTCCAAGCCATCGCCTGCCAGCAGGCTCCTACCTGATCCGAACCATGTCTTCCCCATCGTCCAACGACGATCCCTACGTCAAGCAGCCGGCGTATTGGACCCGGCATTGGGATCGGATCATCCCCTGGCTCGTCGGCCTTCTGACCGTGGCGCTCACGGTTGCCTCCTTTCCGCCGTTTGAGATGTCGGAGTTTGCCTACGCGATGCTCGTGCCGGGCATCTTCTGGGCCTACCTCCGGCCGGGCTTCAGGCTTTACGCCGTCACGCTGCTCGGGGCACAGGTGGTGGCCTGGACCATCGTCCTCGGCTGGCTGCACCATGTCTCCTGGCCCGGCCTGCTGCTCCTCGGGCCCTTCACCGGCCTGTGGATCGGGGTCTGGTACCTGGCCGTATGGTGGACCGTCCCACGGATGACCGGGCGGACCAACCCGGTGCGCCTGGCGGCGGTGGTGGGGCTGGCCGGGCTCTGGGTCGTGATCGAGTGGACGCGGACTTGGTTCTTGAGCGGCTTTCCCTGGCTGCCGCTGGCCGCGAGCCAGTGGCAGCGGATCAGCATCCTGCAGGTCGCGGCCTACACCGGCGCGGGCGGCGTTTCCTTCGTGCTGGTGGCCATGAACGTCGGCTTCGCGGCCTACGCCCACCGGCTGTTCCGCGAGGAGCGCACGGGCTTCTCCCGGCGCAGTCAGGAGTTCTTCCTCGCGATGTTCCTGCTGCTGACCTGCCTCGCGATCTATGTCCAGGAGACCGTGCATCGCACCGATTACGCCGTGCGTTTCCTGCGGGTCGGGCTGGTGCAGCCCTACATCCCGCAGACCTTGAAATGGGACGAGGCGAGCGCGCCGGAGATCCTCGCGGTGCTCGAGAAAAACACGCTGCAGGCGGCCACCGTGAGCCCGGACCTGATCCTCTGGCCCGAGGCGGTGACGCCCTGGGCGGTGCAGGGCGATGCCAACATGCAGTCCTGGGTGGAGCGGCTCGCGCAGCGCGCGAAGGTTCCCCTGCTCATCGGCTCGATCGCGCGGGAGGAGGTGCCGGGGGTGGGGACAATCTGGTCGAACGGGGCCTACCTGGTGAAGCCACAGGGCGGGGTCCAGCTTGAGGCCTACCGCAAGCGCCACCTCGTGCCCTTCGGGGAGTTCGTGCCGTTCCGCCCGCTGCTGGGCTGGATCGCGAAGTTTGTCCCGGTTGGTGACACGGATTTCCTGCCCGGCACGACCCCGAGTCTCATCGACGTGCCCGTGGCCGATGGCGTCACGGCCATGGCCGGACCGCTGATCTGCTACGAGGACGCCTTCCCGGCGCTCGCGCGCAGCTCCGTGCAGGCCGGGGCCGACCTTTTGGTCGTGATGACCAACAACGGCTGGTTCGGCGAGGGCGGCGCGGCGGTGCAGCATGCGGCCCACTCGGTCCTGCGCGCGGTGGAAACCCGCCGCCCTGTCCTGCGCGTCGGCAACGGTGGCTGGAGTGGCTGGATCGATGAATTCGGCTACACGCGCTACCGGGCGACCGACGACGCGGGGAGCATCTATTTCCGGGGCGCCCGGGTGATCAACATCTCGCGCGACCACCGCTGGGTCGGGCGCAGGAGCTTCTACGTGGAGCATGGCGACTGGTTTGTCGCCGTCAGCGCCCTGGCCGCGGGCTTTGGCTGGATGCTGCTGCGCGTGGCGGGGCCGCGCCCGTCCAAGGCAGCGGCGGCCGGGGAATTGTCCTGATTCTGCGGTGGGGCGGCGACTCCGTTCGCCGCCGGGATCGAAGGTAGGGCTGGGTCGACGACCCGGCCGGGATCGATCATCGCGGTCGCCTCGTCGAAGCAACCCTACCTCGAACCATCCCCGCGGCGAACGGAGTC
>CAMDOO010000045.1 GCA_945903545.1 Opitutus sp. GAS368 | reverse complement strand
GCCCGCAGTTGCGGAGTTCAGGATGAGTGACGTGCCATCAGAAATAGTAATTCCAGAAAGGCCCGCACCAATATTAAATGCCCCACCCGACACGATGGTGTTGGCCAAAACAACCGACGTCCCTGCTCCCCCCACGATGGCAGCTCCCGATATTAGCGCCGTGGACCCTTGGAACGCCACATTCCCTGTGTTCCTAAAGACAGGAGCGCCAGCTATAGTCGTGGCGTCAAGGCTGCTATCTCCGAAGGCAAGGCTATAGCCCTTGGCGGCGGTGGTAAGGCTCGTGCGAATGTCCGTGTCGCCGTTAAACGAAATGGCACCCGTGGTGTCCGTGGCGACCACATTTGCCGCAATAAAATAACTGCTAAAGCTTACCCCTGCTGAATTGGTAATCGTAACTGTCCCGAGGGCAGTGGTGTTACCGATATCGCCCACATTTATAGTATCCGCTGCTTCCAGGGTCAGGTTCTGTGCTCCATTGATGCTGCCAACCAGAGTAATATCACCCACGGTGGCTAATAGTGCCCTCAGGCTAACTGGTCCGGAAAGGGTAATTGCGCCGGTGAGGTTCAACGCGCCTCCCGAGGTTACATTGCCTGCGGAAGTGATAGCAGTTCCGGTGATATTTACCGCCCCCGCTGCCGCGGTGACTTTCCCTGCAGCAACGATGGTAAGTGTGGCGGAAGTTAATGTTACACCGCCAGCATTCTTAGCGGTAATAGGGCCGTTGACATTCAGGGAGCCGGTGCCGCTGTTGAAAGAAAGGTTTATCACCACAGACGAATCGGTATTGGCAGTAGTCGCTGATAGGAGAATGCCAGAAGCACCCACGGTAACCGCATTGGTGGTATTGCCACCAAGAACTTGAAATCCCGTAAAACCTGGGAAGGCGGTAGTATCAATTACGACAGTATTATTTGTAACCGTTACTCCCGCAGGAGTTCCCACCAATGAATTATTGGCACTGCCAACAGTGTTTACCGTAATAACGTTCGTAGCTATACTGGTATTCAGGTCGCTGACATTTTCGCCCGCACCCAAGGTAATTAACACATTGGTGCCAGAAACCGAAACCGTCGCTGCCCGAACAGAACTGGCAGCGGCGACCAAGAACAGTGCAAGAGACACAGAAACCCAACCAGGACGGAAAACATGCATAAGGATATTGTACCTCTATGCACGTAGTCGTGATTTCAAGGATCTCGTAATATTTACAGGGTCTTTTTATGCGTCCATGCATTATGCATATAATATTGACCACTCAGCGGGGTGACAAATTATACCACGAGGAAAACATTCGTCGCTCAACCGCGCGGAAAGCGGTTTTCCCTCAAAGTGACACTCCCCCGTAAACGCCTCGCCCCATTGCTCCGAGCTTACCCCGTCCCCTGAGCAAGGCCGACCGGAGCTAGCGGCCTCAGCAGCAGAAAAGGGGACCGCGTTGCACAGATCCGTCTCAAAATTCCTGCGGGAGGGTCAGTTTGCCAAAGCGGTGTGTCGCCGGGGCAAGTCGTGGCCTAAGCCCGGGCAGGATCCGCCACCCGGGTCCGCAGTTTCCAGGGGAAACGGGAGTTTCAGACGGATGAAACAGCGGTCAGGAAAATAACGTCACTCGGTTGGGAGCAAGGACCGACGCCTCACGTCAGGGATAAGCCGCCCGACCCGGACGTTGAACTCCTCGCGTTCGCCCGCGATCGAATCAGCGCACCCACTCGGTCACGCGCCGCTTGAGCGGATCCAGCAGGCGGGTGAACTTGAACTCGCCGCGGAGCTTCACGCTCGTGCCGGAGTCGGTGCCGTCGGGGCCGTGCGTCCACTTGTAGCCGAGGCCAACGACCCACTTGCCGTTCGAATTGAAGGTCAGTTTTTTCGGCAGTTGCCAGAGCACGCTGGGGTTCACGCCGTAATAGTGGTTACTGCCATTCCCGATGATCTCGGTGGTGCTGTAATTCAGTACGAGGGTGTACTTGAAAGGCCCCGCGTCGTAGATGAACCCGGGGGAAACGCCCATCGCGTGTGAACGCGGGGTGTTCGCCCGGACGGTGCCCGGCACGGAGGAGTCGGAGACGAGATCGGCGCCGAAGCTGATGAACGGCGCGAGTTGCGGGACCGCGGGGAAGGTCTTGGAAAAAACGACGTAGGGCGCGATGTGGTTGAGCCCGTCGGTCAGCTCCAGCGGCGGCCGGCCCACTGGGATGTTGGTGGTGAAGCCCGTGCTGATGTCGACATGCTCCTTCAGCCAGTGCGCCCACTCGTACTTCGCGCCCAGATGGAGCGCATAGAAGCCATTCCCCTCGGTGTGGTCCTTCAACCCGTGGCTCACGTAGGCCTCGGCCTCGAAGTTGACCTCCGTGCGGTCATTGATGCCGAAACGCGCCCCCACCGGGATCCGGACGAAAGGCTTCCGGGTGAAGTCGCCGAAGTGCGGGTGAATCGTGAGCTTCACGTCGTACTTCTTCACCGTGCCCGGCAGGTCGATGTCGAACAGACCGCGCACGCGGGAGAAATACTGCGGACTATCATCGGGCGGCGGGGTGGCCGCAGCAGCCGTCAGGTTCGCCGCGGCGGGAGCCGGGTCGGCGGCGGCGGCGCGGGCCACGATGGGCAGCAGGCCGGCGACGGCCAGCATACTGAGGCGACAGCAGAGGCGGCAGGAGCGAACTGACCGGGAGGGGTGGACCGGCGAAGTCGGAATCATGGTGGGGTTAAGGGAAAGCAGTGCATGCGCTCTCGGGTTGGCAAGCGTGCAGATGGTCTCGGTGCACTAGACCGCGTTGCCGGGGAATGGATCCCTGCCACTGGGCCTGTTTGCTGCGATCCCCCTGTAGCTGGCCTCGGTGAGGCCGGCGGATCGGATCCGGGGTCAACGACCCCGGCTACAGACTATCCGACCCAACCGAGTCATCACCCCATCCCGTCGAAACCTTCCTTGATTCGGGTGCAACTCTCCCGCGTGATGCCCGGCGTGATTGTCGCCGCCTTTTACCTCATTGTGGTCGTGCTGGGCATCCTCAGCATGGGCTTCCAACTGCTGGGTTCGCGCCTGCTGGGTCCGACCTTCGGCTCCTCGATCATCGTCTGGGCGTGGCTGATCTCGACCTTCCTGACGGCCTTCAGCCTCGGTTCGCTGCTGGGTGGCTGGATCAGCAGCCTGGCTGCCGACCGCCGCCGGGCCTTCCAGATCGCCAGCGCGCTGGCCGCGATCGCCGGCCTGGCCTTCACGGCCTGGTTCGGGCGCGGTCTCGTGGAGGCCATCTCGCTGCAATACGAGTCCATCACGACCGGCCTGTTCCTCTCCTGCATCGGGCTCTTCCTCGTGCCGGTCACGATGCTTTCGTCCTTCGGGCCCCAGTGCGTCCAGTTCCTCGCGGCCCGCGGGATCAAGCCCGGCGCGGCTTCCGGCGTGATCTACGGCATCAGCACCGTCGGCAACATCGCCGGCGTGATGCTCACGGCCTTCGTGCTACTGCCCAACCTGCGGGTCTCCACCCTGCTCTACGTGTGGCTCGGCGTAGCCGTCGTCGCCCTCGGCGGTCTGCTCACCCTGCTGCACCGCGCCGAAACCGCCACCCGCCCCGGAAATGCCGCGCCCACCCCGGCCTCTTCCCACGACTCCCCATGAAACTCCGCCTGCTGTTGCTGCTGCCCCTCACCCTCGCCTCCGCCCGCGCCGCCGGGGCGCAGGATTACACCGAGAGCTTCGACACCATCTACAACAGCCTGACGGTCGAGCGCACCGGCACGCTGGTCGAGCTCCGCGCCCGGTCCCGCGCCGGCGTTTTCCGCGAGTCCGCCGTCGACCTCGCCGACCCGCTCACCATGCAGGTCCCGTACACCAAGACCCTGTACTCCGCCCTCTTCTTCCAACCCAAGCCCCAGAAGGTGCTCATGGTCGGCCTAGGCGGCGCCGGATTTCACCGGCTGTTCACCGTCGCGTTCCCCGAGACCACGCTCCAGACCGTCGAGCTCGACCCCAAGGTCGTCGAGCTCACCAAGGAACGGCTGTACTTCACCCCGACCGTGAAGACGCCCGTCGCGACGCAGGACGGACGCATCTACATCAAGCGCACGGCCGAGAAATGGGACTGGATCATCCTCGACGCCTACCGTGGTGGCTACGTGCCGCCGCACCTGAAGACGAAGGAGTTCTACCAGGAATGCGCCGCCAAGCTCACCGACAACGGCGTGCTGCTCACGAACCTGCACGCCACCACCGCGCTGTTCTACACCGACCTGAAGACGCTCTCCGAGGTCTTCCCCCAAATCGTGCTTTTCCGCAACGCCCAGAACCCCGGCAACATCATCGCCTGCGCCGTGAAGTACCGGACCCCGGCCATCACCGACCCAGCGAAGTGGGCCGCGCCCGCGACACTGAATGGCCCGCTGCAGGGCCGCGTGGACATGGCGAAGATCCTGACCGAGCTCATGCCCTGGCCCACCGAGGAAATCACTAGGTTCAACGCGAAGGTGATCACCGACGACTTTGGCTCCCCCGAGCTCCTCGACGCCGTGCAGATCGGCAACACGAAAGAAGCCGAGAGGAAATAAGGTAGTGCCCGGCCGTGATCATTCCGATCCGGTTTTTTGCCACAGAGGCACAAAGCTCACAGAGCCCAAGCCTCGTTGTTTTGATTTGGGGATCTGGGTTGTCTAAAAATACGAGGCTTGGGCTCTGCGCTCTCTGTGCCTTGTGGCAAAACCGGTTGGAAGGCGGCGGCTTATCCGGTCCCGGATCTCAGACGTAGCTGACGAAACTCCGCGTCGTCTCGATGCTGTGCGCGGCGATCTCGAAGAGGAGCGCGGCATCCTCCTTCTCGTGCCAGACAGCCTTCGGGGCGTCCCAGAAAAATTCGTGCGACGTCGTCCCAAGCTGGTTCGCATGGTGGATCGGGGTGCCGGCCCGGCTGTGCACCATGACATAGTCTCCACCCTTCACCGCGGTGGTCTCGAACCAGAACGTGTGGCGGAACGGGTGCGTCATGAGCTGCTCCTCCTTGTTGTAGTTGGCGTCGGTCAGGATGTAGCTCCGAAGGTCGCAGTCGGCGCCAACCTTGAGGGTGACGACCTCGTGGTCCCGGTCACCTTGATGATCAATTCCAACAATGCTGAGTTTCATGCTGGGCTCCTGGGGTTTGGGGTTGCCTGACGGCTTCCTGATGCCGGCGATTGCGACTGGGGTCAACCGGATTGCCGGTTGCGTTGGGCGGCGAAAAGTCCCGGAAAGTTTTCAACCACGGATTTCACGGATTGCGTTTCCGAACTCCGAACCATCCGTGCAATCGGCGGGGAAAAGGTTCGGGATCTTCCGTGCAGGTCGAGTTTGCCAGAACAACGCAGCCCACCCACCTTCCCGTTCACCGAATGAATCCCCTCGCCCGCATTCGCACCTGGATCGACGGAATCGTCGACCGCGTGCTCGCCGTGGCCGGGGCGGTGCTCTTCTCGCAGGCCCCGGAGTTTTTCCAGCAATACCTGCAGCGGCTCGGCGGCCACCTCGACGAGGCGCGGCGCATGCTCGCCCAATTCGAGCGCACCGCCGGCGAGGCCGGACTCTCCCTGGAAAATTTCATCACCCAGACGTCCACGAACTACGATCCGGCGGTCGCGCGGCTCGCCCAGGTCATGACCGAATCCATCGAGCGCGTGCAGCACCTCGGCACCGCGTTCACCGCCCTGCGCGACGCCTCGACGTGGTCGCGCCCCTTCGTGTTCCTGAGCGACGTCGACACCGCCATCGCCCGCGCGACCTGGACCGACTACAAGCCCGCCGTGCCGACAACCCTCGAGGGGCTCGTCTATGCCGCCGCGGGGATGCTCCTGTTCCTCGCGGCCCATCACCTCGTGCTGCGCCGGTTCATTCGCCCCAAGTCCAAGCCGACGACGGCGAATACGACCTGAAGACAGAGACCCTTACTCCGCCGGCAGCACCACGAGGTCGTCCGCATGCAGGGCGCAGTGGACCGTGTCTCCCGCGTGGAAAATGTCGCCGAGTTGACTCTCATTAGCCACGACCACAGCGAGCCGCAGGCCGCCGGAGGTCACCAGAGACAGATGATCCATCGCGCCTTGGAAGATCTCTTCCTCCACCCGGGCCGGGAACGTGTTCGGCCCGATCCCGGTTTTCCTGGAGACATGGATCTTTTCGGGCCGGACAAGCAGGGTGGCACGCTTCGTCCCGTCCGGCCAGGCCGTCGCCGGCAGCCGCAGCTCGAGTCCGCCCGGGCCACGCACGAGGACGTCGGCGCCCTCCCGCCCAGCCAGTTCGACGTCGAGTAGGTTCGCCTGCCCGACGAAGTCGGCCGCGAAGCGCGTCACCGGGCGGTGGTAAACGTCATGGGCGGTCCCCACCTGCTCGATCCGCCCGCGATGCACGAGCGCGATCCGGTCGCTCATGGTCAGCGCCTCCTCTTGGTCGTGCGTCACAAAGACGAAAGTGATCCCGAGCTGGCGCTGGAGCCGCTTCAGCTCGAGCTGCATCGCGTGGCGCAGCTTGGCGTCGAGCGCCGAGAGCGGCTCGTCGAGCAGCAGGACGCGCGGCCGGCAAACCACGGCGCGGGCCAGCGCCACGCGCTGTTTCTGTCCGCCGGAGAGCTCGTGCGGCCGGCGGGCACCCAGCCCGCCGAGCGAAACCAGCTCAAGCGCCTCTCCCACGCGCCGCGCCATCTCGGCCGGCGCCACGCCCTGCATGTGCAGGCCAAAGGCCACGTTGCCCTCGACCGTGAGGTGCGGAAACAGCGCGTAGCTTTGAAATACCTGGTTCACCGGACGCCGGAACGCAGGCAGTGCCGTCACGTCCCGCCCGTCGATCCAGACCGAGCCGGCCGTCAGCACCTCCGAGCCCGCGATCAGCCGCAGCAGCGTGGTTTTCCCGCAGCCCGAAGGCCCGAGCAGCGTCAGGAATTCGCCGGGTGCGACCGCGAGCGAGACCCCGTCGACGGCCGCCATGTCGCCGTAACGCCGCGTCACCCCGCGCAGCTCGACCGCCGGCGTCATGCCTCCTCCCCCCACGGACCGAGCCGGCGCAACAGCAGGTAGCTGACGGCAAAGACGGCGAGGAATGCCACGCCCAGCGCCGACCCGAACGGCCAGTCGCGCGCGGCGAGGAACTGGTTCTGGATGACGTTGCCAATCAGCGGCACGCGCGCGCCGCCCATCAGGTCGGTGATGGCAAACATCGCGATCGCGGGCACGAAGACCAGCAGCATGCCCGCGGCCAGGCCCGGGAGGACCAGCGGCAGCACCACGGCCGGGAACACGCGCCACGGGCCGGCCCCGAGATCGTGCGCCGCGTCGAGCAGGGCGCCGTCGAGCTTCTCCACGCTGCCGTAGAGCGGCAGGATCATGAACGGCAGGTAGGCATACACCAGGCCGAGCACCACCGCGAAGGGCGTGTAGAGCAGGTCGAGCGGCCCGAGCGACGGCGCGACCGACTGCAACAGCGCGTTGGCCAAGCCCTCCTGCTTCAGGATCGTGATCCACGCGTAGGTGCGGATCAGGAAACTCGTCCAGAACGGCACCATCACGAGCAATAGCAGCCGCTGCCGCCACACCGGACCCGCCCGGCCGATGCACCACGCCACCGGGAAGCCCAGCACCGCGCAGAGCCCCGTCGTCAGCGCGGCGTACCCGATCGACCGCGCGAAGATCCCCAGGTACACCGGTTCGAGCACGCGCCGGAAGTTGTCCCAGGTGAAATCGAAGACCACCCGCCCCAGCTCATCCCGGTCGCAGAAGCTGTACACGAGCAGCAGCAGCGACGGCGCCACGACGAACACCGCCAGCCACGCCACCAGCGGTCCGAGTAGCAGCCAGGCCCGCCAGGACGGCGTGCGCCGGTCGGCGGCGGGCGGCACTGTTGCTAGGGGCGGAAGGTCCATGGATTGGTGCAGATAGGGGCCAACGTCCCGGGGGCCCGGTTTCCCGGATCAAATGTCGGGACGGGAAACGGCCCGCCGGGACGTCGGGTCCCACCCACGGTGGGCTCGTTCACTTCGCGCTTTTCACGTCGGTCACCAGCCGATCGATGTCGGCGGCAACCCTGCCGATGTCGCGGAACGTCTCCAACTTGCCGCCGCCCTGCGGGTAGCTGGCGGGGTTGGCGAGCTGCTCCGGGGTGAGGAGCTTGCGCGCCGCGGCGTTGGGATTGGTGTACGGGAAGGCCTCCGAGATGAGCTTCGAGACTTCAGGGCGCAGGAGGTAGTCCATGAAGCGGTGGGCAGCCTCCACGTTTTTCGCCCCGGCCGGGATCGCGAGCACGTCGAGGAACTGGTGCGCGCCCTCGGCGGGGATGACATACTGGAACTTCTTGTCGGTGTTCCAGAGGATCGCCGCCTCGCCGCTCCAGACGATGCCGAGGTCCACGTCGCCATTGAGCAGCGCGGTCTTGGGGCTGTCGGAATCGAAGACCTTCACCAGCTTCACCCAGTCGGAGATGAGCGGGCGGACCCGCTCGAGGCTGGCGGCGTCGATCGTGTTGATTGGCAGGCCGAGGGTGTAGAGACCCCAGGTGACGAGCTCGCGGCTGTCGTTGAGGACGACGAGGCGGTTCCGGAACGCCGGTGCGAAAACTTCGCGGTAGCTGCGGACCGGGGTCTTCACCTTGTCGGTGTTTACCACAATGCCGACGGTGCCACTCATGTAGGGCACGGAGTAATCGTCGCCCGGGTCATGGGCCCGCTTGAGGTAACCCGCGTCGAGGTTCTTCAGGTTGCCCAGCTTCGTGCGGTCGAGCTTCTGCACGAGCCCCTGGCGGATCATGACCTCGGCGGCGTAGTCGGAGGGCTGCACCAGGTCGTAGCTGCCGTCGCCGGCGACGAGTTTGGCGATGAGCTCCTCGTTCGAGGAGTAGGTCTCGAAACTGACCTTGATGCCGGTCTCGGCGGTGAAGCCGTCGATCACAGGCTGCGGGATGTACTCGGACCAGCCGAACAACTTGAGCCCGGGCGTGCGGGCCCGGACGATGAGGACGGCCGCGAGGATCAGCACGACGGCCACGACAGGGAGGAGGAGCTTTTTCATGGATTTGATCGAGGCAAGGGGTTCAGCGCGCGTGGCGTTTGAGGTAGGCGGAGAAAACCACGACGGCGACGCTCAGCAGCACAAACAGGGCCGAGAGCGCATTGATCATGGGATTGAGGCCGACCTTCGCGAGGCCGAAGATTCGCAGCGGCAGCGTGGCCGAGGAGGCGCTGGCGGTGAAGTACGTGACGATGAGCTCGTCCCACGAAAGCGTGAACGCCATCAGCCCGCCCGCCACGATCGCCGGGCGCAACGCCGGCAGGATGACATGCCGGAAGGCCTGCGCCGGCGTGGCCCCGAGGTCGAGGGCGGCCTCCTCCAGCGCCGGGTCGAGGCCGCGCAACCGGGCCTGCACCGCGAGCAGCACAAAGGGGAAGCTGAAGGTCACGTGCCCGATGATCACGGTGGTGTAGCCGAGTCCGAGTCCCACGGCCGCAAAGAAGACCAGCAGGCTGATGCCAAGCAGGATCTCGGGCATCACCACCGGCACCGTCGCGAGCAGGTGCAGCGCCGCCCCGCCGCGAAAACGGTAGCGGTGCAGCATCCACGCCCCGAGCGTGCCGAGCAGGACCGAGAGCACCCCGGACACCATTCCGATCAGCAGGCTGTTGCCCGCCGCCTCAAGCAGCGGACCGTTGGCCCAGACCCGGCGGTACCACTCCAAGGTGAAACCCTCCCAGCGGACGTTCAGCCGCGAGGAGTTGAACGAGTACACCAGCAGCACCGCCACCGGCAGATACAGGAAGAGCAGCACCACGGCCGTCCAGGTGCGGAAAACACTGTTCACCAGGCGGACGCTGGAAAAGGAACCGGGAGACGACGTCGGCAACATGGCCATGGCCGGCTCTGGTTGTGCCGCGGCATCGCGCGGAGGCAAGCGCGCCGGCAACTTGTGGTCAGCTCCGGCATCCCCTTGAGCGCGCCACCGGCGCGCTCAATGATCCCACGGCAGCTTCACCTCGAGCCGGGGATGCTTCCAGACCGTGAAGACCTCGAACATTTTTCCGGGGTTCAGGATCCCGCGCGGGTCGAGGGCGTGCTTCACGGCCTGCATCGCGCGGACCTGCGCGGGTGAATGCTGGAGCCGGAAGAAGGGCGACTTGGCCAGGCCGATGCCGTGCTCGCCGGAGATCGCGCCTTCCAAGGCGACCACCTCACGCATCAGGCGGCCGACCGCCCGCTCCGCCGCGCGCCGCTCTTTCGCAATCGCACGGTGGTACATGATATTCACGTGGAGATTGCCGTCGCCGAGATGGCCAAAGGTCGGGATCGCAAGGCCTGAATCGCGCCGGAGCTTATCGAGGAAGCGTGCAAACCGCTCGTAGTTCTTCAGGGGCACCACGACGTCCTCGTTCAGCTTTGAGTCGCCCAGCTCGAACATCGCCCGTGAACATTTCCGGCGCACCGCCCAGAGCGCCTCGGCCTCGGCCCGGTTGCGGGCCGCCCGCTGCGCGACCGCATGCTTTGCCGCCCAAGCGAGCAGGGCTTTTCGCTGCGCCCGGACCTCGCCGGCCGAACCGGCGAGCTCGATCAGCAGCACCGGCTTGCCCGCCACGCCGGGAAAGACCGTCGCCCCGGTCGCCCGCTCGGCACAGTGCACCGAATACCGGTCGAGAAACTCGCAGATCGCCGGCTGCACCCGCGCCCCGAAGAGCGCGCGGGCGGCGCGGAAGGCCGCCGCCTCGTCCCGGAATGCCGTCAGCAGCGTCCAGCGCGACTCCGGCTGCGGGATGAGCCGCAGCGTGGCCGCCGTCACGATCCCAAGCATGCCCTCGCTGCCGATCCACAAGTCGCGCAGGTTGAAGCCCGCGGAAAATTTCCGCGTCGGCGTGCCCCAGGTAACGAACTCCCCGGTCGGCAGGAAACCCTCCAGCGCCAGGACAAAGTCGCGCGTCACCCCGTACTTGCCGCCATGCATGCCGCCGGCGTTGCAGGCGATGTTGCCGCCGATCGTGCAGTACTCATGGGAGGACGGGTCGGGCGGGTAAAACCAGCCTTTGGCCGCGGCCGCCCGCTGGATGTCCGCGTTCCGAGCCCCGGCCTGCGCCCGCACCAAGCCCGCCTCGGCATCGACGCGGATTGTCCGCCAATGGCTGAGATCGATCACCCAGCCGCCGCGCACGGGAGCCGCTGAGCCCGTCAGGGACGTGCCGCGGCCGCGAACCGTCACCGGAACCCCGTGCCGATTGGCCAGTTCCAGCATCACCGCGATGTCCGCCTCGCGGCGCGGCAACACCACCGCCTCGGCCGGAAACGCGATCTTGCTGCTGTCGAACCCGACCGCGGCGCGTGACTTGGCATCGGTGCGGACGCACTTCGCCCCCAGACGGCGCAGCAACAGGCGGGTGGCGGCGGGATGGAGTGACATGGCGCCGCCAGCGTCGGGTCGGGGCATTTGCCCTGTCAATCCCGGCACTGACCGGCATGGCGCCCCGTCGACCGGGACCGATTTCCTGTAGCTGGCCTCGTTGAGGCCGGCGGATCGGAGCCGGGGTCAACGACCCCAGCTACAGATCAATCAGGCAAGCTGACTGACCTCAGTCCCGTAACCTGGCTTGACCGGACCCGTCTTGTCACCATTCCGTAACATTTTTTCCCTGCCGGAGTCCCTCCTTTCCCATGATGCCCTCAGCTCAAAAGACCATCCGCCGGTCCCTCCGATTGGCGTTCCTCACCCTGGTTCCCACCATTGCCCTGGCCCAAGGAGGTCCGGGCGGCCCCGGTGGCGGTGGTCGCGGCGGTTTCGGTGGCCCCGGCGGCGGTGGCGGTGGTTTTGGCGGCTTCAACATGATGGGCACGGAGCGCGCGGTCCTCGCGGATTACGACAAGGACGGTGACAAACGCCTGAACATTGAGGAGCGCAAGACCGCCTACGAGGGCCTCACCGCCCAGGGAGCCGGTGCCGGTTTCGGCGGCGGGCGCGGCTTCCCCGGTCGCGGCGGTGCCAACACCGGGCCCGCGGCCCCGGGTGTAAAACTCACGGCGGCCGACGTGAAAATCTACGGCCAGGAAGGCCTCTACGACATCAACGTCGTCCGCACGGTCTTCCTCGAGTTTGAGGAAGCCGACTGGGAACTCCGCATGGCGGCGTTCAACAACACCGACATCGAGATGCCGGCCAAGGTCACCGTGGACAACAAGGTCTACCCGAAGGTCGGCGTGCACTTCCGCGGCGCCTCGTCGTTCGGATTCGTACCCAACACCTACAAGCGCTCGCTCAACCTCTCGATGGACGACCAGATCGCGGACCAAAACCTCCTCGGCTACCGTTCGCTCAATCTCCTCAACTCGAACGGCGACCCGACCATGATGCGCGCCGTCGTGTACACCGAGATCGCCCGCCAGTACCTGCCCGCCGCTAAGGTCAACTTCGTGCGCGTGGTGATCAACGGCGAGAACTGGGGTATCTTCCAGAACGCCCAGCAGTTCAACAAGGAGATGCTCAAGGAGTGGTACCCCGACACCGGTGGCGCCCGCTGGAAAGCGCCCGGCAGCCCGGCCGGCCAAGCCAGCTGGGCCTACCTCGGCGATGACGCCGCGCTCTACAAGACCAACTATACCATCAAGACGAAGGACGACCCGAAGGACTGGGAGGCGCTGATCGCCATGTTCAAGGTCCTCACCCAGACCCCGGCCGCCGAGCTTGAGGCCAAGCTCTCGCCCCTGCTCGACATCGACGGCGCCCTGCGCTTCCTCGCCCTCGACAACGCCCTCCTCAACGAGGACGGCTATTGGACCCGCGCGAGCGACTACAATATCTACCGCGATTCGAAGGGTAAATTCCATATTCTGCCGCACGATGCCAACGAGACCGTCCGTCCCGTGCCGCTCGGTGGCGGTCCCGGTGGTCCCGGTGGCCCGGGTGGGCGCGGCGGCCCTGGTGGCCCCGGCGGATTTGGCGGTCCTGGCGGTCCGGGTGGCCCCGGTGGCGGCCCTGGTCAGGCTGGTCCCGGCCAAGGTCGCGGCGGGCCCGGTGGCCCCGGCGGGCCTGGCGGTCCTGGCGGCGCCCCCGGTGGCTTTGGTGGATTCGGCGGAGGTGGCGCTGAAAGCGTCGAGCTCAGCCCGCTCGTCAACGAGGGCAACGCCAACCGTGCCCTCGCCTCCAAGCTGCTCGCGGTCCCGGCTCTCAAGGCCAAGTACCTCGCCTACGTGAAGCAGATCGCCGAAAAGGATCTCGACTGGGCCAATCTCGGCCCGAAGGTCGCGCGCAATCGTGCCCTCATCATCGACGAGGTGAAACGCGAGACCAAGAAGATGTCCACTTTCGCGGACTTCGACCTTGGCACCGCCGACGCCGGCGGCGAAGGCGCATCGCTCATGCCGCTCCGGGAAGTGGCCGACAAACGTCGCTCCTACCTCCTCAAGTTCGTCGCCGAGCAGCAGGCGAAGTAAAAGGTAGGGGCGGCTGTCTCAGCCGCCCTTGTCTGGCTCACTGCCAATGCAGCGGGATTTCCCCGCCGCGCTTTTTTGGGTAGGGGCCGACGTCCCGTCGGCCCGTGAATCCCAAGGTAGGGAAGGCTGTCCCCAGCCGTCCTGGATCGAGGGCGCGAGTGCCCCGTGCCCCTACCCCGGAATACCAATCTCGGCCCGCCGGGACGTCGGTCCCTACCCTATTCACTTCGCCTTCGGCCATGCCCGCAAATCCGCGGCCAGCGAGGCAAAGCCCGGGAAATCATACTCGAGCCGGCGCGTGTCGTGCCGGTGCCGCGATGCCGCCGCGACCGCGCGGTGCACCTCGTGCGGCAGGGTCGGCCGGTCGGTGCCGTAAACCCGCAGTTTCAGCTCGG
Source organism: Opitutus sp. GAS368 (assembly GCA_945903545.1). Classification (GTDB taxonomy): domain Bacteria; phylum Verrucomicrobiota; class Verrucomicrobiia; order Opitutales; family Opitutaceae; genus CAIYFD01. The sequence continues at coordinate 15,568 of CAMDOO010000045.1, read as the reverse complement.
CCCGCGTGTAGGGCAGCCGGCCGCGGGCCTGCCCGTCGACCCAGGCCTTTTCCGTGACACTGTCCTCGAGACCGCAGAGGTACCAGCCCTCGATCGCCGGCACTGCCACGCCGATGCCCCGCAGCATGTGCTCCCGACCGCGCACCGGCGGCAGCTTTTTCACCGTCTGGCGAAAGGTCGCCCGCAGCTGGCAGATCCGGCACTGGGGATGAAAGTACCCGGGCGCGTCATGCTCCGGCGCGTGCACCGTCGAGTCGTCCGAATCCACCACGACGACCAACGCATCGGTGTCGGTGTTGAAATGCAGGTGCTTGATCACCGCGGGCACCAGCTGCCCGACCTGCGGCCAGCCCCGCGCCCGCAGGCCGGGGGCCGTGAAATGCACCGAACCGCCAAGCACCCCCGCCACCAGCTCGCGCAACGCCGCCTCATCCGCCGGGGATTCGCTCAGGATCGCGACCTTCATTCCTCGGGCACGCCTCCCAGGATGCCGCTGAACCACATGTCGCCGAGCGAGCCTTCCTGCAGGAGATCCGCCAGGTCGGGCCGGTCGCTCAGCCGCTCAAAGTGCGCCGCGCGGCCCTGCTTGTGCGAGATCACGATCTCCTCCGGGTGGTCCCGGAAAAGGTCGAGCAGGTGCGGCGAATGGGTCGTGGCGATGACCTGCACGGGCTCGCGCTTCAGCCCGAAGGCGTCCGGGTAGCTCAGCCGGTAAAGGGCATCGCGCACCTCGCGCAGCGCGCGCGGATGGATGCCACGGTCCACTTCCTCGAGGCAGACCACCGTCGGGGGCAACGGGTCGTACGCGAGCGTCAGGAAGGCCAGCGTGTAGAGCGTGCCCTGCGAGAGGTTGTCGGCTGTCACGACCTCGCCGCCTTCCTGCAGCCGCATCGCCAGCTGCACCTGCCCGGACCCGGGAGAAACAAATTCGAGGGCCGTGAACTCCGGCAGGATCCGGCAGACCTCGGACACGAGTTGTGCAAACTCCGCGGGCGCCCGCTCCCGGCGCGCCCGCAGGACGGCCGCGAGATTGGCGCCGTTGGAGCGGAGGTCGGCGTGGTCGGTCTCCGCCGCGGGCGCCGCCATCTCGTAGTGGTCGAACAGGAAACCGCGGAAGCGGGAGATCCTTTCCTTCAGCGCCGGCCAGCCCGGGTCGCCCGGCGGCCGCACCTCGAGGAGGTCGCAGACGAGCTCCGACTGACACGACATCCGCGCCGAGATCGCGGAGAAGGGCGCCTCGAAATGAAAATGTATCTCCGGCCCGCCGGCCTTGGTCGCCGCGCCGGGCGTGGCCCCCGGTTGCGCCAGCGGCAGGCGCGCGAGCGTCCGCAGGCGGAGCACGGCCTCGATCAGGCTGGTCTTGCCGCTGCCGCTCGGCCCCAGCACCAAGTTGCACGGCGCCAGCTTCAGCTGCGTCGAGCGCAGGGCCTTGAACTTGCGGAAGGAGATCGAGGCGATCACGCCTGCAATATGTCCCGGCCCGGCCGGATCGCCAATCCCGATTATCCGGATTTCCACCGATCGAACCCGGCAGAGGCTGGGTCACTGTCGACCCGGCCGGATTTGCCTCAACCTTGTCAGCGCCAGAGGTTCAGAAAGACCCGAGCCCAAGCCTTTTCGTTTGGTTCGGGGCTCTGAACTCGCATTAGCCGACCTCTGTGACCTCTGCGTCTCTGCGGCAAAACCGGTTTGAACTGATCGCGGCCGCCTCGAGAAAGCCCTACCCAAAACCCTCACTCCTTCGCCAACCGCGTCGCCAGTCGCACCAGGTCCACGGCCACCGACTCGACGGCGGAGCGGGTGCGCTTGTCCTTGAGCGCGCCGGCCTCGTCGAACGCCTCGTGAGCGCGGGGCAGCGAGCATTGCGACGGCACCACATGGCACCCGATGTGCAGCAGCAGATGGCGGGCATGCTGCAGCGAGCGGATGCCACCGTAGGCACCGGGCGAGGCCGAGACCACGGCCGCGGCGCGGCCCGGAAACGGGTCGTCGTCCGCGCGGGTGCACCAGTCGAGGGTGTTCTTCAGCAGCGGAGTGATGAACGAATTGTACTCGGGCGAGGCCACGAGCAGACCGTCGTGGGCCTTGATCTGCTCGATCAGCCGGACGGCATTGGCCGGCAGGCCCTTCGCATCCTCCACGTCGCCGTGGTACAGCGGCATCTCATACTCGTCGAGTTCGACCAGTGTGTCCTCGCCGCCAGCCGCCTGCACCGCCGCGACCGTCGCGGCGAGCAACATGCGGTTAAGCGACTCCCGGCGGGCGCTGCGGGAAAAAGCCAGAATCCGTGGTTCTGGAGCCTTGGAAAAACGAACCATCCCCCGCTCCGATAGGCAAGGGGCGGCCTCCCGGCGACAGTGGGAGTGTCAACTGATAGTTGACACTTCTTCCGGCGCCCGGCCGACGGCCGATGTCTCCTCGAGGACAGATCCCTCGTTCTCCCCTTCCGGGACTCTAGTATGTCAACTATCAGTTGACATGTCAGAAGAAATTTCGCGGCGAAATCATGGCAGAGTTTTTGGCCCGCAGGGGGTTGCCCCGGGGCGGAGGGACCCGCGAACCGACCGGGTCAGAGCGCCGCGCCAAACTCCGCGGGCAGAGGCGCGGTCGCGGAGAAGCTGTGCTTGCGGCCAGCGAACTCGTACTCGAATTCAGTCATGAGCGAGTGCAGGAAGAGGCGCTTCTCGCGGGTGCGCTTGGCGAAGTCGCGGTTGCGCGGAAAGTCGCCGTAGGTCTGGTCGCCCACGATGGGCAGGTGCCGCTTGGCGCACTGCACGCGGAGCTGGTGGCTGCGGCCGGTGCGCGGCTCGAGCTGGATCAGGCAGACGCGCGGCTCGCCGCGGCCGGAGCGAATCAGTTTCACCGCGCTTTCGCTCATCACGTGCCCGGCGGTGCTGGTGCGGATCTGGCCGCCGCGCTTCTCCACCGCGAGGCGGTCCTTCCAGAGCTGCTCCGAAGGAACCGGGCGCCCGAAGACCAGGGCCTGGTAGACCTTGTGGACCCGCTTGGCCTTGAAGTGGGCCCGGATCGCGGTCGCCAGCGCCGCGCTCGTCGCCGTCAGCAGCACCCCGGAGGTCGCCGAATCGAGGCGGTTGAGGAGCCAGAGACGCTGCTGCGGGAGATCCGGCAGGATGTAGGCCTCCTCCTCGAAGGAGTAGGTCGCGTTGAGCAGCGCCCGCGGCTGGTCCGCGGCGACATTGGGGTGCGAGAGCAACCCGGCGGGCTTGGCAAAAGCGATCAGGCCCTGGGCGTCCCGGGCCAAGACCTCCACCCCGCGCCCCAGGGGCAGGCCGGACGGCAGCGTGTCCCCCGGCCCCTTCACCGGAAGAGGAAGTAGAACGTGAGCTCCTGCGTCTCGCCGAGCACGGCGATCATCTGCGGGGTCCAGGCGCCGTACGTGAAACCCGGGCCGGGACTGATGGCCGTGACACTCCAGTTCGTCGCCTGCTCGCCGGCACTGCCCTCGGACTTCTTGATGGCGGTCACTTCCCCCGCGGAGTTGAGGACGAACGTGACGATCACCTCGCTGCCCGGCGCCGGGTAGTGCTTGCTGTTCAAGATCTGTTCGTGCCAACGGGCGTCGACCGCATCGATGAGCTTCTGCAGGTATTGGCCGTACTCGCTCCACTTCGCGTTGTAGGCGATGGGGCCGATGTTCTTCGTGCCGATCGCGTTCTTCTCGAAGATGGCGGGGCGGTTGCCCTTGTCGGCCAGCTCCTGGCGGGCCATCGGGCGCCGCGGGTCGACCCGGAAGATGAGGCTGGTGCCGTCCTCGGCGCCTTCGGCCGCGCCCTCGATCTTCTCCGCGACGGCCCGGGCGTTGGGATCAAAGGGGGCGATGTTACTGCCGATGCTGTCGGGTTCCTTGCCCTCCAGCTTCTCAAAGCCGCTGAGCGGGTTCGCCGCCGCCCGGGCCGCCGCGGCGACCTGCTGGATCTGCTCGATCACCTCGGGGGTGACCTCCACGACCGTCCGCTGGCTCTGGGCCCGGTTGCCGTCCACGATCTGGGTGGACTTGAGCTTTTCCTGGCCCTCGATCGCCGGGTTGTCGCTCTTGCCTTCGGGGGTGGGCTTCTCCTGGGCCACCTGCTGGTTCTGGGCCCCGAAATTGGCGGTGTCGTCGGGCACGTTCTCCGGGGCGTCGGGGTTGACCTCGACGAATTTGAACGGCGTCGCCGGTTTCGGGGCCGCCTCCTCGGGCGGAAGGTCAATCGTGAACTCCCGGTACTTGTCGCGTTCGGGGTCCGCCGTGGCCGGGCGCATGCTCACCGTGCCGAAGTCGAGCAGGCGGGGCGCGACCCAGAGTAGAAAGATATGCAGAAAGAGCGTCGCGAGGATACCGACCAGCACGCCGCGCACCTCGGGATCGAGGCGATTGAACGGCTTCGCGGCTTGGGTGCTCATGCAGGAATGGATCAGGCAGGAAGACGTCTGAAATCAGCCACGGACACCACACTCCGTCAAAATCTGTTTCATGGTCTCGACCGGAAGACCGACAATGTTGGTAAATGATCCGTTGTATTGCGCGACAATGAGTTCGCTGTGTTCCTGGATCGCGTAGGCGCCGGCCTTGTCGAGCACATGCACCCGGCTCAGGTACTGCTCGATCACGGCGGGTGTCAGGACCTTGAAGGTGACCTCGGTCGCCACGCCGGCATCGCGCCGCAGACCGTCCGCGACCCGCCGGACCGCGATCCCGGTAAAAACCGTGTGGGTGCGGCCCGACAGCCGGCGCAGCATGGCCCGCGCGTCGTCGAGGTCCGTGGGCTTGTTCAGCGCGTGACCGTCAACGCAGACGGTCGTGTCGGCCCCGATCACCAGCGCCGCGGGTTGCCGGGCCGCCACCCAGTCCGCTTTCAGGGCGGCATTGTGCGCGACCATCACCCGGGGATCGGTGGCGGGATCCTCGTGCTCGGTGACCTGCGCCACGACGACCGTGAAAGACACCCCCAGGCCCGCCAGCAGCTCGCGGCGCCGCGGCGACGCCGAGGCGAGGATGATTGAGGATGAATCCGGCATGGCAGGGATCCCTCATCTCCGGGTGAGGGCACCCGGACTACAAATCAAAAGCAGCTCTGCCCAAGCCGGCCAGCTGCTCACGGAGCCCCCCAGAGTTTCATCTAATAGATGAAACTCTGGCCGAAGCCGGACGGCCAGGCGGGGGGAGTCCGCCCTAGCGGCTGCGGGCGCCGGTGCGGCGGAACGACGGCGCGTTCTTGTGCTGCATGGTGCCGCGATCCTCGCGGATGTCGCGCGACTGCTTGGCATTGCCCGTCGACGCCTTGGGCGCGCGGGCGGGGTCGTGCTTGTTGGCACCCAGTTTATGGCCGGCTTTGGCAGGTTTTGGGGGAAGGTTGGGCATGGGATCGGTTTCTCGGGGTTGCTTTGCTTCGTCCATTATCCTCCTACCCGGACGGGATAGCCACGCACATCTTGTGGAAAGACCGGCGTTGGTTGCCGGATGGGCACCAAGGTCAACCCATCCGTCGGCCCTGCCTCCTTTTCACGCAATAAGTGAAAAGTGCGCTAAGCGCGCGTCAGGGCTTCGCCCGGCATTTCACGTGTTACGTGAAAAGGAGGCACACCCCTCCGCCTTGCGGGTTGTCAGGCCCGGCAAAGCCCGCCACGTTACCTGCCCTTCCATGCGCCTCGGACTCGCCCAGCTCAACACCACGGTCGGAGACCTCGCGGGCAATCGCCGCCGGATCCTTGACGCCTACGCGGCCCTTGCGGCGCAGGGCGCCGAGCTCGTCATCTTTCCGGAGCTGGTGGTCTGCGGCTACCCTCCGCGCGACCTGCTGTTCAAGCGGCGCTTTGTGCCCGATGTCGCCGCGTCGCTCGCGACGATCGCCGCCACCGTCGGCGAGGTGCCGGCGCTGATCGGCACGGTCGAGGCCAACACCACCGGCCAGGGCCGGCCTTTCCACAACTCCGCCGCGCTCTGCCACCGCGGCAAGGTCGTCGCCTTCGCCCACAAGTGCCTGCTGCCGACGTACGACGTGTTCGACGAGGACCGCTACTTCGAACCCGCCGCCCAGCCGACCGTCCTCACCATCGCCGGCCAGCGCGTGGGCCTCACCATCTGCGAGGATCTCTGGACCCACCCGACCCTGAGCACACGGCGGCTCTACCACGGACTGGACCCGATGCGCCAGCTGGCCACCCAAGCCTGCGACGTGATCGTCAACCTCTCGGCCAGTCCGTGGCATTGCGACAAGGGCGCGGTGCGACACACGCTCGTGACCGACGCGGCGCGTAACGCAGGTTGTCCGGTGGTGTACGTCAATGCCGTCGGCGGCAACGACGAGCTGATCTTCGACGGTCGCAGCATCGTGGCCGACGCCACGGGCCGCATCACGGCCGGGCTCTCCGCCTTCGCGGAGGATGTCCGGGTCGTGGAAGTCGCCCCGGGCCGGGCCATGGGGCCCAGGGACTCGGTCATCGCACCGACCTTCAACCAGCCGGAAATGGCGGACATCTTCGCCGGCCTGACCCTCGGCCTGCGCGATTACGCGCACAAGTCGGGCTTCAAGCAGGCCCTCGTCGCCCTCTCGGGCGGCATCGACTCGGCGGTGGTCGGGGTGATCGCCGCGGCCGCCTTCGGTCCGGAGAACGTGATCGGGGTCTCGCTGCCCTCGGCCATCTCGTCGCAGCACTCGCGCGACGACGCCCGCATCCTCGCGGCAAACCTCGGGGTCCGGTTCGAGACGATCGCGATCGCCGACGCCGTGAACGCGTGCGAAGGAGCCCTCGGCCCGATCTTCACCGGCCGCCCCCGCGACGTGACCGAGGAGAACATCCAGGCCCGGGTGCGCGGCGTGCTGATGATGGCCCTTTCAAACAAATTCAACGCCCTGCTCCTCACCACCGGCAACAAGAGCGAGATGGCGGTGGGTTACTGCACGCTCTACGGCGACATGGCCGGCGGCCTCGCGGTGATCTCGGATGTGTTCAAGACTCAGGTCTACGCGCTCTCGAACTGGATCAATGCCGACGCCCGCCGCGCCGGCCGCACGCCGCCGATCCCGCAGTCGACCATCGACAAGCCTCCAAGCGCGGAGCTGCGGCCGAACCAGACGGACCAGGACAGCCTGCCGCCCTACGACGTGCTCGACGCGATCCTGAAGGGCTACGTCGAGGAAGGCCTGTCGCGGGTCGACCTGATCGCCCAGGGTTTCGCCGAGGCGATCGTGGCGGACGTCATCCGCCGGGTGGATCTCAACGAGTACAAGCGCAAGCAGGCCGCGCCAGGATTGAAGATCACGCCGCTCGCCTTCGGCGTGGGCCGCCGGATTCCGATCGTGCAGCGGTATGTGAGCTGATCGAAATCGTTCTCGTTCTCTTACTCGTTCTCATTCTCGGATAAGTCCGAAGCAGATCGGAGAACGGGAACGAGCAAGAGAACGGGTTCGATCCCGGGCTGCCCTGAAGTCAGCCCCCTACCTTATTTCGGCTTCCGCTCCTGGCGCTTCAGCCAGAAGTGCACGGAAGCCCAGAACACCGCGGGCACGGCCGCGCTCAGGCCGAGGGCGAGGCCCTCGTTCTGCTGGCCGATTGCGCCGATGTAGGCGAAGATGAAGGCCATCGGCAGGCAGCCGATGGCGAGCGCGCCGACGAATTCCCGGAACGGCATCCGCGTCAGCCCCGCGAGGCACGGGATGACCTCGGCCAGCAGCGGGAAGCTGCGCGAGATCGCCACGAAGAGCACTCCGCGGGTGCGGAAGATCCGCTCGCCCCGCTCGAGGTCCTTCTCCCCGGCCAGCTTGGCCGCCATGCCGCGGCCGAATTGCCGGCACAGGCCATAGGCAAACAGGCCCGAGAGGAACGAACCCGCCGCGGCGACCAGGCCGCCGACCAGGGTGCCCCAGAGGTAGCCCGCGGCCGACATCACCGCCGTGCCCGGCACCGGCAGCACGAGGTCCGACATCAGCAGGAAAATCACGGCGAGCCAGCCGAACGCGCCCTTCGAGCGGATCCAGACGATCGCGGCGTCACCCGTGAACCAGCCGTCGAACGTGTCCCCCCAGATGGCGAACGGGATCAGGACCACCGCGGCCATGCCCAGCAGGATCCAGAAAATCCGCATGGCTCAGAGATCAGGCGGGACGGTCGCGATCGCTTCCTCGAGCGTGGTGAGGCCGTCCTTCACCTTGAGCAGGCTGTCCTGGTGGAGGGTCTTCATGCCGCCGCGCACGGCGATCCGCTTCAGCTCGGTGACATCGAGCTCCTTGTTGATCGCCTCGACGAGTTCCTCGTTGGTGATCATCAGCTCGTGGATGCCGACGCGGCCCTTGTAGCCGCTGCCGCCGCACTTGGGGCAGCCCTTGGGGTTGTGGCGGTAGACCTGGCCGCTCCAGCCGATGGCCTTATCGAGCACGGCCTTCTCGCGGCCCACGGGCTCGTAGACCACGCGGCAGGTCTTGCAGACGCGGCGCATCAGGCGCTGGGCGCACACGGCAAGCAGGCCGGAGGAAATCATGAACGGCTCGATACCCATGTCGGTGAGACGGGCGACGGTCGAGGGCGCGTCGTTCGTGTGCAGCGTGCTGATGAGCAAGTGACCCGTGAGCGCGGCCTCGACAGCGATGCCCGCGGTCTCCTTGTCGCGGATTTCGCCCACGAGGATGATGTCGGGATCCTGCCGCAGGAAGGCGCGCAGGGCGGTGGCAAAAGTGAGCCCGATCTGCCGGTGCATCTGCATCTGGTTGATGCCGTTCAGCGTGTACTCGATCGGGTCCTCCGCGGTGCGGATGACGATATCGGGCGCGTTGATCTCGTTGAGCGCCGAGTAGAGGGTCATCGACTTGCCGGAGCCGGTCGGCCCGCAGTGCAGGATCATGCCGTAGGGCTGGCGGATGACCTCGCGGTAGCGCCGGAGATTTTCCTCGCTGAAGCCCAGCGAAGGCAGCGGTAGGGTCGACTTCTGCTTGTCGAGGATACGCATGACCACGCCCTCGCCGTGGTTGAGCGGGGCGGTCGAAACGCGCAGATCGATATCGAGCGACTTCTTGGTGTACTGCTTGAAGACAATGCGACCGTCCTGCGGCAGGCGCCGCTCGGAGATGTCGAGGTTGCACATGATCTTCAGGCGGGCGATCAGGGCCGGGCCGACCTTGGCGGGCAGCCGGAGTTTTTCCTGACAGACGCCGTCGATGCGGTACCGGACGATGATCTCCTTCTCCTGCGGCTCGATGTGGATGTCGCTCGTGCCCGCAAAGTAGGCATCCTCGATGATGCGGTTGCTGAGCTGGATGATCGGGCCGGAGTCCTCGTTGACCTCATCTTCCCGGAGCTCGCCATCGCCCTCGGTGGCAAACTCGACGCCGATCTGCTCGACGACGTCGTCGAAGCCCGCGGGACGCTCGGCGCCCTTGGTGAACTTCTCGCGGATATCCTTGTCGCGCCCGAGGAGGCAGACGACCTTCTTGCCCGTCATCTCCTGGATCTTGGTGGAGATGGTGAGCTCGAAGGGATTGGCCAGCGCAACGAGCAGGAACTCGCCGACCTGCCCGACTGGCAGCACGACGTTTTCCTGGCAGAATTCCTGGGGAACGCGCTCGAAAGTCTCGGCGGTGAGCTTGTAGCGGGCGACGTTGAAGGGCGCGAGGTTCAGGGCTCGCGCCTTGGCGACGAGGCATTGGAGCTGGGTGACCGCGTATTGCTCCTGCAGGAGCTTGTCGAGGGCGTCACCGCTGAGGTCGTCCGGCACGCTGGTGATCGCGAGGCGCTGCTCGGGGCTGAGTCGGCCCATTTCCTCCAGCTTGGAGACAATGAGGGACTGGACTTTTCCGAGGGGCATGGGCAGGACGTCAGGCGGACTTGGCGGGCGCGCCGCCCGCGGCGGGTGGCGCAAACGGGGAGCGGGTGCCGGTGGCGGCAGTGGGGGCCGCGTGCTCGCCCTCGAGCTTCTCCAGGTAGTCGGCCAGCACGTCGAGCGTGGTGCCGTACCAGACGATCTGGTTGCCGAGCTGCTTCTCCCAGAAGCTCCGCACGGCCGGGCTCAGGTAGTGCGCGGTGGCGAGCGAGTAGAACTCCTCCTCGTGGTCAAAGGGGACGGTCCACGTGGCCCAGCAGGCGGCGACATCGCAGCTCTTCCGCAGCTCCTCGGAGACCTCGTAGCTGCGCAGGTCGACCAGCCCGATGCCGTCGGTTTCGACGGCGTGGTGCAGGATGTCGTCCTCCTTCACGGCCTTCATCTCGTAAGCCAGCACGCCGAGGATGGTGGACTGACGGGTCTGCTTGGAGCCAATGACCTCCAGCAGCCGCTCGTTGGCCTTCTCCAGGTCCTCGAGTTTCACCAGGTTCTGTTCCACCAACGCCGTCCCGAGCAGACGGTTGCAGCGCATGAGCAGCGATTTGTATTCTGGGGTCATCCGGGGTGGATCTACCCTTGGATCAGGCTCGGCCCGCTGGCGACCTTTTTTCCCGGCGGCGCAGCGTTTCAACCCGTTTAAACAATTCCTTTTTCAGGCGGTCGAGACCGGCTCCATCGAGACAGGAAATAGGGACGATCGGCACCTTGTGCTTGGCGCGGAACTTGGCGATCCAGGACTTGGCCTCAGGCAGGTCGACCTTGTTGGCGACCACGAGCCGGGGCTTCTTCAGCAGGGCCGGGTCGTAGAGCTTCAGCTCCTGGAGGAGGGTCTTGTAATCGTTGCGGGGGTCGCGGCCATCCACGCCGGCCATGTCGACGATGAAGAGGAGCAGGGCGCAGCGCTCGATGTGGCGGAGGAAGCGGTGGCCGAGGCCGCGGTTCTCGCTCGCGCCCTCGATGAGGCCGGGCACGTCGGCGAGCAGCAGCCGCTTCGGATCTCGCGCATCGCCGCCGTCGATCACGCCGATCTGCGGGTGCAGCGTGGTGAAGGGATAGGCCGCGGTCTTGGGCCGGGCGCGGGTGATGGCGTTGGTGAGCGACGACTTGCCGGCGTTGGGAAAACCCACGAGGCCGACGTCGGCGATGCTCTTCAGAATCAGCCGGTACGAACCGCCCTCGCCTTCCTGGCCGGAGTTGGCGCGCTTCGGGGCGCGGTTGGTGGAGGTCTTGAAATGGGTGTTACCCCAGCCGCCATTGCCGCCCTTGCAGAGGACGACGCGCTGCTCGTTCGCAATGATCTCGGCCACGACCTTGCCCGTCGCGAGGTCGGTCACGACCGTGCCGAGCGGCATGCGCAGGATGCCCGGCTTGCCATCCTTGCCGTGGCAGTCGGAGCCCAGCCCGTGCTCGCCGCGCTCACCCTTCCAGTGCGGCTGGTACTTGTAGGCGATGAGGTTGTTGGTGTCGTGGTCGCCGAGGAGCACCACATCGCCCCCGCGGCCGCCATCGCCACCGTTGGGCCCACCCCACGGCTCATATTTTTCCCGACGGAAACCGATGCAGCCCCGGCCGCCATCGCCCGCCTGGGCCTTGATTACGCATTCATCGACAAACATGAGGGTCCATCATGCACATGGGGATCGGTTTGCCAAGGGGAGTCCCAAGGCATCCGCACTCTTTCCCTGAAGATGCCATCTTTCCGCAGGAATAGAGCCCCCTCGGCCCGGCTCCTGCAATCAGTCCCGCACGTTCCACCCCGACCCTGATTCCGCCATGAAACTCACCCGTCGCGACCTGATGAAGCTTGGCCTGGGCGCCACCGCGCTGGCCGTCACCCCCCGCCTGTTTTCCGCCGCTGCGACCCCGGCCCTGCCGCTGATCACCAAGGCCATACCGTCCACCGGCGAAAAAATCCCGGTGATCGGCATCGGCACGCGTACCTATGCCGCCGTCACCGACGGCATCCGCGAGGTCTTGGAGGGCTTGGGCGATTCCGGCTGCACGATGGTCGACACCGCGGCCGGTTACGGCAATTCCGAGAACGTGATCGGCGAGATCGCGCAGGGCTTGGGCAACCGGGCGAAGCTCTTCCTCGCCTCCAAGGTCGGCGCCAACGGCGGCCGGGCGGAGATCGAAGCCTCCTTCACCCGGCTGCGCACGGACAAGATCGACCTTCACTACGTCTGGAACCTCGGCAACACCGACACCAACCTCGGCCTCCTTCGCGAGTACAAGGCCGCCGGGAGAATCCGCTACATCGGCGTCACGACCTCCTCCGACAACCAGTACGCCCAGCTCGAGCAGATCATGCGCAACCAGCCGCTCGATTTCGTGCAGCTCGACTACGCGATCGACAACCGCGGCGTCGAGGATCGGTTGCTGCCCCTCGCGCTCGAACGGAAGATCGCCGTGGTGACCAACCTGCCCTTCGGCCGCGCCAACCTCTTCGCCAAGGTTGCGGGCAAGACCCTGCCGCCCTGGGCCGCGGAGATCGACTGCACGACGTGGGCCCAGTTTTTCCTGAAGTACAATGTATCGCATCCGGCCGTGACCGTCGCGATTCCGGGCACGACCCAGCCGAGGAACCTCGTGGACAACGTGCAGGGCGCCCGTGGCCGCCTGCCCGAGGCCGCGATGCGCACCCGCATGGAGCAGTTCATGGCGAGCCTCTGATCGGGTCCTGACCGATGTCCGCCCCCGTTGCACCGGCGCCTGACCGCCGCGGTCGACCGTTCTTTTCCTTCGCACCCGGGGAAAAGCTCCCCGCGTTCCTGGCCTTCGCGCTCTATTTCTGCGTGCTCGGCGGGTACTTCGCGGTGCGCCCGGTGCGGGAAACGATCGGCACGGTCCTGGGACGCAATGTGGTGGCGGACCTCTACGGCTGGACCTGGGTCTTTTCCATCGGGATCATACCCGCCTACGGGGCGCTCTGCGGCTGGCTGCCGCGGCGCAAGTTCCTGCCCTTGATCTACAGCCTCGTCGGGCTGACCCTGGCGGTGTGCGGCGCGCTGTTCGCCGCCAAGGGCGAGGCCCACGCCCCCACCGGTAGATTTTTCTACGTGATGATCAGCGTGGTGAACCTGTTCATGGTCTCCGTGCTCTGGAGTTTCTTCTTGGAGCTGTTCGATGCCGGCCAGGTAAAACGCCTGTTTGGGTTCATCGCGGCGGGCGGCACCGCCGGGGCGCTGGCCGGACCCTTCATCGCGAGCCTGCTGGTGAGCCGCATTGGCAATTCCGGCATCCTGTTCTTTGGGGCCGGGGTCTTTTTCGTGGCCGTCGTGGTGCAGCGGGCGCTCCTCGCCGTCTGGAACCGCCCGGCGGCGGGCGCCGCGGCCGGGGCCACCGGCAACAAGGACCGCCCGATCGGCGGCAATCCCCTCGCCGGCATCTGGATCGTGCTCAAGTCGCCCTACCTGATCGGGATCGCCCTCTTCGTCACCCTGCTCGCATCGGTGAACACGTTTCTCTACTTTGAGCAGCTCGACTTTGTGACGGCCGCCTTCCCCAACGACACCCGGGCGCGGACCGCGTTCTTCAGCCGCTTCGACTCTGCGGTGCAGGCGCTCACCATCATCTGCCAGGTCTTCGCCACGGGAAAAATCGCCTCCCGCTGGGGCCTGCCGGTGCTGCTGACCATTGTCCCGGTGCTCATGGCCGTCGGCCTGGCCACCTTTGCGGTCGTGCACACCATGACGGTGCTGGTGATCGTGTACTTCGCCCGCCGCGTGGGTGAGTATTCCTTGGTCCGGCCCGGCCGCGAGATGCTCTTCAGCCCGCTCAACGCGGAGACCAAGTACAAGGCCAAGAACTTCATCGACGTGCCCGTCTACCGGGGCAGCGACTACCTGACCGGGCAGGTGCTGACCTCCCCCAACTGGATCGCCCCGGGAATCCTGGGCGCCATCATTGCCGCCCTCTGGGCGGTGAACGGGTGGTGGCTGGGACGCAAAGCGGAAGCGGCGAGGACGGCGGCAACCCCCCAGACCGGCTGAGTTTTTCTTTGTAGCCAGAGTTACGATCTGGCGTCGTTATGGCCGATACCCTGATGCCCTCATTTCTCCGCTCCGCTCCCCGACGCACCCGGGTCCTGTCGCTGCTGGCCGCCGGGCTTGTGCTGGTTACGGCCGGCTATGCCCAGTTCGGGGGCTTCAACGCGGGACCGCGACGGGGAGGAGGAAGCTATGGGCGGTCCGGGGAAATCTACGTCCCCGAAAGCGTGAAGATCACGCGCGAGATCGACAGCCGCTCGGTCGAGGTTCCCATCTGGACCAACCCGGTGGGCTTTGAACGGGATGTCTTCACCTTCACCCGCCTGCGGTTCGACAAAAACGGAACGGGCCGGAGCCGGGGCGGCTGGACGACCGACCTGCCCGACGCCGACCTGAATCTTTCCTTCCGGCTGCAGCAGATGACCTCGATCAAGACCGATCCCAACGGCCGCACGCTGCGAGCGACCGATCCGGAGCTCGCCAGTTACCCGTTTCTTTTTGCCGCCGCCCCCAACGCGATCGGGCTCTCCCCCGACGAGGTCGTGGCCCTGCGCAAATACCTGCTCAACGGCGGGTGCATGATCATGACCGATTTCTGGGGCGACCAGGAGCTCGCGACCATGGAAGGCATGTTCCGCCAGGTCCTGCCCGGGCTGAAATTCATCGAGCTCCAGCTCGACCATCCCCTTTACCGCGCCGTCTTCCAGATCGAGGAAAAGGGCCAGGTGGCGCAGAGCGAGCGGGGCAAGGCCTTGGAATTCAGTCCCAACGACCCCACGTGGGACAGCCGCCCCGGCTACGACACGCGCACCGTGGGCCACCGCGCGCTCTTCGACGAGAAAGGGCGCCTCGTCGCACTCGCTATCTTTAATTCCGACCACAGCGACGGCTGGGAGCGCGAGGGCGAGAGCGACTACTACTTCCACCGCTTCTCCGAGAAGATCGCCTACCCCCTCGCGATCAACGCGCTGGTCTACATGATGACCCATTGAGTTGCGAGGTGCGGGCCTCAGGTGTTGCACACGGAGGCCGCGGAGGAAAAGGAGGGCGCAAAGCATGAAATGTTTTTCCGGGTCCTCCCTTCTCCTCCACTCCCTCCGCGTTCCCGGGCTTTGACAGGGCACCGTTCCCGGCCAAGGTGAACGCCATGGAAGTTATCCCGGCCGACTCGCGAAAAAGTGCTCGTGCGCCCGCGGAGTATTTCACGGGGGAAGTCTGGACCGATCTGATCGTCTCCCCCACCGAGCCGGCGCGGCTCAAGGCGCTCAAGGTGACCTTCGCTCCCGGTGCCCGCACGGCGTGGCACACCCATCCGCTGGGCCAGGTCCTGCATGTCCTCTCCGGGATCGGACGCGTGCAACTGGCAGGGAAGCCGGCGCAGACCCTGCGGCCCGGCGACACCGCGGTCATCGCGCCAGGCGAACGCCATTGGCACGGCGCCGCGCCGGGACACACCTTCGTGCACCTCGCGATGCAGAACAGCGACGCCAGCGGCCACGAAGTCGCCTGGGCCGAGCACGTGACCGACACCGAATATCATGCCTCCTGAAGCAAAACCCGGCGACCCCAAGCCCGGTCCGCTCAAGCCGGCGATCACCACCGGCGACATCCCCGCGGAGGCCGCGCCGGACGATCCCTCGAAGCTCACGCCGGAGCAGCAGATGGAAAAATACGAGGAAGAGTTGCGCCACAGCGACTGGGGTCACCAGCCCTGCTGATCGAATCAGTCGAGAGTCCAGAGCTGAGAGTCGAGAGCCCGACCCAG
>CAMDOO010000044.1 GCA_945903545.1 Opitutus sp. GAS368 | reverse complement strand
GCGCGCAGGGCCTGGGTGACGCGCTCGGCGTTGGTGCCGGGCAGGGTGGACTTGCGGCGGTAGAGCACGCCCCAGCGGCCGCCGGAGTTATCGAGCGCGTAGTCGGCCTCGTGGCCGACGGCGATCACGCCGGGACCCTTCGGCACGTGGAGCAGCTCGGCGACGTCCACGAGCATTTCGGGCATCGACTGCTTCGCGACCCAGACATGCATGAGGTTCACGACCTGGGCCGGATCGAGCTTGAGGTCGCCGGTGACGAAGAGCTTGGCGATGAGGTGCTGGAGTTCCATGGGACTGGAGTCAGTTGAAAGTTGAAGGGTGAAAGTTGAAAGGGAGTTTCAGTCGAAGGTTGATCGCGAGGGGCAGCCGGCTTTTGCAGCGGAACTCCGGCTTTCAACCCTCAACGTTCAACTCTCAACCGGTCAAAGGGCTCAGGCCTTGGCCGGGGCGGTCGTGCGGAGCCGGTTGTGGCAGCTGTGCACGGCGTCGATGAAGAGCTGGGCCTCGGTGATCTGCTGGTGGGCGAGGTCGGCGGTGAACTTCTTGCCGGCGAGCGCGGCGGCGTGCGCGTCGAAGAAATAGGTGGCGAACTTCGCGGCCCCCACGGACGGATCGGCGAAGAGGCCGGTGTCGTGGAAGCGCTCGGTGAACTCGGCCACGATCTCGGCCGCGTCGTTGCCGACGTCGTCGTACTGCATCTGCACGAGCGCCTTGGCGCCGCGGAGCATGGCCTTGTAGGCCTCCTCGCCGGCCTTCTGGGCGTCACCCTTCTCCAGGTGCAGGCCGGACTCGAACACCATGCGCTCGGCGGCGGTGGTCTCGAACTGGAAGCGGGTGACGACCTCGCCGGAGCACTCGCCGATGCCGATGTCGCCGATGCTGTAGCTGCGCGGGTCGCCCCAGTCGGTGTAGAGCGAGGGCTCGACGTCCGGGGTGGGCAGGTTCTCGACGAGCGGGTCGAGCAGCTTGCGGATCGGGGCCTTGCCGACGCGCTTGATGAAGTTGTGGAAGCTCTCGGTCTTCTGCTTTTCCTGGAGGTAGAACCCGGTGATGCGGTCGATGGCGTCGGGAATGCGCTTGGAAGGCACGGCGACGATCGGCAGGCCGTAGGCGCCGCCGTTGTTTTCCCACTGGCCGCCGACGACGACCTGGAAATGCGGGACCTTGATGCCGTTGACGGTGCGGCTGGAGCCGTAGAAGCCGAGGTCGGCCACGCCGTGCTGGCTGCAGCTGTTGAAGCAGCCGCTGATCTTGATGTGCAGGTTCTGGATCGCCTGGTCCATCTGGAAGGCCTTCGTGGCGAGGCGGGTCCGCAGCTCGCCGGCGAGGCCGCGCGAGGAGGAGATGCCGAGCTTGCAGGTGTCGGTGCCCGGGCAGGCCACGATATCGAGGAGGTTGTTGGCGCCGGCGCCGGAGAGGTCGGCGGCGTGCAGGGCCTCGTACAGCGCGATGATATCGGCGCCGCTGACCCAGCGGATGACGAAGTTCTGCTCCACCGTGGTGCGGATCGTGCCCTTCGTGAACTTGCGGACGATGTCGGAGAGCTGGCGGAGCTGCTCGGCGGTGATGTCACCGAGGGGCAGCGCGACCGTGGCAGTGTAATAGCCCTGCTGGCGCTGGGGCTTCACGTTGCTCTTCAGCCAGTGACGGAGGTTGTCGCTTGCGGTGGCGGGCGCGGCCGGCAGGTCGGCGCCGGCGCGGAGGGCGGTCTCGCCTTCCTTGAGGGCGGCCTCGAGGTACTCGGTCCAGCGGGGGTCGGGCTTGAGCTTGGCGCGCTCGGCGAAGACCTCCTCGCGGAATTTCTCGATGCCCCACTTGTCGACGAGGAACTTGATGCGGGCGGCGTTGCGGTTCTTCTTCTCGCCGTGGCGGGCGTAAATGCGGCAGACCGCCTGGGTGACCGGGAGGAACTCCTCGAGCGGGATGAATTCGCTGAGGACGCGGGCCTGGCGGGGCACGGCGCCGAGGCCGCCGCCCACGACGACCTTGAAGCCGCGTTTACCCTGCTGCGTCGCGGCGATGTAGCCGATGTCGTGCATGTAGGCCAGGCCGCAGGCCTGGTCGGCGCAGCCGCTGAAGGCGGGCTTGAACTTGCGGCCGAATTCCTGGGCGTCGGGGTGGCCGAGCAGGAACAGCATCGCGGCCCGGGCGTAGGGCGTGACGTCGAAGGTCTCGCAGGCGCAGACGCCGGCGTACGGGCAGCCGGTCACGTTGCGCACGGCGTTGCCGCAGGCCTCGCGGCTCGTGATCTCGACGGCGCCGAGGCGGCGCATGATCGCCGGGGTGTTCTCGATGTGGATGAAGTGGAGCTGGAAATCCTGGCGCGTGGTGATGTGCGCGATGCCGTCGGAGTACTCGTCGGAGAGTTCGGCCATGACCTCGAGCTGCGCGGGATTGAGGCCGCCGAACGGGACCTTGATGCGGAGCATGCCGGGGGCGTCCCAGGCGGTGCCGGGACCCTTGGTGGGCTTGTCGGCGAAGGGCAGCTTGCGGCTCTCGGTGCCGTCATGGCGCTGGCCGTTGTCGTACCGCTGCCCGTAGGCGCCGCGGCGCAGGCGGGTCTCGGCGAAGACCTTCTCGTCGATCTTGCCCGTCTTGCGGAGCTCGATCTCGGACTCGAACTGGTCCAATTCGCTGGCGAGGGGCTCGGCGATGCGTCCGTGAAGGAGGGCTTTCCAAAGGGGATTGCTGGCTTTCATAGGGCGATAAAGGGATGAAGCTGAATGGGGAGTGAATGTGACCCGGGGCATCCATGTCCAGCGGGTCTTTGCGCGGCGCAGGAGCCGGCACCGTAGGCCGAAAACCGCGGGAGGCCATGAAATTGTCGCGTTCGACCACGGTAGGGCGGCGACCGTCTCGACGTGGCTCGAGGCCCTGAGCTTGTCGAAGGGCTCCGTTCGCCGCCGGGCGGACCAGCGGCCCAAACCGGCGCCCACGGAGTGGACGCCCTACCGCAAGGCGTCCCCCGGCTTGCTTCGCCGTGGCCCCTGACATATCCGGGGAAGCTTATGGCAAACGACCATTCGAAGCGGACCTACGATTCCATCCTCGGAATGTTGTCCAGCGAAGAGAACCCAACGCCCTTGGTGCGGCTGAACCGCGTCACACCGTTCCAGCATGCGCAGGTCTTTGTGAAGTTGGAATGGTACAACCCCTTTGGCGCCGTGAAGGACCGTGTGGCCGCCAACCTGGTGCGCGACGCCGAGGAGCGCGGCATCCTCGGGCCGGGCAAGAACCTCGTCGAGGCCACCTCCGGCAACACCGGCCTCGGTCTCGCCATGATCGGCAATGCCAAGGGTTATCGCCTGCAGACCCCGCTCTCGATGGCCATCCCGCTGGAGAAGCGGACGGTCCTGCGCTTCTTTGGCGCCAAGGTCGTCGAGCTCGACGACACCCTTTGCCCGGCCCCGGGCGCCCCCGAGGGCGCGATCGCCCGCGCGCATGACACCGCGAAGGCCGACCCGACCACGATCCTCCTCGACCAGTACGCCAACGAGGCGAATCCCGACGCCCACTTCCGCGCCACCGGGCCCGAGATCTGGCGCCAGACGGACGGCAAGGTCACCCATTTCATCGCCGGCGTCGGCACCTGCGGCACGATCACGGGCACGGGCCGCTATCTGAAGAGCCGCAACCCCGGCGTGAAAGTTTTCGCGGCCATTCCCGAGGACGGCCACGACATCCCCGGCGTGCGCAGCCGGCGCCAGCTCAAGCAGACCAAGCTCTACCGCCCGGCGGAATACGATGGCGACGTCGAGGTGACGAACCAGGAGGCCTTCGGCCTTACCCTCCGCCTCAACCGAGAGGAGAGCATCATTGCCGGCCCGAGCTCCGGCATGGCGCTGGCCGCCGCCTTCAAGCTGGTGCCCGACGAGCCCGGCGTCGTCGCCGTGGTGATCTGCCCGGATAATATCTTCAAGTACGCGTCCTCGATCGTGCGGCACTTTCCGGATCTTGGCCCGGCGGAGTTGCCTGGCGCCTTGAACGCGCCGGTTGGCCCGACGAAGAACGAGCAGTTCCTCGAGGCCATGATCGAGAACCTGAAGAACCCTTACGACTCCGTGGCGGTGAACGCCCTCTCCGAGGAAATGGCTGGCGCCGCGAAGCCGCTGGTCGTCGACGTGCGCCCGCTGGACCAGTTCACGGATCTGCACGTTCCCGGCGCGGTGAATCTCCCGCAGTCCGAGCTGGCGCAGCGCGCCGGCGAACTCCCGGCCGACCGCGCCACCCCGATCGTGATGGTCTGCGGCATCGGCAAGTTCTCCAAGCCAACCACGCTCTTCCTGAAATCCATGGGCTACCGGAACGTCCGCAGCCTCAAGGGCGGGATCAACGAATGGGTCCGCAAGGGATTGCCGACGGAAAAGCGCTGAGCGGCTTTTCCGTCGGTTCAGAGTTCAGGGTTTTGGGTTCAGGGTTGTCCGAGGTAGGGCGGAGGTGTCACCTCCGCCGCGATCAACGGTAGGGCGGCGACTCCGTCCTTGACCAAGCCCAGCGATGGCAGGCCGCTCGCCGGCGGGATTGGAAAGATTTTTTCAGTCCGGCTCACTTTTAGTGAAAGATTTGGCGAAATCCTGCGTTTTGGAAGGGTATGAAGTCACAACCATTGTCCGTGATCTGGAAGCTCGAGGAAGTCCTCGCCGGAATTGACCGCCTCGCTGCGGCCACCAATGCTCCACTCATGAGTCTCTCGCGCTATCCGAAGCTGGCCAAGCTGCCGCGACGGGAGCGCCTGCAGTTGGCAAATGAACTCTGGCTTTCGGGCGTGGACGACCGCCTGCCGGTGAGTGCGGCGCAAAAGAAGCTGATCGACGAACGTTGGCGTGAGTACCAGCAGGGGTCGGTGAAGCCGATCTCCCTCCCCGAACTGAAGCGTCGGCTGGCACGCAAGTGAACGGGCAAGCAGTCGGATTTCTTCCCGCGGTCGAGGCCGACCTGCGGGAAGCGGGCCTTTTCTACGACTCGTGGCGAGTCGACGGGGCGAGGGAGTTTCTCGAGCGTTTTTTCGAGACAGTGTCCTGGATCGAGTGGAACCCTGAGCAATTTCCCCGAAAATACCGGCATTTCCGGCGTGCCATCATCCGCCGGACTTACCTTGGCGTTTTCTATGCCATTGAGCCCGGGAAAACCACCGTGGTCGCGGTCGTTGACCTGCGGCAAAATCCACGGCGAATCCGGGAGCGACTCGGACTGCGTGCGGGTTGAGTTCCTTAATCCCGATGGGGCACTCGCCGGGCCCGGCAATCACGGCCCCTTCAGCGCCGCGGCAATCACCTTCTTCAGTTCCAAGCCCCAATCGGGCTCGAACGATTCGTCCGGGATCCGCGCGTCGTCCGCGACCTGCTTGGCGAGGGCCACGAAAAGGTCGATCTCGGCCCGGGTCGCCTGGTCCTTGAACTGCAGGTGCGGCTGTCCGATTTGCACCAGGACGATTTCGTTGCCGTCCGCGTCCTTCTGCACCTGCCGGTTTCCCCTTTCGGTCGGCGCCGCGACGGGCTCGATGACGGTTTGCACGGACCCGGTCGGGATCTTTTTCTCGAAGACCCCGCGGGCGTACCGCTGGAGCGAGCGGATGGCGGCCGCCTTCTCGGCGGACGACATATCCGACGGTTCGAGGTATTTCTGGCGCGCGGCCAGCACGGCGGCCGCGGGGATGAGAGGTCCGTCCGCGACGCCGCGCATCACCCGCTGCAGGTCGGCGGTGGTCAGGCGGCCGCTTTGGAAGTCGTCGGCCAGCTTCTGGATCTCTCCCGTCAACTGGGCCTGCTGGGCCGGGGGCAGCCCGGAACTGGTGATGGCCTGATTGGCCACCAAGGTCGCGGCCTTGGCCGCCCAGCCCTTCCATTTGAAGACCACCACCACGCCCAGAATCACACAGACGAGGCCTAGGATGCCGACCACGATGAGGCAGCCCTTCATGAACCCACCACGGGTGGGGTGGGGCCGGACGGGGGCAGGCGTCTGCACCCCGGCACCGTAGGGAGCGGGGGGTGCGTTTCGCCAATCTATTCTGACGGCGGGCCGGAGGGGGTTTCACGCCACGACGCGAAGCTCGATCCAAGGATTGGTTTGGGTTCCGAACCAACATTCCTCTCCTCCGAACTTAGCGCCTTCGCGTCGTGGCGTGAAACCAACCCGTGATTTTGGATCGGATGATCGAAGCCCTCATCCGTGCCATCTGTGTCATCCGTGGTTAAAAACGGATCGAAAATCCACGGCGGTCACGGAGGGACGCGCCCTGCCGGATCCATCTGCGTTAATCTGCGGAATCTGCGGTTAAAAACGAATCCGGATCTACCTCGGGATTCAATCGCGGCCGCCGTCGAGCCGGCCCTACCTATTCCCTTCTCAGATTTTGCCCGCCTTGCGCTGCTCGACCATCCGGTAGAAGTCCACGAAGAGCGGATCCGCGTCGTTCGGTCCCGGCGCGGCCTCGGGGTGGTACTGCACACTGAAGACGGGGAGCTTGGTGTGGCGGAGTCCCTCGACGGTCTGGTCGTTGAGGTTGATCTCGGTGACCTTGGCGCCGCGGGCCTCGATGCTCTTCGGGTCGGTGGCGAAGCCGTGGTTCTGCGCGGTGATGGAGACCTTGCCTGTCTCGAGGTTTTTCACGGGCTGGTTGCCGCCGCGGTGGCCGAACTTGAGCTTGAAGGTCGTGCCGCCGAGCGCGTGCGTGATCATCTGGTGGCCGAGGCAGATCCCGAAGGTGGGGAAGTCGGGCAGCAGCGCCGTCACGGTCTTGTGGATGTAGGGCAGGGCGGCCGGGTCGCCCGGGCCATTGGAGAGGAACACCGCGTCGGGCTGGTGCTCGCGCACCTGCTCATGGGTCGCGGTGGCCGGGAACACCTGCACCTCGAAGCCGTGGTGCACCAGCTTGCGGTAGATGCTGTGCTTCGCGCCATAGTCGAATGCGGCCACCCGGAACTTCTTCGCCGGGATCCCGGGCGCGTTCATCGTGGTGCCGACGGGCAGGTAGGGCGTGTTGTGCCGGCTGGCATCCGCGGCGCCCCAGATGAAGGGCTCCCGGCAGGAGACATCCTTCACGTAGTCCGCCCCGGCCATGTCCCGCCAGGCGCGGGCCTGGGCCACGGCGTCGGCGTCGCTGATCGGCAGCGTGCTCAGGCAGCACTTCATCGCGCCGTCGACGCGGAGCTTTTTCGTCAGGGCCCGGGTGTCGACCTCGCTGATGCCGGGGATGCCGTGCTTCCGCAGGTAGTCGCTTAGCGAAGACCGGCTGCGCCAGTTGCTCACGATCGGGGAAAGTTCGCGCACCACGAAGCCGCTGGCCTTGGGCACGGTCGCCTCGGTGTCCTCCTCATTGACGCCGGTGTTGCCGATCTGCACCGCGGTCATCGTCACGATCTGGCCGAAGTACGACGGGTCCGTGAGGATTTCCTGGTAGCCGGTCATCGACGTGTTGAAAACGCATTCGCCGGCAATGGTGGCCTCGGCTCCGAAGGCGAGGCCGCGGAACACGCTGCCATCTTCTAGGGCAAGGACTGCGGGTCGTGGCGTGGACATTAAAGAAAAACGAAAGGGATCGGTCCGGCGGGTGCCAAGGGGAATCTCCTCAGACCCGTTTTTTGACCACGGATTACGCGGATAAAACCGGATTAGGGCTCCGAACCCCGGAAGGCTTAAGGCTTCCGAGGCTCGCTTTTGCGCCTTCTGCGCCTTTTTGCGGCCAATAATCCGAGTCGGCTTGGGCTCTGCGGTCCCTGCGCTCTCTGCGCGCCAACGGCTTTTAAGCTTTCCGCTCCGTGTCCCGCGCCAGCAGCCACAGCAGGTCTGAAAGCCGGTTGCTGAACTCCACGGTTGGTGCCCGGAGCCGGCGGCCGAGGGCGGACAGGGCGGCGATCCGGCGCTCGGCCCGGCGGGCGGCCACGCGGGCCTGGTCGAGGGCCACGGCTGCGGGACTGCCTCCGGGGGTGGCCCAGCCACCGGCCACCGGGAGGCGGGATTCGATGGCGGCGATGGCGTCGTCGAGGCGCGTCACGTCGGCCGCCTCGACCCGGGAGAACTTGGACTCCGCGAACCGGGCGGCATCGGTCTCGGAGCAGGCGACCTCGCCCATGAGGGAGATCAGGTTTTCCTGCGCTTGGCGGAGCAGCAGGTCAGTCGCGGCCGGCAGGCCGTGCAGCCGGGCCGCCCCGAGCGCCACGTTCAGCTCGTCGCACGCCCCGACCGCCTCGATCTGCGGATGGTACTTCGCCACGCGCTGCCCGTAGAGCAGGCTGGTGGTGCCGTCATCGCCGGTGCGGGTGGTAATCGAAGACATGGGAAATACTGTGTTTGCCGCAGAGTCACAGAGCCACAGAGATCGGATGAATTTTGGTTCCGAAACCAAAAAGCAACGAGGCTTGGGCTCTGTGCTCTCTGCGCCTCTGTGGCAAAAAACGGTTTGGCTCAGGTTTTCGCCGTGACCTTGGTTTCCTTGGCGAGGTCCTTCACCTCGGCGTCGAGCTGGGCGCGAACGTCGTCCTCCATCCGGTCGATGAACAGCACGCCGTTGAGGTGATCCACCTCGTGCTGGATGCAGCGGCCGAACAGGCCGTCGCATTCCAGCACATGCGGCACGCCGGCCTCGTCCTGGAAGGTCGCCTTGATGGCATCCGGGCGGATCACGTCGCCGCGGATCCCCGGGAACGACAGGCAGCCCTCCTCGTAGACATAGAGATCGGTGTCCTTGGCGATCGTCACGACCGGGTTCGCGAGGACGAGCGGCATGAAGAGGTCGAGCGGCGGCTTGGCGCCGTCGAGTTTCCAGGTGAAGTCCTTCTTGGCGTTGCGGAGGTCCACCACGCAGAGCATGAGGGCCTGCCCGACCTGCTGGGCGGCGAGTCCGATGCCCTCGGCGTCGTGCATCGTCTCGACCATCTCGCGGGCAAGGGTGGCCAGCGCCGCGTTGAAGGCGGTGATTTTCTGCCCTTTTTTGCGGAGGACCGGCTGGTTGTAGCGAACAATTGGGAGCGCCATGGGTCGGTAACGGCTAGGTGGGACCGCGAGGTTTATTTTGCCTCCGGGCCGCCGCAACTGAATACTCCAATCCGTGAAGCCCGCGCACGAAAGCCGTTCCCGTCTCGTCGCGACCGCCTGGTTGGCCGCGGGGGCACTGCTGGTGACGCTCGGCTGGCTGCTCCCGGTGAACCTCAGCTCGATCTCCCCGGCGCTGCTGCGCGCGGCCGGGGCCGGCACGCCGACGCTCGGCGCCTTCGGGCGGGATTTGGTCGATTTTGAGAAACCCGGCCCCGCCGCCCTGGTGCAGACCACGGCCCAGACCGTCGGCGATCCGCGCGCCCCCGGCGTGCTGCGCGCGATCGAGGACCTGCGGGCCAAGGAGCCCGAGGTGTCCGCCTGGGGCGGCTGGGACCCGTTCCTCGAGCCGATCTTCAATCTCCGCCAGACCAAGGACCGCGCCGCCAGCACGCCCGTGCTCGAGTTCTTCCTGCCCGAGGCCGCGCGGGAAAAACTCCGCGCCTATCTCGCCAACTCCCGCTCGCAGTCCGTCCAAGCCATCCTCAAGACCCGCACTGTCGCCGCCACCGGTCGCTTCGAGCCGGCGACGCGGCCCGGCGGCCAGCCGCTCGACGCCGTGATCCTGCTCACCGCGCTGCTCGGGCAGGGGGACCACCTCTCGCCCCCGCTCCTGCGCGAGCTCCGCGACCTCGCCACCACGGCGACCGACCGCAACGAGCTCGGCGACCTCGAGCCCGTGTACCTCGACCTCCTCTCGCTCGCCCAGCGTCTCGACTGGGTGCAGCTCGGCGAGTTCCTGCGCCGGGCCAACGACACCCGCACCGTGAACGAGTTTGCCCACCTCGCCCGCGTCGCGCCCGACCAGCTGCCCCTCATCTACACCGCCGCGCTCTTCTCGGATTCGGCCGACCGCGTCGCGAGCTACCTCATCCAGTACGGCCAGGCCGGCGTGGCCGACCTCAGCCTCGCGCTCGGCTCGGGCCAGGGCGCCGTCCGCCTCCTCCTCGACCGCCAGGCGCCCGTCAGCCGCACGCCGGCGCCCGACATCGGGGCCATCGCGACCTTCGGCTTGCTCCACCCGAAGCTCGCGCTCGCCCTCAAGTGGCTGGCTTTCCTCGCCGGCGCCTTCGGCCTGCTCCGCGGCCTCGACCGGATCCTGTTCGCCCCGCTGCCCGGCCTCCCCGCCGGCCTGCCGCGCATGCAGGGCGGCCTGATCGCCCTGCTCGTCGCCGGGCTGCTCGTGCTCGTCACCGAACCTTACCTGCTCAAGGCGGTCCCACCTTCCGAATTCACGTTTCGCATCGTCATGCCCGTGCTCGTCGCCGCCAGCGACACCACCCCCCTGCCACCGAATTCAACCCCCACCACCATGGACACCTCCACGCTTCTCTCGATCGGTCTCTTCGCCGCCCTCCAAGTCGCGATGTACATGTTCTGCCTGATGAAGATCCGCGAAATCGAACGCTCGTCCCATTCCATCGCGATCAAGCTCCGCCTGATGGAGAACGAGGAGAACCTCTTCGACGGCGGCCTCTATCTCGGCATCGCCGGCACCGCCACCGCGCTCGTGCTGCAGGTCCTGGGCATCATCGAGCCGAACCTGCTCGCCGCCTATTCCTCCAACCTGTTCGGCATCGCCTGCGTCGCCCTCGTCAAGATCCGCCACGTCCGCCCCTACAAGTGCGGGCTGATCCTGCGGGGCGCGGGTGAAGCCAAGACCGCGTCATGAACCGCACCCTGCTGCTGATCCTCTGCGATTTTCTCCTGCTCAACCTCCTCGCGCTCACGCGCTGGGAGCAGGCGGAGCCCGCGCGCCCGTCGCAGCCCCCCGTGCCCCAGCTGGCCGCCAACGCCCGGTCCGCCGATCAGGACCTGCTCACCGCCATGCGCCGCTCGCTCGTGGATGAACGCTCCCTGCGCGAGCAGACCGCCGCCGAGCTCTCCTCGGCCTCCGCCGCCCTTGCCACCCGCGAGCGGGAACTCACCACCGCCGAGGCCGAGCGCACCCGCCTCGGCTCCAGCCTGGCCCAGACCCAGCAGGCTGCCGCCGCCCTCACCCAGCGCGTCACCGCCGCCGTCCAGGAAGCCACCCTCACCAAGGAGCAGGTCGCCCGCCTCCAGAAGGAGCTCGAGGAGAAGCGCGCCGAGGCCGACCGCCAGCTGCAGGCCCTTGCCACGCTCGAGCAGCAGCAGACCGAGGCCCGCGCCCGGATCGAGAATCTCAGTGTGGCCGTCAGGGTCGCCGAGCAGGAGAAGGTCCTGCTCAAGGAAACCGCCGACACCTTCAAGCAGCAGGCCCAGGCCGAGCGCGTGGAGCGCGAGAAGGTCCAGGCGACGACCAGTCAGCTCGCGGCCGGCGTCGGCCAGCTCGCGGAGAAGTCGGGCGAGCTCACCCGCGAGATCCGCGACAACCGCCCGATCAACGCCAACGTGCTCTATTCCGATTTCCTCGCGAACCGCGTGAACACCACGTTCACCGCCATCCGCCCCGGGCTCATCGGCAGCATCAACCGCACGAAGGCCGCGCAGACCGTCCTCGTGACCGATGGCGTGCAGATCCACGCCCTCCTGCATGTCGCCGACTCCCCCTTCTCGCTGATCGAGCAGGGCTTCGACTGGGACAAGATCACGGTCGAGTTCACCCGCCCGCCCGCGTACCGCAGCGCCGCCGGCTCGTTCTCCTTCCTCTCGCTCGACCCGCGCGTGATCGCCGTCCCGGTCACCGCCGCGCAGGCCGCGGCTCTGGGCCCCAAGGTCTACCAGACCACGCTCGACCCCGTGAAGTTTCCCGACGTCGTCCTCATCAGCAGCAGCGGCAAGGGCTACGGCGAGGTGAGCTTCAAGCTCGACGCCACCCAGCCGGGCTACGTGCGGGTCGACAACCGGATCGTGAAGCGGCTCTTCGGCGACTACGACCCCACGCGCGGCGACCTCGTGCTGAGCAAGACCGGCGAGCTCCTCGGCGTGATGGTCACGAACGACTACTGCGCCCTTGTGAGCAACTTCCTCCCCGCGCGCTCGGTCAGGACCGGCGATGTCAGCACTGCCGGCGTCGGCGCCGTCCTCAACGACATCGGCGCCCGCTACCGCGCGCTGCCCTTCCGGCTGCAGTGATCCGGAGGGCAGACGGCGGACGACGGACGACCTGGTAGGGCGCGTCACTCCGTGACCGCCGTGATTGAGGTCCGCCCGGCGGCGAGCGGAATCGCCGCCCTGCCGCCTCCCCATCCATCCGATGGTTCCGGGGTAGGGCGCGACGGTTCGGCGCGCCGGGAACCAGCCTCGATCCGGCGGGCCCACCGGTCCCGCCCTACCTTCGGAACCGATCTACTGTAGCCAGGGTGGACCTCCACCCTGGGCCGACAGAGGTCTGCCGGCCTACCTCCGATCTCGATCCCCGGCGTCCCGGCGGCGCCGGCATCTCAAATCTGAAATTTGAAATCTGAAATTGCGGCCACTGCCGCCCCGCCCTCCTATGGCCCCATGGTTGAGTCACTTCGAGTCGAGCTTGGCGCCCGCAGCTACCCGATAACCTTTGGTCCGGATCTCTCCGCGGACCTGCGGGCCGAGCTCGTGCGCCGGCAGGCCGCCGGCCAGCGCTTGGCGGCCGTCACCGACCGCCAGGTGGCGACCGCGCAGGCGGCCTGGCTCGCCTCCGTCCTCGGCCAGGTGCCGACGCTGGTCCTCGAGCCCGGCGAGGAAACCAAGTCGCTCTCGGGCCTCGGCCGGATCCTCGATTTCATGGCCGCCGAAAACCTCGACCGGGCCGGGGCGCTGGTCGTGATCGGCGGCGGGGTGATCGGCGACCTCGGCGGTTTTGCCGCCGCCTCGTATCTTCGCGGCATCGATTACCTGCAGGTGCCGACCACGCTGCTCTCGATGGTCGACAGCTCCGTCGGCGGAAAGACCGGGATCAATCTCAAGGCCGGCAAGAACCTCGCCGGCGCGTTCCACCAGCCGCGCGGCGTGTATGTCGCCACGGATCTCCTGGCCACGCTGCCGCCGCGCGAGTTTGCCGCCGGCATGGCCGAGGTGATCAAGTACGGCCTGCTCGGCGATGCCGGGCTCTTCACGGATTTGGAAAAGACCCCGCTCGTCCCCGGTGGCCCCGCGCTGGCCGCCGTCATGCGCCGCTGCTGCGCGGTGAAGGCCGGGGTGGTCGCGGCCGACGAGTTCGAGCGCGCCCGGCAGGGCGGCCGGGCCTTGCTCAACCTCGGGCACACCTTCGGCCATGCCATCGAGCAGGTCGCCGGCTACGGGGTTTATCTCCACGGCGAGGCGGTCGCAATCGGCCTCTGCGCCGCCGCCCGGCTCTCGCGCGACCTCGGGCTGCTCCCCGCGGCCGACGTCGCGCGGATCGACCGCGTCGTCGCCGCGCACCAGCTGCCCGTCCGCCTGCGCTTCCCGCTTCCGCTGCCCGCCCTGCAGGCCGCGATGGGCCGCGACAAGAAGGTCCGGGCCGGCGTCGCGCGCTTCATCGTCCTCAATGCCCTCGGCGCCGCCGCGATCCACGAGGGCGTGACCCCCGCGGCCGCCGCCGCGGCCTTCCGCGAGGTCGGGGCGGCGTAAAGGCGGTTGCACGCCAAGACGCTAAGTACGCCAAGCTCGATCCTTGTTTCATTCTGGATGGCTCGGTTTCAAAGCCCGTCCGGGCATTGGCCGCTGGAAAACTCGTCCGTCATTTGCGTTCTTCGCGTCTTGGCGTGGAACCTCTCCCCCTCATTTTTGCCTGTGAACCCCGCTCCGCGCCGCTAACACTGCGACCATGGCCGCCATCGACGAGGAGATTGTCCGCGAGTATTTCGAGCAGAACGGCTTTTTCGTCCGCCAGGGCCACAAGTACCAGGTGCAGGCGCGGCGCAAGACCGGCGGCGAGGAGATCGACCTCGTCGTCCTCAACCCCGCGTGGCGCCGCGGGCTCCGCAAGCCCGAGTTTTTCCTCTTCTCCAGCGAGCTGCCCTTCCTCTCCCGGGCCATCGTGTCGGTCCGCGGGTGGCATACCGATGTCTTCACGCCCGGCATGATGAAAAACAGCCCGGAGATCTTCCGCTTCGTGGAGGACAATGTCCTCAAGGAGGCCTCGCGGCTCTTCCCGGAGGACGCTGGCGAGGACACCGCCGGGCTCACCCGCATCCTCGTGCTGCCGGCCCTGCCGACCGCCGAGCCATTCCGCTCGCAGAGCGTCGAGCTCCTCAAGGCCCGCGGGGTCGACGCCATCATCTCCTTCCGCGCCATGCTCCTCGATCTGCTCGACAAGGTGGAGGTCAACCAGAGCTACTCCAAGAGTTCCGTCCTCCAGGTCATGCGCATCCTCAAGAACTACGACCTCCTGAAGGACATGCAGCTCGAGATGTTCCCCGACCGGCCCGCCCCCACCACCCGCAAGCCGCGCGCCTGAAGCCGTCTTCCCGCGAATCCCGCGAATGCCAGCCAAAATGCCTCACTCATGAGCGTACTCCGGGCTACGTTTCCCAGCTGCCCGGTGGATTCCGCCTTTATTCGTTCCCATCCGCGTACATTCGCGGGCACTTTCTAAGATCCATGGCCACCCAGATCCATCCCACCGCCCTCGTCGAGCCGGGTGCCGAGCTCGGCCCCGATTGCGAGATCCAGGCGTATGCTGTCGTGACGAAGCACGTGACGCTCGGCGCACGCGTGGTTGTGCATCCTTTCGCCGTCCTGGGCGGCGACCCGCAGTACCTCAAGTTCGACCGGGCGACGGCGAGCCGCGTCACGGTCGGGGCCGGCACCGTCATCCGCGAGCACGTCACGATCAACCGCTCGATCCACGCCGGCGGGGCGACGCGGGTGGGGGAGAACTGCTTCCTGATGGCGGCCTCGCACCTCGGGCACGACTGCGCGGTGGGGAACCAGGTGGTGCTGGCCAACGCGACCCTGCTCGCGGGCCATGTCGAGGTGGGCGACCACACGTTTTTCGGCGGCAGCGCGGCGGTGCACCAGTTCTGCCGGATCGGCGAGGGCGTGATGGTGGCGGGCCACGCCTCGATCACGCGCGACGTGGCACCTTATGTGATGGTGGCGGAGCGCGACGACGTCATCGGCCTGAACGCCATCGGCCTGAAGCGCCGCGGCTTCAGCCGCGCCGCGATCGCCGAGCTGAAGTCGGCCTACCACGCGGTGTTCTTCACCCCCGGCAACATCCGCGACATCGCGGCGAAACAATTGTCCGTCCCCACCTGGGAGTCGGCCGAGGCCAAGCACTTCCTCGGCTTCTTCGCCGCCGGCAAGCGCAGCTTCGCCCGCGCCCGCCGGGCGGCGGAATCCGCGGAAGACTGACCGAGGGTAGGGCTGGCGCGCCGCGCCGGCCGCGATGACGATCGGTTTTTCCCGCCGGATCGACGTCTTGCCCTTGTGGTCCAAACCTCGATCATCGCGGCCGCCTCGGCGAGGCAGCCCTACCTTTCCTGATGCCATCCGTCTCACCCAAACTCGCCTTCACCTGCGGCGATCCCGCCGGGGTCGGCCCGGAGATCATTGCCGCCTGGCTGCAGGCGCATCCCGCCGAGGCCGCGGGCGTGGTCGTGAGCGGGCCGGCGCGCTGGCGGGCGACGCTCGACACCCCGGCCGCGAAGATCGCGGTCGGCCTCGAGGAATTTGCAGCCGAAGCGGGCAAGCCGACGGGGGAGGGCGCGCTGGTCGCCTGGGCCGCGATGGAGCGGGCGGCGGCGGGCTGCCGGCTGGGTGAGTTTTCCGGCGTGGTCACGGGCCCCGTGAGCAAGGCGCAGCTGGCGAACATCGGCTATCCCTTTCCCGGCCAGACCGAGTTCTTCGCGGCCCGCTGGGTCGGCGAGCCGGTGATGGCCTTCTGCGGCGGCCGGCTCCGGGTGGCGCTGGCGACCTGGCATGTGCCGCTGATGCAGGTGGCCGCACTGCTCACCCCGGCGTTGCTGACCCGCACCGTGCAGGCGGCGGCGGACTTGGCCCGGGCCGAGGGCATCACGCAGCCCCGCATCGCGGTCTGCGGCCTGAACCCCCATGCGGGCGAGGAGGGTCTGCTCGGGACCGAGGAAAGGGAACACCTCGACCCGATCCTGACGGCCCTGCGGGGGTCTTTTCCCGGGCTTTCCGCCTGCCTGCCGGGCGACACGGTCTTCGGACGGGCCCTGCGTGGGGAATTCGACGTGGTGGTGGCACTTTACCACGACCAGGGCCTCGCGCCGCTGAAGACCATCGATTTCGACGAGGCCGTGAACGTCACTCTCGGCCTGCCGTTCGTCCGGACGAGTCCCGACCACGGCACGGCGTTCGGCATCGCCGGGCGCGGGGTCGCGAGCGGGCGGAGTTTCGCCAATGCCGTCGAGGTCGCGCACCGGCTGGTTAATCTCCGCGCGGAATTCGCAGACAAGCGCTGAAAATTGTGACGATTAGGCTCGTTTTTGGGCTGGCCAATGTCGGCGCTTGACCAAGCCCAAACCCGCTATGAGCGTGGAGAGATTCGAGCTACGGGGTTGACCTTAAAACCCGCAATCAAACCACGGAAGACCAGGATCCTTATGTCCTCACTGAAACACCGTCTGTTCGCCGTAATCTGGGGGGCCGCTTTTGCGCTCCTCACCCCGGCCTTTGGTCAAAGCAACGTCTCGGCCGCCCTCTCGGGCCTCGTGACTGACAACGCCGGCAAGCCGCTCGTGGGCGCCAAGATCACCACGTTGCACGTGCCTACGGGCACCACCTACACCGCGGAGACCGGCTCGACCGGCCGCTTCAACATCAGCGGCCTGCAGCCCGGCGGCCCCTACACCATCACGGCCGACGCCACCGGCTTCCGCTCCACGATTCAGCAGGGCATCACGGCCCAGCTGGGCGAGACGATCGACGCCAGCCTCAGGCTGCCCCCGGCCGACGTTGTGGTCATGGACAAGTTTGAGGTCACGGCCGACGCCAACGATCTCGACTCGGCCAGCACCGGTGCCGGCTCCGTGCTCGACAGCAACAAACTCAGCACCTCCCCCACGGTTTCCCGCTCTTTCGCCGACATGGTCCGCACGAATCCCTTCGTGCAGCTCCGCAGCGTCCTCGTGACCCGCCAGATGCCCGCGATCAGCGCGGTCGGCCAGAACAACCGCTTCAACAGCGTCCAGGTGGACGGCGCCCGCATCAACGACCAGTTCGGCCTCAACGGCTCCGGCCTCCAGTCCTTCGGTAACCCGATCTCCCTCGACGCCCTCGAGCAGATGAGCGTGGCGATCTCCCCGTACGATCCTGACCACAGCGGCTTCACCGGCGTCTCGATCAACGCCGTCACCAAGAGCGGCACCAACCAGTTCCACGGCTCGGGTTATTACTACTACACGAACGACGACATGCAGGGACCGGACGTCTTCGGCACGGGCCGCACCCTCCGCGCCAAGCTGCTCCAGAAGACCTACGGCTACACCGCCGGTGGCCCGATCATCAAGAACCACCTCTTTTTCTTCGCGAACTACGAGAAATACTCCTCCATCAGCTCCGACACCGCGACGGTCGATCCGACCGCCACGGCCGCCGGTACGAGCGACCTCGCCCGGGTTCTCGCCCGCGCCGCCGCGATCAACACCCTGACCGGCAAGGGCTACAACTTCGGCAAGTTCGACGGCCGCACCGCGGCCCTTAAGCAGGCCGACACCAAGAAGCTCATCAAACTGGACTGGAACGCCACCTCCACGCAGCGCTTCTCAGTCCGCTACACCAAGGTCAACGGCGAGCTGCCCCAGGCCGGCAAGTACAGTCAGGGCAATACCCTCAACCCGCTCTCGAGCGTCGGATTCTCGGTCGCAACGACCAACATCGCCGGCCTGAACTCGAACGGTTACAATCAGGTCCGCAATGAGGAGACCGTGGCCGCCCAGCTCTTCAGCCAGTGGACCTCCCGGTTCAAGACCGAGCTGCAGTGGTCGAAGAACCGCTACAATCAGGCCACCCCGGTTACCTCGACCCTTCCCGAGATCCGCATCTTCGGCTTCTCCGGCCTGAACAAGTCCGGCGCCACCGTGAACGCCAACGGCGTCCTCGTGATGGGCACCGAGCAGAACCGCCAGGGCAACTTCGTCTCGGTCGAGACCTCGAGCCAGCGCGCCAACGCCCAGTACACCCTGAGCAACCTGCACTTCGCCGCCGGGTACGACCGGGAGAAGAGCAAGTTCGTCAACCTCTTCCGCTCGTCCTCCTACGGTATGTTCGACTTCGCGAACGTCACCGCCTTCGAGAACGACGTCATCCAGAATTACCTCCGTTCGACCTACCTCAAGGGCACCGCGAAGGACGAATCCAGCGACTTCGCCGTCAACGGCGTCTACGGCCAGATGAACTGGTCCCCGAACGCCCGGTTCAGCACCATGGTCGGCCTGCGCTACGACTGGTTCGAGACCGGCGCGCGCCCGCCACTCAACGCGGCCAGCAACCCCAATGCCGCCACCGACTTCGTCGGGATCTTCGGCCTCCGCAATGACGGATCGGTGGACGGCTCCAACCTGATCTCGCCCCGGTTCAACTTCAACCTCTCCCTCGACAGCGAGCGCAAGGTCCAGGTGCGCGGCGGCATCGGCCACTTCACGGGCCGCATCCCCTGGGTCATCATGTCGAACTCCTTCGGCAATTCCGGCGTCGGCCGCTCCACGACCCGCACGGGCGTGACCAGCCTCGTCAACTACCTCTCGGGCGTGGTCGATCCGGTCAACCCCCAGAACACCTTCGACATCAACAACCCGATCGGCACCACGACCAGCGCCGCGGTGGGCATCCCCGGCATCAACCTGGCGACCGACAAGCTCAAGCCGCCGTCCGTTTGGCGCAGCAATCTCGCCTTCGACCGGAAGCTCTCCTTCTGGAGCAGCAACTTCACGATCGAGGCGATCCACACCAAGGCCGCGCAGGCCCTCTTCATCCGCAACTTCAATCTGAAGCCGCGGATCGTGGGCAGCGATGGACGCCAGGTTTTCTCCGGATCGACTACGAGCGGCCCCCAGCGCCCCGAATTCGGCGATGTGCTGGCCACGACCAACATCAAGATGGGCTTCTCGACCTACGTCTCCGCCACCCTGGCCGGCAAGATCAAGGACAAGTGGGCCTACAACGTCTCCTACACCCGCGGCCGGGCGATCGACGCGATCCCGCTGGGCGAAACCGTCGCGTCCTCGCAGTTCACCCGCAATCCGGTGTTCAATCAAAACGTCCCGACCCTCGCCCGCTCCGCCTTCGAGGTCGCGAACCGCATCCAGTCCACCCTTAGCCGCGAGTTCCGGTTCCGCCCCGGCTACAAGTCCACCATATCGCTCTACTACGAGGGCAAGACCGGCAACCCGTACAGCGTCGTCTATGCGAACGACGCCAACGCCGACGGCACCAGCGCCAACGACCTGGTCTACGTGCCGAACGGCATGAGCGACCCGGTCATCGTGGCCTCGATCGCGAACGGCCTGTCCACCACGGTGGCCCAGAACATCGTGAACTACGCCGACAACAGCATCCTCACGACGTACCGCGGCCAGGTCGCCCCCCGCTACGGCTTCACGATGCCGTGGGTCAATCGCCTCGATCTCCACCTCGCCCAGGAAATCCCGATCTACAAGCCCGCCACCTTCGAGATCTTCGCCGACTTCGTGAACTTCGGTTCCTGGTTCAGCAAGAAAACCTTCGGCTACATGGAGACCATCCAGGGCACCGGTGATAACGACCTGTTCGCCACCACCACGTTTGGCAGTGCCGCCTACAATGTCGCCGGGCAACTGCTCGTCGGCACGGCCGGCACGGGTGGCACGGTGACGCCGCTGGCCTCCTTCACCCGCCCGACCGAGCCCACCCCCGACAACAACCAGACCCGCTGGCGCATCCAGCTCGGCGGCCGCCTGAAGTTCTAAGCCGTCGGGTTCATCCCGTCCTCCCTTCCGGGGCGGTCGCACCAGCGACCGCCCCTTTTTTGCGGGTTCTCCCGGCGATCAAGCCGAGGGTACCCGCAGACTGCGAAGCTCACGGAGCGAAGCACGGCTCGATCCCGATACCTTTTAACCGCGGATTTCACGGATGAGAACGCGTAGGGCGGAAGTGGGGCTTCCCCCGCGATCATCTGCCGCGATGATCGGTCGAGGGTAGGGGCGCGTGTCCCCACGCGCCCTCCGGAAGGACGGCTGGGACAGCCGTCCCGACCCAAAAACCATCCGCGGAAGCCGTGAAAGCCGTGGTCAAAAAACCGGAATACCTCTGCCTAAAACCGCCCCGCGGTGCTGGTCTGCCCCCCGGCCATCACCGTCTTTTCCTCCGGGTTTTTTGCGCGCCAATAATCTCGCGAAATTTTTCGCGGAAAAAATCACAAACCTGTTGACGCCAATTTTTCACGTTCCCATAGGTTGTGGCCTCCGGAGCTGGGGACCACTACCAGTTGTGGTCAACAACCCGTAAATAACTTTCAGCAACTTTGGATCGCCCGGGCCCGCGCGGCCCCAAATACACCTCAGCCCCTCGCGCTCCGCGCGTCCAAAACTCCACTTTCCCCCATGCAAAAAACTTTCCAGATCGGCGCCAAGACCTTCATTCTCGACCAGGAGAAGGCCGAGGCGGCGTTTGCCGCGAAGAAGGTCATCAACGGTCGCGAGACCATGACCTTCAATCTCCTCCCGCTGAAATACCAGTGGGCCTACGAGCTGTATCGGAAAATGAAGGCAAACCACTGGGAGCCGGAGGACATCCCGATGGGCAAGGACATCGAGCAGTGGCGCGACACCGCGCACGTCAGCGATGTCGAGCGCTGGATCATTCGCATGGGCATCGGCTACTTCTCCGCGGCCGAGGGCATCGTCGGCGACAACATCCAGCACGTCGTGCGCGAGATGGTCACCGCCCCCGAGCTCAAGCTCGTCCTCGGTCGCCACGCGCATGAGGAGAACATCCACGCTGACTCCCTCCTCTACATGATCTCCTCGCTCGGCATCAACCCGCACGAGTGCGAGGCGATGTTCGAGGACATCCCGACGATCGTCCGCAAGAACGAGTTCGTCACCAAGACCTCCCATTCCCTCCGCCGCGATCTCGACCTGACGAAGCCCGAGAACAAGAAGCTCCTCGCGAAGAACATCTTCATCTTCGGCCAGTGCATGGAGGGCACCCAGTTCTACGGCCTCTTCGGCATGGTCCTCTCGCTCTACCGGCAGAACAAGTTCCCCGGCATCGGCCAGATGTTCCGCTACACCCTCCGCGACGAATCCAACCACATCGAGGTGTTCCGGAACCTCTTCATGGACCTCGTCGAGGAGAACCGCGAGATCTGGACCGCCGAGTTCAAGGAGGAGCTCCGCCAGACCATGGCCGAGGCCATCACCCTCGAGAAGGAGTTCATCAAGGACTGCCTCCCCGTGAACGCCGTCGGCCTCCGCCTCGACGACTTCCTCACCTACATCGATTTCATCGCCGACCGCCGCCTCGAGGGCTGCGGCCTCGCCCTCCTCAATCCCGGCGTGAAGAACCCGCTCCCCTGGCTCGCCGAGATGATGGACATCAAGAAGGAGCAGAACTTCTTCGAGGGCCGCGTCACCGAGTACCAGAAATCCTCCGCCCTCGCCGGCACCGACGACGCCGATTTGTGAGCGCAGCGAACAACCCTGCGTAGCCCCCGGCGCGAAGCAGGGCCAAGTTCCAAATCTCAAATTTCAGACCCCAGCCCCGCTTCCCAGCCAGCCACTGACATCCCCCCCGCGAAGTACCGACCCTGCGTAGCTCTCCAGAGCGAAGCAGGGCGCTCCCTTCGCTCTTTCGTTTTCCGACCCCCAGATCCTCTAACCATCCCGCCAGCCGCCCGCCCAGCGCCCCGTACCGACCCTCCGTAGCTCCCCGAGTAAAACAGGGCCCGGTCTCCGCCCTCCGATTTCCGTCCCTTTCCGTTTCCAGCTTCCCACATTCGTCATCCGTTTCCGACCATGAGTAACCCCTCCCTCGCGCACGACCTCGCCCTCAAGCGCACCGTCCATACCCCCCACGAGCAGAAACCCGTCTTCGCCTGGCGCGACATCCTCGCCGGCGAGACCATCGCCCTCCCGCCCATCGTCCTCCTCTGCCCCCACGGCGAGGAGCGCTTCTCGCTCAGCGAGGTCGCCGACACCCTCGGCAAGGCTCTCACCAACGTCGCCCTCGCCAAGGGCGAGAAGGACATCTTCACCGACACCAACCGCGCCTGGGTCATCCGCATCTGCCGCGAGCTCGCCGCCAACATCACCGTCCTCGGCCGCCAGCATAACCCCGTCCGCCTCTCCCTCGACAGCCTCTACGAGCTGATCGAGAAGACCCTCGTCGACAACAACGCCTACTTCGTCGCCAAGAGCCTCCTCCTCAACCGCGGCCGCAAGATCGCCGTCAACCGCGAGGCCGCCGCCACCTCCACCCTCCGCGTCATCCGCCGCAACAAGCAGGTCGTGCCGTGGAGCGACCAGAAGGTCGAGATCGCCGTCCGCAAGACCTTCCTCTCCCTCGAGCGTGACTCCGCCCCCGCCGTCGCCATCACCCGCGCCGTCTCCGAGCGCCTCCACTCCGCCAAGCAGGCCTTCGTCCACATCGAGGAGGTCCAGGACCTCGTCCAGGAAGAGCTCATGAAGGCCGGCCACTTCAAGGTCGCCGAGGCGTACATTCTCTTCAGAGCCGAACGCGCCACCCTCCGCGACACCCCCATCTCCGATCTCCCATCTCCGATCTCCGATCAGACGGCGCAGCCGTCTGATCCCGCCCAGATCACAACGGTTGTTCTGAAAAAACCCGACGGCTCCACCGTCCTCTGGGACGGCGCCGACCTCCGCAAGCGCATCGAGTTCGCCCGTATCGGCCTCGACCTCTGCCTCTCCAGCGAGGAGATCGAGCAGGAACTCCGCCGCGCCGTCTACGACCAGATCTCGCAGAAGGACCTCGACGCCACCATCGTCCTCAACTCCAAGACCCTGATCGAGAAGGACGCCGACTTCGCCAAGTTCGCCGGCCGCATCCAGCTCACCTACATCTACGAGGAAGTCCTCGGCTGGGACATCCTCCGCGACGGCGTCAACAAGCTCCGCGAGTTCCACCAGAAGGCCTTCAAGAAGTACCTCGAGCACGGCATCTCCATCAAGCGCCTCAACCCGCGCCTCATGGAGTTCGACCTCGCCCGCCTCGCCGCCGCCCTCGATCCGTCCTCGGACCTCGAGTTCGACTTCCTCGGCATCCAGACGATGTACGACCGGTACCTCATCATCGACAAGACCCGGAAGCCCGCCCGCCGCATCGAGACCCCCCAGTTCTTCTGGATGCGTGTCTCCATGGGCCTCTTCCTCGACGAGACCGTCGAGCGCGAGAGCAAGACCGCCGGCCTGTATGACCTCTACAAGACCCGCCGCTTCTGCTCGTCCACGCCGACCCTCTTCAACGCCGGCACGCTCCACTCCCAGCTCAGCTCCTGCTACCTTTACTACGTCGATGACTCCATCGAGGGCATCTTCCAGCGCGGCATCGCCGAGAACGCCTACCTCTCCAAGTGGGCCGGCGGCCTCGGCGGCTCCTGGACCGCGGTCCGCGGCACCGGCGCCTACATCGGCGGCACCAACGGCGAGTCCCAGGGCGTCATCCCGTTCCTGAAGCTCCACAACGACCAGCTCGTCGCCGTCAACCAAGGCGGCAAACGCAAGGGCTCCGGCTGCGCCTACCTCGAGACCTGGCACAACGACATCTTCGAGTTCCTCGAGCTCCGGAAGAACACGGGCGACGACCGCCGTCGCACCCACGACATGAACACGGCGAACTGGATTCCCGACCTCTTCATGAAGCGCATGGAGGCCCGCGGCTCCTGGACCCTCTTCCGCTCCAACCAGACCCCCGACCTCCACGAGCTCTACGGCAAGAAGTTCGAGATCCGCTACCTCGAGTACGAGCAGATGGCCGAGGACGGCAAAATCCAGGGCCAGAAAGTCGAGGCCCTCGAGCTCTGGAAGAAGATGCTCTCGATGCTCTTCGAGACCGGCCACCCGTGGATCACCTTCAAGGATGCCTGCAACGTCCGCTCCCCGCAGGACCACGTCGGTGTCATCCACTCGTCCAATCTCTGCACCGAGATCACGCTCAACACCTCCAAGGACGAGACCGCTGTCTGCAACCTCGGCTCCGTGATCCTCGAGACGCACCTCCTGCCCAGCGGCGAGCTCGACCACAAGAAGCTCCGCGAGACCATCCGCATGGCGGTCCGTGCGCTCGACAACGTCATCGACATCAACTTCTACCCGACGAAGGCCGCCGAGACCTCCAACCGCCGCCACCGCCCGATCGGGCTCGGCGTGATGGGCCTCGCGCACTCGCTCTACCTCCGCGGCCACGCCTTCGCGTCCGATGAGGCTGTCGCCTTCAACGACGAGGCCATGGAGGCCATCGCCTACTACGCCTACGAGGCCAGCTCCGACCTCGCGGCCGAGCGCGCCCCGTACTCCAGCTACAAAGGCTCGAAGTGGGACCGCGGCCTCCTGCCGCAGGACACCCTCGACCTCCTCGAGCAGGAACGCGGCATCGCGGTGGAAGTTCCCCGCGGCGGCAAGATGGACTGGACTCCCGTCCGGGCCAAGATCGCGGCCCAGGGCATGCGGAACAGCAACGTCCTCGCGATCGCGCCCACCGCGACGATCTCGAACATCACGGCCACGAGCCCCTGCATCGAGCCGACCTACAAGAACCTCTTCGTCAAATCCAACCTCTCCGGCGAGTTCATCGTCCTGAACCCCTTCCTCGTGAAGGACCTCAAGGCCCGCGGCCTCTGGAACCCGCAGATGGTGGAGAACCTGAAGTACTTCGATGGCGAGCTGAAGGACATCGAGACCGTCCCGGCCGACCTGAAGGCCAAGTACCTCACCGCCTTCGACATCGACCCCAAGTGGATCGTGGACGCGGCAGCCCGCCGCCAGAAGTGGATCGACCAGGCCCAGTCCGTGAACCTCTGGATCAAGACCCCGGACCTGAAGACCCTATCACACATGTATCGTCATGCGTGGCACGCCGGCCTCAAGACCACGTATTACCTCCGCAGCCTCGGCGCCTCCAACATCGAGAAGGCCACCGTCGGCGTGAAAAAGGAAATGCGCGGCGCCGTCAACGAAGGCTCCTCCGGCGGCCAAAATTCGGGCGACACCGGCGGCACCCACGCGCCGTTGCTCACTAATTCCCCGTTCGCCGCCACCGGGGTAGGGGCCGACGTCCCGGCGGCCCGTGCTGGAAAGAAGGAGTATACGGCTGCGGAGAAAACGGCCTGCTCGATTGAGGCCATGCGCAATGGCGGCGAGTGTGAGGCCTGCCAGTAAGGGTTCGAGGTTAGGGCTGGGTCGACGACCCGCCCGCGATTAATTCATGGGCTGAGGATCACCAATCCTCAGCCCATTTCATTTCCACCCACCGCGCCCCTCAGCGGCCAGGCCCCGACCAAGCTCCGGTCCAGTCTGCTTCGTCCGGTCAACCCTGCTCGCCCGTTTCCCGGAACTCCCTTCGCCACGACCGGGCCGCGGTCTCCGCGGCTGTTGCCGTGGCCGAGCCGTAAGGGGTCAGGCCGAGAAATGGGGAATTGCGCGGAAAATTCCGCGGTATTCCCGAGGGGGCCGGCCGCGTTTCCACGAATCTCGGCTGACCCCTTGGGGTGCTTTTCCGGGCGCTTGGGCTGGGCGGGCTGGGTCGAATCTTGCGAGAGCGCCCTCAATCCGTAGGCTTCAGACCATGGTTCTGCCTCCCTGGAAAAATCCGTCTGGGCGCCCTCAGTCCGCCCGCAAGCTCACACTGGAGAACATCGCTTGGGCGAAGGAGCGCGCCCGGAAGGCGGGCCGCCGCTACCCGAACTTAGTCGACAACATGGCCGCAGCGCAGCGTCAGGCCGAGGCCGAGGGGTCGAAGCCAGGGGCCGAGCCGTAAGGGGTCAGGCCGAGAAATGGGGAATTGCGCGGAAAATTCCGCGGTATTCCCAACGGAGCCGGCCGCGTTTCCACGAATCTCGGCCTGACCCTTCGGCTCGGTGTCCTTCGGCTCGGTGTCGGCTCGGTGGACACGGGTTACATGCCGTGCTTCTGCCAGTCGAGCTTGTGCCGATCAATCCAGCGGTAGTGGTCGGAGTACTTGAGGGCGGCCGCAGCGGCTTCGTCCAGGATGATGGTGGCTCGGGGGTGAAGCTGCAACGCCGAGGCCGGGCACACCGCCGCCAGTGGGCCCTCGATCATCTCGGCCACGGCCCGCACCTTGGCGGGACCGTAGGCCAGCAACAGCACGCGCCGGGCCTCGAGAATCGTGCCTACCCCCATGGTGATGGCATGACGCGGCATGTGCGCCATGTCTCCGAACACCGCGCTGTTGTCCTTCAGGGTCTGCTCGGAAAGGATCTTGATCCATGTCCTTGAACGGAGCGAACCCGTCGGCTCGTTGAAACCGATGTGGCCATTGCGCCCGAGCCCGAGCAATTGCAGGTCGATGCCGCCGGCCCCCTCGATGCGCCGCTCGTAGTCGCGGCACTCGGCCTGCAGATCGGCTGCGGTGCCGTCGGGTACGTGCGTGCGCTGTGGGTCGATGTTGATATGCCGGAACAGGTTTTCGTGCATGAACCGCCGGTAGGACTGTTCGTGCGCGGCCGGGAGCCCGACGTATTCGTCGAGATTGAAAGTCGTGACGCGGCTGAAATCCAGGCCCTCGTTCTGATGGATCCGGATGAGTTCCTGATAAAGCTGCATCGGAGTGCGCCCGGTGGCGAGGCCGAGCACCGCGTCGGGCATTTCCCGCACCAAACGGGCGATGATGCGTGCCCCGAGCAGGCAGCCGGCCTCGGCATTATTCTGGATGAGCACCTCCATGGAGCTAGGAACTGGGAGCAAACCGCCGCCAGCCAGAAACTCCAAGCTTCTTCCCTCACCTCGAGGGCCAAGCCAAAGGGGCCAAGCCAAAGGGGTTGGGCCGCACATTATCACATTTGGGCCGAGCCGAAGGGATCGGGCCGCTAACTGTTAAAATCCAGGGCCGAGCCAAGGGAGCTGGGGCCGAGCCGACGGGGTCAGCATGACCCGATTGATCCGCTGCTCGTCCCAACCCCGTCAAGTCGTCCCTTCGGTCGGTGGTGCGCTGCCCGATGCCTGACTCCACATGTCCGTATCGGAGGTCCTGCCCATGCGTTTCTCGGTGGCAACCGCGTCAAATCGATCCTCGGCGGTGCGCCAGACCTTGATGTGGTAATAGAGGGGTTAAAGGGGTTGTGGCGCACATTGTCACATTTACAGATGTCGTGCGTGAGGAACGTGACGAAGTGCGGCCCAACCCCTTTTTGAGAGGGAGGGAGTCAAGCATCCGGTGGAGTCGATCGAAGGCTTTTGCGGTGCTCATGGAGGCGGGTGCGGAGGGCGGCGGCGCCGCCCATCGCCAATTCCTGGGCCAGCCAAGCGCAGGAGCAGTTGGCCGAACGCCGGAGTTCGTCGGCCAGCGTCACCTTCCAAGGGGCGCCTTTGCGATCCGAGGCCAGGTCGGCGCGGGTGCGTCCGAGCCTGACCAGAGCCGCGTCCAGCTCCCGGTGCCAGAGCTCGGCGCGCAGGGCATCCCGCTCCGGACCACTCATGGGCTCCACCGCTCCCCGCAAATCGAACTCGGCGGCCATTTCTCGTTTCCATTCCTTGCTGCCGATCGCCCAGCCGAGGGTCATCGAGTCAAATCCGCCGGCCTCCTGCCGGGCCGGATCGCTGGCAATGGCCGCAAGGATGTCGCGATACTGCCGCCAATCCTCGGGTGTGTCCTGCAGGTTCTGCTCTCGCAGCCATTCCGCGCAGGTCAGGAACTCCGGCCGCGGATGTTCCAGAAACCGGCGTAGGCTGCTCCAACGGTAGCAGGGGAGGGCGCCGATGGCGCAGATCCCGGCCCGGACCGGATTGAGATGAATGTAGTTCACCAGGTTGCCCAGATAGCGCCCGGGCTCCACCAGCTTGGCCCGGTAGACGCCTTGGAAGAGGTGACCTTGCTCACGTCGGAACCGGTTAAAGCGCGTGGCATACGTCGACAGCAGCCAGTGCATGCCCTCGACCAAATTCGCCCGCGGAGTCTCCAGAGCGAGGTGGAAGTGGTTTCCCATCACGACGTAGCCATGCACTTTCCATCCGAATAGCTTGGCCGCCTGGAACAGGCAGAGCAGGAACGCCTCGGCGGCTCCGGGCTCGTCGAAAACGTATGTCCGATAGTTGCCGCGGTTGTAGACGTGGTAAATGGCGTGGGGAAACTGGAGTCTGGGCAGACGAGGCATATCTGCCCGGTAGAACGCAGAAATCAGGACGAATCTTTCACTAAATCGTTCCCCGGCGGAAAAAATGTGACAATGTACGGCCCAACCCCTTTGGCTTGGAGCACGGCTCTCGTCGAGCCGACGTCTGGGCTGAATCCCCCGTGTGACGTCTGCCGCAAAACTCAAGCGACCACATCCATGAAAACGCCCGCCCGTCCGCTCCACCGTTTCCTGTTTCTGTCCGCCGGTGCGCTCGCACCGTTTTGCTCCATCTTCGCTCAGACTCCGTTCGCACCGGCGCCGCCGCCCGCGTCCGTCGCTGAAGCCCGGGTGGTGCCCTACGCGCCGCCGGCGCCCGTTTCGATCACGCTGAAAGATGCGTTCAAGGGCCGCTTCGTGGTCGGTGCCGCCATCCGCCCCGACCAGGTCAACGGTCAGATTCCCAAGGCCGCCGAGCTGCTTGCCCGCGAGTTCAACAGCATCACGGCCGAGAATGTGATGAAGATGGGGCCGATCCACCCGCGTGCCGGCAACGATGAGAGCAGCTACCGGTTCGAACCGGCCGACCAGTTCGTCGAGTTCGGTCTGAAGAACAACCTGTTCATCATCGGCCACAATCTCTGCTGGCACAGCCAGATGCCAGGTTGGATGAGCCAGCCTGATCCCGGCCAGTCGGAGCTCACGAAGGAAGTGCTGATGCAGCGCCTGAAAGACCACATCTTCACGGTGGCCGGCCGCTACAAGGGCAAGGTCAAGGGCTGGGACGTCGTGAACGAGGCCCTGGCCGACAACGAAAGCCAGCAGGGAGACCTGCCCTACGGCCTGCGCAACAATTCCCCGTTCAACCGCCTCGCCGGCCGGGAATATATTCTGATGGCGTTCAAGTGGGCGCACGAAGCCGACCCGGATGCCGAGCTCTACTATAACGACTACAATCTCGACGCCAGTGACTTCAAGCGCGCCAACGCCATCGAACTGATCAAGTATCTCCAAGGAAACGGCGCGCGCGTCACGGCGGTCGGCATGCAGGGGCACTATA
Organism: Opitutus sp. GAS368; assembly: GCA_945903545.1. Taxonomy (GTDB): domain Bacteria; phylum Verrucomicrobiota; class Verrucomicrobiia; order Opitutales; family Opitutaceae; genus CAIYFD01. Next base: position 991 of record CAMDOO010000044.1, on the reverse strand, counting down.
ATTTTGCCTCTCCGACCACCGCCAAGATCGACGAGACGATCGGCATGTTTGCCTCCCTCGGCGTGCAGGTTCATATCACGGAACTCGACATCCGTGCCTTCGCCGATTCCAACGCCGCGCTTACGGCTGCGGTTGGCGGCGTACAGACACCCCCGCCAGCCGGCCAGCCTCCCGCCGGAGCACCTGCAGCCGCGGGCGGTCGCGGTGGCCGCGGCCCTGCCACCCCGACGCCCCCGCTTACTCCGGCGCAGCAGGAAGGGTTGTCAAAGCGGTATGGCGAGATCTTCGAGGTGTTGCTCAAGCACAAAGCCGTGACGCGTGTCACCTTCTGGGGGCTGCGCGACACGGATTCTTGGCGCCGGCAGTTCAGTCCGTTGGTTTTCGACGACGCCTACGGGCGCAAGCCGGCTTATGATGGCGTGATTCACGCGCTTTCGAAGGCCGTTAAATAACTACGGCCGCCTGCAAGGGGTGGCCGCCTGTAAAGGATCAGGTCGAGAATGTTGGAATGGCGCGGAAAATTCCGCGGCATCTCCAGGGGAGCCGGCCGCGTTTCCACGAATCTCGGCCTGACCCCTTCGGCTGCCTCTTGATTCACTTTGCCGGCACGCCCTGAACTTGAAGGCTTCGGCTGTCGTGCCCTCAATCGCCGGTCGCGACCACTTTTTCGCCCGTGACCTCGTAGAGTGCCACCATATAGCCATGGTCGTCGAAGGTGGTGTTGACCTTGAAGGTGCCGGAGACCTTGACGACCCGTTCAAAGATGGGGGCGACTCCTTTGGCCATCCGCACCACGACGAAATGGTTCAGGGCGGGACTGACACCGTAGCAACAGGAGTTCATGTCACGCACCATCAGGAATTCCACGACGAGGCCTTTGTCCATCTTGGTCGGTACCATATAGCCTGTAAGGTCAGCCTTTTTCCCGCTCCAGGAGAGGACGACCTTCGGAATGGCAGCATTGATCAAGGCCTGGGGAGGTTTGCCGGTG
>CAMDOO010000043.1 GCA_945903545.1 Opitutus sp. GAS368 | reverse complement strand
TGTCGGCCTACTGCCTCTCCGAGCTGTTCCGTGCCGATCCGGCCGCCGGCCTGGGCCCGGTGCTGACCACGCGCCGCGACGGACCGGGCCGGCTGGGGCTTGCCCTCGCCCTGCTGGGCGTGATCGTGATCGCGCTGGCCTGGCCGAGGAACGCAGCTTGAGCCGCGCCCCCGGGTGCGTCTTGTTTTCCCCTGTGGATTCATCCCCCGACCCCAAGCCGGCGACCAAGGCCCGCACCTTTTGGCAACGCCGGGTCCGGGATCCCATCGTCAACCAGCTGACCCAAGGGGTGACAGCGGAGAAGATGGCCCTGACGCTCGCCATTGGCAGCGCCCTTGCGATGTTCCCGATCCTCGGCAGCACCACGCTGCTGTGCTTTATCGCGGCGATCCTGCTGAAGCTGAACCAGCCGATCATCCAGGTGCTGAACTATCTCTGCACCCCGATCCACATTCCGCTCATCTACGTCCAGTTCCGGCTCGGCGAGGCCGTCTTCGGCGCGCAGCACGTCAATTTCAGCATGAAGTACATGAGCTGGCTCCTGTGGAACGACCCCGCGGAATTCTTCGGCCGCTTTGGCGCGGGCGCATTCCACGCCATGGTCGTGTGGATGATCCTCGCGCCGCTCTGGGTGACCGTGGTGTACTTTGGCGCGATGCCGCTGCTCCGCGGCATCGTGAAGGTGAAGGCGGAGAACGCGGCGAAGGTCATCGCCTCCAAACCGTCGGAGCACCCGGTGCCATGATGCCGGCGCTATTGCTGGTCCTGGCCGCCCTCGCCGGGCTCGCGGGTGTCTTCGCCCTGCTCTATCTCCTCGCGCGCCGGATCGACAACTACGGCATCGTCGACATCGCGTGGTCGTACTCCTTCGGGGTCATCGCCCTCTTCTACGCGCTCCTCGGGCCCGGCTGGACGGGCCGCCGCGCCCTGATCGCCGCTCTCACGCTTGTCTGGAGCGCCCGGCTCGGCACCCACCTGCATGTCCGCGTGATGGGACACCATCCGGTCGAGGACGGTCGCTACCGCCAACTGCGGAAGGACTGGGCCGTCGGCTTCGGCCGGCGGATGTTCTGGTTCTTCCAAATGCAGGCCGCCTCCGTCGTGCTGCTCGGCCTCGCGCCACTGCTGGCCGCCCTGAACCCTGCGCCTGGTTTTCATCCGCTCGAATTGACCGGCGCAGCACTCTGGCTCGTGGCCATCCTCGGCGAGGCCATCGCCGATCATCAGCTGGCCGCCTTCAAGCGCGATCCCGCCCGGCGCGCCGGCGTGTGCGACGCCGGCCTCTGGCGCTACAGCCGGCATCCCAATTATTTCTTCGAGTGGCTCATCTGGGTCTCATTCGCGCTCTTCGCGCTCGCCTCGCCCCACGGCTGGCTCGCACTGATCGGCCCCGCGGGGATCCTCTATCTTCTGCTCCGCGTCACAGGCATCCCGCTGACCGAGGAGCAAAGTCTCCGCAGCCGCGGCGACGCCTACCGTCGCTACCAGCAGACCACGAGCGCGTTCGTCCCTTGGTTCCCCAAGAAGCCACCGTCATGATGATCCCATCCCGACCCGCTTTTTGCCACAGAGGCACCGAGACACAGAGTTCGGACCTTGGGTTCCTGGCCCACCACTCCGAACTCTGTGTCTCTGGGGCTCTGTGGCGCATAATCCGTCTCCGCTGACCCATGATCGACGCCCTCCTCGAAAAAGACCTCCTCCCCGATCTGCTCATCCGGACCGGCATCCGCCGCCTGCTCGCCGGGCGCATCCGCGAGGAGCAGGCGCGTTACGACGTCGCCGCCTATGTCGCCGACCTGAAGACCCGCCCGGTCGCCGAGGAGACCCGCGCCGCCAACGAGCAGCACTACGAGGTTCCCACCTTGTTCTACCAGCACTGCCTCGGCCGGCGGCTCAAGTACTCCGGCTGCCTCTACCCGACCGGGACCGAAACCCTCGACGCAGCCGAGGAAGCGATGCTGAGCCTCTACCTCGAGCGCGGCCGCTTCGCCGACGGCCAGAACGTACTCGAGCTCGGCTGCGGCTGGGGCTCGCTCTCGCTTTTCCTCGCGGAGCGTTTCCCGAAGTCCCGCATCACCGGGGTCTCGAATTCCCGCACCCAGAAGGAATTCATCGATGACCAAGCCGCGCGGCGCGGCTTGTCCAATCTGCGGATCATCACGGCGGATATGAACGTGTTCGCCGCGGAGGCGGGCGCCTATGACCGCGTGGTCTCGATCGAGATGTTTGAGCACATGAAGAACTATCAGGTGCTTTTCTCCCGCATCGCCGGCTGGCTGCGCCCGGGCGGGCTCATGTTTGTGCACATCTTCACCCATCACCGGCTCTCGTACCACTTCGTGGCGCGCGATGCGTCGGACTGGATGAGCCGCTATTTCTTCACCGGCGGCCAGATCCCGTCGCACGACCTCCTGTCGCACTTCCAGGACGACCTCAAGCTGGTGTCCGACTGGCGCGTCAACGGCACGCACTACCAGCGTACCGCCGAGCACTGGCTGCAGAACATGGACCGGCACAAGGAGGAGATCATGCCCTTGTTCGCCGCCACCTACGGCGCCGACCAGGCCCGGAAGTGGTGGGTCTATTGGCGGGTCTTCTACATGAGCTGCGCCGAACTCTGGGGCTACCGCGACGGCGAGGAATGGCTCGTGAGCCATTACCTGTTCCGGAAACCGTAAGTCGGATCCGGACATGCCGTCTTTTGCCACAGAGGCCCAGAGACACCGAGCTCTGATTTTTCTGTTTGGGTTCCGGACCAAAAAACGAGGCTTGGGCTCTGTGTCTTTGTGCCTCTGTGGCATAAATTGCGGATTCTGGATCGGCACGGTCATCGCCGTCCTGCTTGCCGCGCCCGCCACGGCCGCGGCGCCGGATGATCCGCTTGTCCGCGATGCCATGGCGGCCGAGGCCCGGCTCGACACCGCCCGGTCCCTCGAGCTTTTCCAGGTGGCCGCCAGAGTTAACCCCGACAACGCCTTTCTACAGCAGAAGCTCGCCCGCCAGTACTCCGACGCCGAGGTCGAGGCCACCGCACCCGCCGAGAAGCTCCGCCTCGCCCGGCTCGCACTCCAGCACTCGCAGCGCGCGGTCGAGCTCGAGCCAAACAACGCGGTCAATGTCCTCTCGCTCGCCATCAGCTCCGGGAAGATCGGCGTGCTTTCCGACATCAAAACCAAGATCACCTACTCCCGCCTCGTCCGGGAAGGCGCCGAGCGGGCTCTCGCCCTCAATCCCCACTACGACTGGGCCCACCATGTCCTCGGCCGCTGGCACTACGAAGTCGCCTCGCTCGGTGCCGCCACCCGGCTCTTTGTCCGGCTGGTCTACGGCGCCCTGCCCAACGCCTCCTACCAGGAAGGAATTTCTCACTTGGAACGTGCCGTGGCGCTCGCCCCCCAGACCGTGGCCCATCCCATCGAGCTCGGTTTCGCCCTCCTCGCTGCGGGCCGCGAACCCGAGGCCCGCGCCGCGTTCAACCGTGGCCTCGTTCTCCCCTCCCGGGAAAAGCACGACGACGCAGCCAAGGCCCGGGCCCGGGCGGCCCTCGCGAAGCTGAAGCCTTAAACCGGATGGGTTGCGCCTTTTTGCGGCCAACCCTGTTTCAAGGATCTGACCCACCCTTCCGACCTCCGCGATCCCAGCGCTCCCTGCGTGCCAAACGGCTTAGAGATGACCGAGCCCATCACCGGTCACTCCGCCGCCGCGCGGCGGGGTAATCCGGCTTCTCATTCGCTCACTCCCCCACCGCGAACTCCGCCGTGTCAGGGTGCAGCAGTTGCCAGAGTTCCAAGCCGCAGGCCTTGGACAGCTTCTGCAGCGTCGAGAGCCGGATATCGATTTTCCGCCCCGCCTCGATCGACTGGTAGTGCTTGTACTTGAGCCCCGCACGCTCGGCAAAAGCCTCCTGGCTGAGGCCGCGGGATTCCCGCCGTTCCCTCACCCGCTCCAGCAGCTTCTTCGCCGTATCGTTTGCCACGGAGCCGGATAGTCAGCGCCCTCCGATCCGGACACCCCGGCATTGGGAGTGCTGCCTTTGCGCCCCCATATCGTTTGTGCGGCGAAAGACGCCGGCCTGCGCACACCCGATGCGGCGTTAACGCACCGTTGGTCCTCAGGTCAGAGGTAAACACACCGTCCGCACGAATAGGTGAAAGATCGGGGACGTTTTTTTCGTTATAGGGAGGTATGAGGCGTCCCATGCCGTTTTCGGCGACCAGACCCGGCATATCCATGGCTCAAAACCTGATCTCCAAACTAAAACAAAGAGGCTTGGGCTCTGCGCCTTGTGGCAAAACCTCCGGGGATCGAACTTGGCGTTCTTGGCGCCTTGGCAGGCTACCCCGCCGGATTCGACGCGTGAGCCATCTTGGAACAAAAAGCTCCAGTCATCCGTGCTGATTTAACTCGCCGGAGTCCACCACCCCAACTCACTTCCCCTCCCCGTGCCCGACCTGTTGCTCACGCTCAAGACCACCTTTGGTTACGACAGCTTCCGCCCGCTCCAGCGGGAGATTATCGAGACCTCGCTCGCGGGGCGCGATGTCTTCGCCCTGCTGCCGACCGGCGGGGGCAAGTCGCTGTGCTTCCAGCTGCCGGCGCTGGTCCGGCCCGGGCTGACCGTCGTCGTCTCGCCGCTCATCGCGCTGATGAAGGACCAGGTGGACCAGATGCAGGCCGCGGGCGTGGCGGCGACCTACCTCAACTCCTCGCTCGACGCCGCGGCGGCGCGTTCGCGGCTGGCCGGACTGCACCGGGGTGAGTGGCGCCTGCTCTATGTCGCTCCGGAGCGGCTGCTGCTCGAGGAATGGCAGCAGAATCTCAAGGCCTGGAACGTCTCCGCCCTCGTCATCGACGAGGCGCACTGCGTCTCCGAGTGGGGCCACGACTTCCGGCCCGAGTACCGGCAGCTCTCCAAGCTGCGCGACTGGCTCCCGGGCGTGCCGATGATGGCGCTGACCGCCACCGCGACGGACCGCGTGCGGGCCGATGTCATTACCCACCTTCGCCTGAACGATCCCGCGGTGTACGTCGCCAGCTTCAATCGCCCCAACCTCAGCTACCGCGTCCTGCCCAAGGACCAGCCCGCCAAGCAGGTGCTCGAGTTCGTGAACAAGCGCGCGGGCGAGTGCGGCATCGTTTACTGCGCCTCCCGCGCGGCCGCCGAGCGGGTCGCGGAATCGCTGGCCGGGCGCGGCCTGCCCGCCCGGCCCTATCACGCCGGGCTCAGCGCCGAGGAACGCACCCGGAACCAGGAACTCTTCCTGCGCGACGAGGTGCGGATCATCTGCGCGACCATCGCCTTCGGCATGGGCATCAACAAGCCAAACGTCCGCTGGGTCATCCACCACGACCTCCCCAAGAACATCGAGGGCTACTACCAGGAAACCGGCCGGGCCGGCCGCGACGGACTGCCGGCGGACTGCCTCCTGCTCTTCAGCGCCGGCGACGCGGCCAAGCAGACGCATTTCATCGACGAGATGACCGATGCCAACGAGCAGCAGGTCGCCCGGGCCCAGCTGCGCCGGATCCTGCACTTCGCCGAAAGCGCGGGCTGCCGCCGGGCGGAATTGCTGGAATACTTCAGTGAGAAATATCCCCATGAGAATTGCGGGGGCTGCGACAACTGCCTGGAGCCGCGCGACACTTACGACGGCACGCTGGTCGCCCAGAAATTCCTGTCCTGCGTCTACCGCATCCGCCAGTCCGGGGGCTTCGCCGTCGGCCTGAACCACATCATCGCCGTCCTCACCGGCGCCGACAACGAGCGCATCCAGCGCTGGGGTCACGACCGGCTTTCCACCTACGGCATCGGGAAGGAATTGGACAAAACCCAATGGGCGGCGGTCGGGCGCGAACTGAGCCGCCTCGGGTTCGTCGGCCAGGCCGAGGGACAGTTTCCAACGCTCGAACTCACGGAGGCGGGGATGCAGGTCCTTCTCTCCCGCGCTGCCATCTCCCTGACCAAGTCGCTGGAGAAACCCGTGGCCCGCCGGGTCCGACGCGAGGGCGATGTCGCGTGCGACGAGATCCTCTTCGAGCGCCTCCGCCAGGTCCGCCGCACCCTGGCCGATGAGCGCTCCGTGCCGGCCTATGTCATCTTTGGCGATGCCACGCTCCGCCAGATGGCTCGCCATTATCCCGAGAGTGAATCCGCCATGGCGGGCATCTTTGGCATGGGCGAAAAGAAGCGCGCCGAGTTCGGCGAAATCTTCGCCGCCGCCATCCGGACGCATCTGGCGGAGAACTCGCGGATGGCGTTCGCGGGCTGAAGGTAGGGCGGACATGGCATGTCCGCCGGATCTGGCGCGATCATCGCGGCGGAGCTGACATCTCCGCCCTACCCTCCGACCACGGCCTTCTTGTCACTTGGAACTTGTCACCTGTCACTTCGGCTTCAGGCACCGCCTGAAGCCGTTAGAGGTGTTCGGGCGCCTCGACCAGCTTCAGCGGTCGTTTCCAGCCGGAGGGCGTGATGAACCCGCCGTGGAGCACGTGGTCCTTGCAGCCGAAGAGAACGGCAAACTCGCGATCGATGCCCCAAGACGCCTGCAGGTCCGCCCCGCCGAAGGCCTCGAGCGGAACAAAAGCGCAAAAGAGCAGCCAGACCGCCAGGTTCCCGAATTCTCCGCCGGTCCGGGCAACCTGCACCCCGGCGGCCAGCTCGTCCGCCCGATGGACGCGGCCCGGAGTGGAAACCGTCCGGACTGAGTCCGGCTCGATCAGCCCATCGTCGATCAGCATGATGCGATCGGCCCACCGCCACGCGGAGATCTCGAACGTCCGCGGCGCCGTCCCGAGCTCGACGTAAATGATATCGATCCCGCGCCCAAGGTCGCAGGCGCGGATGTCCTCAAACCATTCCAGCAGGCGCTTCCGTTCCGCGGCCAGGTCACCCGCCACCCAGTCCGGTTCAATGTCTAGCAGCCGCCGGAACTCCACCGACCCGCCCGCCTGCAATTCCGCCAGCGCCGCCGGGAAGTCCGATGCGGTGCCCAGTAACCGGCGATAAATCCGGCCTAGTTCGATCCAGCGGTCCATGTTGGCCGGATAATCGGCTGACGGATTGGTGCACGCCAAGACGCGAAGCACGTCCCACCCGGAAAAGGAAGCTTCGGAATCCCCAACCATACCACCGGCGGCTTTTCATTTGCCACCGCCTTCTGAAATTGAGGCAGGGGCGGGCCGTTATTATCGGATGTTTTGCCCCAGGCACAAAGGCACTGAGCCCAAGCTTATCGGGTTTGGCTTCGTTCAAGCCCTGAGTTGGTTTGGCCGCAAAAAAGAGCGCGTAAACGAATTTCCAAATTCCGAGCCATAACGACGAGGCGTGGGCTCTGTGAGCTCTGTGCCTCTGTGGCAAAAGCGGTTTGAAATCATCACGGCCGGTTCGTCGGTCGAGCCCTACCCTTATCACGGTCGCCGCGGGATCGGTGCAAAACGAACAACCAACGACCGTTAACCCGCAACCGAAGTTCGGCGCGGGGGCCGCCCCGTGCCAAACTTCCGCAGGTACTTCAGCGCCACCTCGAAGTCGTGCGGCAACGGGGCGCTCAGCGTGATCGGCTCGCCGGTGGCGGGGTGCTTGATCACCAGCTCGGCCGCATGCAGGGCGAGGCGGGCGATCAGGGGTTTCTCGTCGTCGCGCCCCTTGTAGCCGCGCTTCAGATCCGAAAGCAGCAGGTGGATCTCCGGATCCCCGTACATCGGGTCGTTCAGGACCGGCGCGCCGGCGGCGGCCAGGTGGACGCGGATTTGGTGGGTACGGCCGGTGAGCGGCCGGCATTCGAGCAGCGCGAACCGGCCAAACCGCTCGCGGGTGGTAAAGTCCGTCACGCTGGCCTTGCCGTCGCGCCCGCGGAAGATCCGCATGCGGCCGAGCTGGTGTTCATCGGGGCCGAGCCCGATATCCATCGTGAATTCGTCCGGCAGGCCGCCGTCCGGTGCCCGCACCGGCGCCAGGACTTTCATCGCCCGCTCGGGCGGCAGCACCACGGCGATGGCCGCGTAGCGCTTCGTCACGGTCTTCGACTGGAACTGCCCGCTGAGGAAATCGAGCGCGCGTTTGTTCTTCGCGCACAGGAACAGCCCGCTGGTGTCGGCATCAAGCCGGTGGACGTTCGCCACCCCGTGGCCGAAGCGGGCATGCACGAGGCTCATCAGGTTTTCCTTGGCTTTGTCCCACCGGTCGGGCGCGACCAGCATCCCGCTGGGTTTGTTGAACGCCATCAGGTCTTCATCCTCGTACACGATCGGGGGCAGGGCCATGCGCGGAAGTTTTTCGGGCCGGGCCGGGCCGCACGCAAAGGGAAAACCGCGACGATGAAGGATCCGGGCCTGCTTACGGCAGGGCGTGGACTCCGTCCGCGCCGCGTAGGGTCGCCGCTTGCCGTTCGACAGGCTCACGGACCCGAGCTAGGTCGATGGGCGGCGGACCTGATGCCAAACCGGCCCTGCGCATCCGTCTTCGCCACGCTTCGCCGAGACAAGAGCGCAGGCCCTGCATCCCGGCGGCGACGGAGTCGCACGCCCGACCGGAAAACGGCGCCCAGTTGCGCAAATCTTCATGGGGGCCTGAATTTACCCAAAGCTGACAAAAACTTCGTAATCCCGCCGGTTCGCGGTAAATTCCCTTGCGACGACGCATCCACAATCGGTGACTCACCCATCTCATCCTGGGCGGGTCCGCGCCCGTCGCGCCGCTGCCGGGCACCGAGCGCTTCGGGGCCATGGGCGGCGACCTCAGCGGCATCGGCGCCCTCCACCTTCCCGGCTGGGCCGAGGATTTCCTGCACGAGCCTGGGGCTGAGATCTCGCGGATGACCGACTGGACCGCCAAGCTCGACTCCATCGTCGAGCGCACGTGGAACCGCGACATCCGTCTGGTCGCCGGCATGCCCAACTGGATGCTGGCCCTCTCCGCGCAGCTGCGCAGCCGGCTTGAGGGAACCTCCGGCCTGCTGCCCCACCTGCGCGCCCTCTGGCCCAATCTCGAGTGCCTGATCCACGGCGGCATCCCCATGGCGCCATTCGCGGACCAGCTCCGGGGCGACCTCGGGCCCAACGTCAACTTCCACGAGATCTTCCCCTCCTCGGAGGGATTCATCGCCACGCAGGATTCCGACACCGCCCACGGTTTGCGGCTGATGACCGGCACGGGGATTTATTTTGAATTCCTCCCGATGAGCGAATTCCGCGAGCCCCGGTTGCCGGAGCTCGGCCCGAAGATCGTGCCGCTGGAGGGGGTCCAGGCGGGAATCGATTACGCGCTGGTACTGACCACGCCGGCCGGACTGTCGCGTTACTTGAACGGGGATATCGTGCGTTTCATCTCCGTGAACCCGCCGCGCCTGATCCATGTCGGCCAAACCAGCCTGCGACTCGCCGGGCTCGGCGAGCAGGTCTCGGAACGCGAGGTCACGGAAATGCTGACCGAGGTCTGCCACCGGCACCGCTGGCAGATCACGGATTTCCACGTCGCGCCGCAATTTCCCGACACCTGGTCGCACCGGGCAAACGGCCGCCATGAATGGTGGGTAGAGCTCCGCTCGGGCAGTGTGGAGAACCCCACTGGTCCGCTGCTGGCTGGCGAACTCGACACCGGCATGCGCCGCCTGAATCCCGATTACGCGGCCCGTCGTCAGGATGGCCGGCTGGAGCCGCCGGTCGTGCGCCTCGTGATTCCCGGCGTCTTCGAGCACTGGCTGCGGCAGAAGGGCCGGTGGGGCGGACACTGCAAGATGCCGCGGTGCCGGAGCGACCGGAAGGTCGCCGACGAGCTGGCCGCCCTCACGCGCTTCACGCCGGAAACCTCGGCGCCTTTCGGGCCGAGGTAGCGAGGTAGGGCGGGGATGTCATCTCCGCCGCGATAGTTTCCCCGCCCGGTGGACATGCCATGTCCACCCTGCCCCGGAAATTACTTCAGCAGCGCCGCGACGCGCTTCTCGTATTCGTCGTGCGGAACCACGCCGAGTTTCCGGTCCCGGATCACGCCGGTCTTGTCGATCAGGAAGGTCGTGGGGATCGCGTCGATCGCGCCAAAGGCCTGCTGGATGGCTTCGTCGCCCATGACGACGGTGTAGTTGATCCCCTTGGATTTCGCGAATTTCTGCACTTCGGCTGGGGCGATCGTGTCGAGCGAGACGCCGATGATGGCGAACCCCTGCGGCCCGTACTTCTGCTGCATGGCGATGTAGCCGGGAAGTTCCTGCACACACGGGCCGCACCACGTGGCCCAGAAATCGACCACCACGACCTTGCCGGCGAACTGGGCGAAGGCCACGTCCTTGCCGTCGAGATCCTTTAGGGTCCAGGCCGGCGCCGTGGCTCCGGGCTGCAGCCCGGCGGTGGACGCTGTGGCAGAAGCGCCGCTCCCGGCCTTGGGACCGCAACCGGCGAGGAGGATAGCAAGGCCGGCGAGGGCGGCAATTTTGAGGAGATGCTTGTTCATGAGATTATCCTGTTTGAGGCCTGCCATATCGAAATCTTCCCGGATCTGATCCCAATGGCGCGAGCCATTGGCTGGCAGCGGGCGGGCAGAGGGCGGGCAGAGCCCGCACGCTGCTAGGCGTGGCGCATCTCCGGCAGATCGAGGCCGAGCGTCTCGACGAACTTTTTCATCGCCGGGGTGAGCACCCGGCCCTTGCGGTGGAGGATGGCGAGGGGGCGGGTGAAGCCGCGGCCCTTGAACGGCAGCACGGCCAGAGAGCCGGCGGCGGCCTCCTGCGTCACGGTCGCCTGCGGCACGATGGAGATGCCGTGGTCGATCTCGACCGCGCGCTTCACGGTCTCGATGTTGTCGAATTCCATCACCGGCTCGCACTCAAGTTTGTTCTCGCGGAAAATCTGGTCGACGGCCTTGCGGGTCGGGATGTCGGGATCGAACCCGATAAAGCGCTGGCCGGCGAGGTCCTTGACCTCGATCTCGGTCCGCTTGGCGAGGGCATGACCGGGATGGGTGATGACCACGAGATGGTCGTTGCGGAAGGGAAGCATGTCGATCTGCCGCGTCTTCACCGGGAAGGCGACCAGGCCGAAATCGACGGCGTTGTGCAGGATGTCCTCGTACACGAGGTTGGAGCGGCGGTACTCGATGCGGACGTTGACCGAGGGGAAGTCGTGCAGGAACTTCTTGATGAAGGGCGGCAGCTCGTGGAGGCCGATCGAGTACACGGTGGAGATGCGGATCGTGCCACTGATCACCTTCTTCATCTCCTGGAGCTCGCACAGCAGCTTCTCGTAGGTGTGCAGCATTTCCTTGGCGGCATCGTAGACCCCATGCCCCTCCCGCGTGAGCTGGAACTGCTTCTGGCTACGGTCAATCAGCAGGGTCTTGAAATGCCGCTCCATCGCCCGCGCCTGCTGGCTCACCGCCGACTGGGTGATGCCGTTCAGCTTCGCGGACTTGGAGAAGCTCTTCGTCTCCACCAGGTCGGCGAAGATTTTGAAGTTTTCGATTTGCATGATTAGCCGATGTTTTCCGCCATAGAATACAGCGCGAAAGCCGTCGCAAACGTTAAAGTAGTTTCTCTAAAGCCCCCTGCCTTGATCGCCTTCGAAGAATTCTCCCGCCGGGTCGCCGCGGTCCGGGCCCAGATAGATGCCGCCGCCCGGGCCGCCGGACGCGACCCGGCCTGCGTGCAACTCCAGCCGGTGACGAAAAACCATCCGGCGGACGCCGCGATTTTTGCCGCGCGCCTCGGGCTCGCTTCCATCGGCGAGAACCGGGTGCAGGAGGCGGCCGAAAAGCGGCTGCAATGCCCCCATCCGATTCGCTGGGAGCTCATCGGCCACCTGCAGTCGAACAAGGCGAAGCTCGCCGTGGAGACCTTTGATCGCATCCAGAGCGTCGATAGCATCAAGCTGGCCGGCTTGCTGAACCGGGCCGCGGAAAGCCTCGGCAAGGTCCTGCCCGTGCTCCTGCAGATCAATGCCGGCCAGGACCCGGCGAAGTTCGGCGCCGAGCCCGCCGATGCCCCCGCCCTGCTCGAGGCCGCCCTCGCGACCCCGCATCTCCGGGTCGAGGGACTGATGACCATCGCCCCGCTCTCCGAGGACCCGGCGGTCGCCGTGCGGACCTTCCAGAACCTGCGGGCGATCCGCGACGACTTGTCCGGCCGCTTCGGCACGCCCCTGCCCGAACTCTCGATGGGCATGAGCGGGGACTTCGCCGCCGCCATCGCCGCCGGCAGCACGCTGGTCCGCATCGGCACCGCGTTGTACGGGGCGCGCGAAGTCTGAATTCCGAATGCAGGAGCGGCTTTACGCCGCGATGCTCTCGGGCATTCGCGGGATAAACCCGCTCCTACATGCAGCTCCGCCGCCCATTTCCGATTGCCAGCCGGCGAATTCCGTCGAGCGTAGGGGTCCGTGGACAACGAACCGCTCGACGGTGCCAGACGCGAGGCCCTGCTGGGCCTGCTTGACGACCCCAGTCCCTCCGTCCGCGGTTCCCTTCAGGCCTACTTTCTTGCGCTCGGGCCCACCGCCGCACGCTTGCTGCAGGAGGTCGCCACTGGTTCCAACCGCATCCTCGCCTGGCATGCGCGCCGTTACCTTGAGGAGCTCCGCTTCACCGACCCCGTCGCGGAATTCCGCGATTTCATCCGCGCGCAGAATTATGACCTCGAAACCGGTTCGCTGCTGCTCAGCCGGACCGTCAATGCCCAGGTCGACGCCGAGGCCAGCTCTGCCGCGCTCGATGCGCTCGCTACCCGCTGCCGCGAGCTGATCGTCGAGCCCGGCACCACGCGCGAGAAATGCCGCGTGATCAACCGCGTGCTGTTCCACGAGTCCGGGTTTCGCGGCAACGTCGAGGACTACACCGACCCGAACAACAGCTTCCTCGACCAGGTCCTGACCCGACGCCGCGGCATTCCGGTCTCGCTCAGCATCGTCTACCTGCTGGTCGCCCGGCGGCTGGGCCTGACGCTCGAGCCCGTCGGCCTGCCGGGGCATTTCGTGGTCGGTTGCTTTCTCACCGGCGAGCCCTTCTTCATCGATCCCTTCGAGGGCGGCTCGATGCTCACCGCCACCGAGGTCTCGAACAGCCTGCGGGCCCGCAATCTGCACGTCGCCGAGTCGGAGCTGACCCCGACCCCCGTGCGCGAGGTGCTCTGCCGCACCTGCCGCAATCTCGCGAACCACTGCCGCGCCTCGGGCGACGAAGCCCGCTCGCAGCTGTTCGCCGGGTTTGTCGCGGAATTCGCCGCCACCTACGCCCGGTCGTAGTGGCGGGCATGGATCTTGGTTGATCGACGGTACGGCTGGCTCGACGAGCCCCTCGACCGGCTCGGGGCCTTGAGCTTGTCGAAACGGCCGGCCGGGATCTGTCCGATGCGCATCGCGGTTGCCTCGTCGAGGCAACCCTACCGTTCAACCCCCGCTCGCCCATTTCGCGAATGACACCGGCCGGGATTTATGCGGACTTCGTCCCGCCCACCCGACCAATGTCCGCTCCAGCCGATTCCGTCCTCACCCTCCGCGACCTCGACGGCTGGCATTTCGCGGGCACGGCGCTCGCGGTGCTGGGGCATCCGATCGGACATTCGCTGAGCCCGCGGATGCATAATGCCGCCCTCGCCGCCCTCGCCCGCAAGGACTCGCAGTATGGCACCTGGCGTTACTTCCGTTTCGACATCGACCCCGCGGACCTCCCGGTGGCCCTGCCCCTTTTCCACGCCCGCGGTTTCCACGGGCTCAACCTGACCGTGCCGCATAAGGTGATCGCCCTGCCGCTGCTCCGGGCCATTGATCCCCTGGCCAAGGCCGCGGGGGCCGCCAACACGCTGGTGCGCGAACCCGCCGGCTGGCACGGCCGCAACACCGACGGCTACGGCCTCGCTGCCGCCCTGCGCGAGACGCTCGGGCTGGAACTGCGCGGCGCCAATGTCCTGCTGCTGGGCGCCGGCGGGGCCGCGCGGGGGGCCGCCGTGGAGTGCCTGCAGAGCGGCTGCGCCTCGCTGGCGATCGCGAACCGCACGCCGCAAAATCTCGAAGCCCTGCTCCGCGAACTCACTCCGCTCGCCCACGGCGTGCCGCTGGCGGCCTTTGCTCCCGCGAATCTCCCCGCGGGGACCGTGGTCGTGAACGCCACCAGCTCCGGACTAAAGCCCGGCGATCCTGCACCCGTCGACCTCGCCCAACTGCCGCGTCCCTCGGCTGTTTTCGACATGGTCTACAACCCGGCGGAGACGCCGCTGCTCCGGCAGGCCAGGGCCCTAGCGATTCCCGCCGCCAATGGGCTCGCGATGCTCGTCCACCAGGGGGCGAAGGCACTCGAGCACTGGACCGGCATTCCCGCCGCCCGCCACGCGCCGGTGATGGCCGCCGCCCTCCAAGCTTAGGAGCCGGCTTGCAGGCGATGATCCCAGCCTGAAACCTAGCCCCGCTCCCGCCGTCAGGTTAAACTCATGATGTCCTTCACCGAAACCGCCGCCGCCTTCCCGTGGTTCTTTCCCTTGGTGGCCCTGCTGTTCGGTGCCTGCATCGGGAGCTTCCTCAACGTCTGCATTTACCGGATTCCGGCGGAGAAATCGATCGTCCACCCCGGCTCGCATTGCGCCTGCGGCAAGCCGGTCGCATGGCATGACAACATCCCGATCCTGTCGTGGATCCTCCTCCGCGGCCGGGCCCGGTGCTGCGGCCGGCCGTTTTCGATCCGCTACCCGGCCGTCGAGCTGCTGACTGCGCTGCTTTTCCTCGCCTGCTGGCTCGCCTTCCCCGACGCCCCCGGCAAGGCCGTCTGCGGCTGGGTCCTGATCAGCGCGTTGATCGCCGGTTCGTTCATCGACCTCGATCACATGATCATCCCCGATGTGTTCACGATCGGGCTGGGAATCTGCGGCGTGCTGCTCTCGTTCGCCGTTCCCTCGCTGCACGGCCAGCACAGCGGGCTGTTCCTCTTCGACAGCATGCACTCCGGCCTGCTTTCGGTGATCGGGCTCGTCGTCGGCTCGGGATTCATCCTCTGGTTCGTCCTCGTGATGGAGGTGATCCTGAAGAAGGAGGCCATGGGCTTCGGCGATGTGAAGCTGGTCGGGGCCATCTGCGCTTTCACCGGCTGGCAGGGCGTGTTCACGACGCTGGCCGGCGGCTCCGCCATCGGCCTGCTCTGGTTCGCCTTCGCGGCGCTCCGCAAAAAAATTACCGGGGAAAAATCCAACGCCGGGCTCAAGGTTGAAACCGTGGACGGCCAGCCGGCGGAAATCGGCTTCAATGTCCACGTCCCGTTCGGCCCGATGCTCTCGATCGCCGGCGTCCTGCACTTTCTCTGGCTGCATCGCTGGGTGGCGGAACTCGCCGAGCAGGCGAAGTACCTGTTCCTGTTCCAGCCCTAGCAGCGCGTCGGGCTTGGGCCTCGCGCGGCTGGAAACCAAAATGGCTGCGCCATCTTGGGCGGGTTCAGCACCGGAGCTAGACCGGGGCCGTGACCTGGATGACTTGCCCGTTCCCGGCAACCGTGAGTGCCGGCTCCGGCTTGAGGTGAGCGAGCTGAAGCATCGCCAGCCCGATGAAACCGTTCGCCGTCGCAGCCCCGCTGCGCATCTCGCCGATCGCCTTTCCCTCCTGCTGCAAGGCCGTCCCGGCCGGAAGCATCGGCCCCGCACCCGCGACCCGGAACAGCCTGCGGCGGGGCGTCCCCATGGACTGCAGCCGCGCCATCACCTCCTGCCCCAGGTAACACCCCTTGTTGAACGAGACCGCACCCACGTCCAACCCACCTTCCTGCGGCAGATCCCCGGGGCCAAGATCCGCCGGCACCGCCGGGATGCCGGCCGCGATGCGCTGCGCCTCCATCTCGGCGACCGAGAGGAGCTTTCCCTGCGGCTGATCTGGCTCACGCATCATCAGCCACTCCCGCGAGGGGCTCACTCCTCGTCGGCCCGGGAAGAAAGCCCTCACGCTGGCACCCGCATCCCCCGGCACCGCCGGGCCAAAGGTCGTCAATCCATACCAGCGGTCAGTCTGGTCCTCGATCTGGACGTCGTCCGCGATGAGATGGCTCTCCAGCCGTTCCCTCACGATGGCAGGCGCCGAAAAGTAACTACCCACCAAAAACGCCCCCGGCTCCCCGGCCTTGACCACAAAGCTGTCCGCCAGCACGCGGCCCTTCTGGTTCAGCCAGAGTCCATAGACGGATTCGCCACCCTCCAGCACCCGCAAATCGTTCGAGAACTGACCCTGTAGGAAAGTGAATGCATCCGGCCCCGCTACATGCAGCCAGGTTGCGGGACGCCAAAAATGAAAAGCCGGAAGAATTTGGCTCATGCAAAAGATGTTTCATAAAATTGGTAATGAGATACTTGCAAAATGCGAACCAAGAAAACCGAAAGTTTCGTTTGACGATGCCGAGTAAGAGCCTATCTCTTTCCCTATCAAATTTCCACTTCTCCCCGCCTAGCGGGGAGTTTTGGGGTAACACAGAAAGCAATGGCGGGCCGCCTAGGGGTAGGCGGCCCGCCTTATTTTTGGCCTACGAGACGTCAGGCCGGACCCGAAGGAGAGACTTGATTGGCTTCACTCCGCCCCGCACTTTCGCCGGCTGTGCATAAGACTTCCGACCTGAACGTTGTCGAAACCCGCGCCCTGCCCTCGCCGGCCGCGCTGATTGCCGAGCTGCCCCGGACCGAGGCGCAGTCGGACTTCATCGCCCGTGCCCGGGAAGATATCCACCGGCTGATCTTCACGGACGACCGCCGGCTCCTGCTGATCGTCGGCCCCTGCTCGATCCATGACCCCGAGGCCGGCCGGGAGTACGCCCGCAAGCTCGCCGCCCTTTCCCAGCAGGTGGCCGACCGGGTCATGATCGTCATGCGGGTCTATTTTGAGAAACCCCGTACCACGGTGGGATGGAAGGGTTTGATCATGGATCCGCATCTCGACGGTTCGCATGACATTGCCGCCGGCCTGCGGCTCGCCCGGACCTTCCTGCGGGACGTCCTGGACCTCGGTCTGCCGACCGCGACGGAGCTGCTCGACCCGATCACGCCCCAGTACATCGCCGACCTGATCTGCTGGTCCGCCATCGGCGCCCGCACCGCCGAGTCGCAGACCCACCGCCAGATGGCTTCCGGCCTTTCGATGCCGCTCGGCTTCAAGAACGGCACCGACGGTTCGATCACCACCGGAATCAACGCCATCAAGGCCGCCTCCCAGCCGCAGACTTTCCTCGGCATCAACCTCGATGGCCGGGCCTCGGCCATCGTCACGACCGGCAACCCCAACTGCCACATCGTGCTGCGCGGCGGCACCGGCGGCCCAAACTTCTCCCCCGAGCACATTGCCCAGACCGAGCAACTGCTCGCCAAAGCCGGACTGCCGCGCGCGGTCCTGGTCGACTGCTCGCACGACAACTCCGGCAAGAAGCCCGAGCGCCAGCCCGAGGTCATGCGCGCCCTCCTCGCCCAGATCACCGGCGGCAACACCGCTATCATGGGCGCAATGATTGAAAGCAACCTGCTCCCCGGCAGCCAGGCCTTCCCCCAGCCCCTCAACCAACTGAAGCGCGGCGTCTCGATCACCGACGGCTGCATCGGCTGGGACGAGACCGAGGCCCTCGTCCGCGAAATTCACTCGGCCCTGGCCCCGCGTTTCCGCTAAGCCTTCCCTCTGATTAGTCTCCCCTCTAACCCGCAGCATCAGGCCTAAATCCCACAGGCCCCCGGATTTCGGCCGTGTGTTTTCCCGGGCCTGCCGACTAACTCGCCCCCCTCTTATGAAATCCCCTATCCGTGTCGCAGTCACCGGCGCCGCCGGTCAGATTGGTTACGCCCTCCTGTTCCGCATCGCCTCCGGCGCCATGTTCGGCCCCGAGCAGCCCGTCATCCTCCAACTCATCGAAGCACCGGTCGAGAAGGCCCTCAAGGCCCTCGAGGGTGTCGCCATGGAGCTCGATGACTGCGCTTTCCCGCTCCTCAAGGGCATCGTCCAGACGGACAAACCCGAGATCGGCTTCAAGGACGCCAACTGGTGCCTCCTCGTCGGCGCCAAGCCCCGCGGTCCCGGCATGGAGCGCGCGGACCTGCTCAAGGACAACGGCAAGATCTTCATCGGCCAGGGCCAGATCATCGACGCCGTCGCCGCCGCTGACGCCCGCGTCGCGGTCGTCGGCAATCCCGCCAACACGAACTGCATGATCGCCGCCAGCCAGGCCAAGCGCCTGGCCCCCGAGCGCTTCACCGCCATGGTCCGCCTCGACCAGAACCGCGCCCAGACCCAGCTCGCCAAGAAGGCCGGCGTGGATCTCACGGACGTCCGCGACATCTTCATCTACGGCAACCACAGCCCGACCATGTTCCCGTCGTTCGCCCACGCGACGATCAAGAACCAGCCGGTCCCAAAGGTCATCACCGACAACGCCTGGCTGCAGGGCCCGTTCTGCGAGATCGTCGGCAAGCGCGGCGCCGCCATCATCGCCGCCCGCGGCGCATCCTCGGCCGCCTCGGCCGCCAACGCCCTCGTCGACCACGTCCGCAGCCTCGTCACCCCGGGCGCCATCCACTCCTGCGCGGTGAAGTCCAACGGCGCCTACGGTTTCGACCCGAACGTCTGGGCTGGCATGCCGGTCAAGACCACCACGGTCGGCTCCTACCAGGTGCTGCCGAGCTACCCGATGGACGACTTCGCCAAGTCCAAGATCGCCGCCACGAACAAGGAGCTCGTCGAGGAGCGCTCGTTCGTCGCCGACATGATCAAGGGCTGAGCCCCGCCTTCCCCTCACGGCGCCGCGTCTCCCCGACGCGGCGCTTTTTTGTGCCGGGGTTGTACCCGATCTTTTCCTCCCTTTCATCGCTGCATGGCCCCACCCAAGACCATCCCCGTTGCCTGCGCCCTGATCATGGATCGGGCCGGCCGCGTCCTCCTTGCGCAGCGTCCGGCCCACAAACACCTGGGGCTAAAATGGGAGTTTCCCGGCGGGAAAATCGAGCCCGGCGAATCCGCGGCCGCCGCCCTTGTCCGCGAGATCGACGAGGAACTGGGTTGCCGCATCGAAATCGCCCGCGCGCTCCCGTCATTTGTCCACCACTACGAAACCGTCTCGGTCGAGATGCACCCGTTTGTCTGTCGCCTCGCCGATTCGAACGCGATCCCCGAGGCGCGGGAACACGCGGCCCTGGCCTGGGCCAAGCCGGCGGAGGTGAGCGGCTACGACCTCGCGGCTGCCGATCTGCCGATCCTCGATGATCCCGGCTTCGTCATCACCCCGGCATGAACACCCCAGAGAAAGTCACGCCCAAGGACACTTCCCGAGCTTGGCGCGGACTCCCCGCGCTCCTCGCCGCCGGTTGCTGGATCGCGCTGATCTGGCTGCACCCGCGGGCCATCTTCCTGCAGCGGACCTCCGCGGTGCTGCCGCTGGTCCCCGTCACCGGTGCCGCCATGGTCTGGTGTATCGCGGAGTTCCGGAAGAGCCTCAGGACCTCGCGCGACTTCTTCGACGAGGTCTGCCTCGCGCTGGCGGCCGCGCCCGGCCTGACCCTGCTCGCCGCGTTTGGCGTGAGCTCGCTGGACCTCAGCGGGCCGCAATTCCTGCTCACGGCCGACTGGGGCATGCTGTTCGTGTTCCCGGGCATCATGCTGGCCGGCACGACGCTGATCCGCCACCAGCGGGTGCGCCGCTGGAACTGGCTGCCGTCGCTGATCGGATTGTCCCTTCCCGTCGGTCTCTTCGCACTGCAGGCCGGCTGGCGCCAGACCGCGATGGTCACCGCCATGCTCCCCGCCGCCGGCTGTCTGGTAATCGGTGCCGCCGCCCGGACGGCGGCGGCAAAATCGTAAACACGGGAACCGCGTTTACTCGTCCTGCTTCTTCGACTTGCCGCGCTTGGCGCCGGCGGCCGTCTTCGAGACCTTGGCGTTGAGCAGCAGTTCGTCCTCGGGCGTGCGGCTCAACCAGAAGGCATCGCCGTCGTGGTCGACATAGACCGGGCGCTCGCGGGGTTTTTCGGGTTTCTTGAGTCCGGCCGCGACCAGGGCCGCGACAAACTCCTCGGGACCCTTGCCCACCGCCGGGGCCAGGTCGCAGACATCGCTCGCGAACGTACCGGCCTTGGCCTCCTTCAGGTGCGGGCGCACCGCGGAAAGGATTCCGTTGGACTCTCCCGCAGCCGCGGGAGTCGGGGAAAAGATCGCCGCCGGGGCGGACTCGGTCGCCGCTGCCGGGGTCGACTCGGTTGAGGCCGGGGTTCCGGTCGCAGCCTGCGCCCCGCCATCCGACGAGCCGCCCTGAACCATCGGCACTTCGCCGCCTTCGTCCTTCCGGCGGCCATTGATCCAGAGGCCGCCGCGGCTGTCGCGGTTCACCCACCAGATGTCTCCGTTGATCTCCACCTCGACGGGCTTGTCGTTCGGCGTCGCCGCGTCGACCAAGCCCAGCGCGGCAAATGCCGTCGCGAGGTCGGCCTCCTTGCACTTGAGCGCGCGCGAAAGGAAACTGCCGGAACCGCTGCCACCGGGGCCGCGACGATTGCGGCGCATGAGCGGACGGATCTTCTCCAGCAAAGCCGGCCCCTCGGGCAACGGCTCACCCGGGGTGGCGGATGCAGCCGTCTCGGAAGCGCCCTCGCCCCCGCCATCGCCGCCACGGTTGCGGCCACGGCCTTCACGGCCTTCGTTCGACTCGGACTTGCGGTCGGACTCAGGCGCCGCCTGCTCCGTCGGGTCGGGCGTCACGCGTGTGCCGGGCACGGCGCGGAACACGGGACGCGGCTTGTCCTTGGTGTTGATCCAGATTTCGCCGCGGCGGTTGAGATTCAGCCAATAGAGATCGCCCTCGTACTCGATGTAGACGGGCTTGTCGTCCTCGTCGTGCGGAATTTCGAAGCCGCACTCCACGAGCGCGCCCTTGAGGTCTTCCTCAGTGAGATTCCACCGCTTGCAGAGATGCTCGAGGCCGGCGGACATACCCGGGCCGCGCTGGTTGCGGCGCAAATGGGGGCGGATGGCATCGAAGAAGGTCGGGAGCTCGTTCTCCTCCGTCAGCTGGTCCCACTCGTCCTTCGGCTCGTCGTCGGCATCCGGGTCCTGGTCGGAGCTGGTGTCGCGCACGCGACGGAAATCATCGGTGACCGAGGGCTTTTCCGCTTCCTCAGCGGCGGCCGCGGACTCCGCGGCGGCCTGGGATCCACCACCGATACCCTTGAACTTGGCCTCGAACTCCGCGCGGAGCTTCTCGGCCTCGTTACGCGCGGCGGCGGCGGCGGCGTCCTCCAGGGTCCAGTCGCGCTGGGTCGTCCGCCGGGCAAGGCCCGAGAACGCCAGCGGATTGTCCGGCTGGGCGCGGAAATCGATGATTTCCCACTCTTCCTTGCCCAGATCGTTCAGAAATTTTTCCAGAAGCGCCGGCGTCGCGAAACCGCCCCGACCGCTCGAGATAACCTTGTATTCCCACAGTGCCATAAGTTTGTGCCCGGTAGGGCGAAGAACCCAACCCATCCCAGATGCCCGCATCGATGCCGAGAACATTCTGGCGAAGAGCAGGGCAGAGATCTGCCCCGGCTACATCATTTCGAGATCCGATGTAGCCCCGGCAGACCTCTGCCGGGTTTTCGGTGGCAGCCCCGTCACCATCATTTTCTCGCGTTAGCTCGCCACCCTTGGAATATCCGGGCGCACCCTTGCCTCTGGCCGGTGTCCGGAGGTGAACCCACCGCCGCGTCCAACAACCACAGGAGCAACGCCATGCTGATCCGCACCAAGAAGGACTGGGAACTCCCGGAGTCCGCCGTGACATCCGAGTCCGCCTATCGCACCCACAACCGCCGCGACTTCCTGAAGGCCATCGGTCTCGGCGCGGCCGGTGCCGCCCTCGCCTCGCGCGATCTGCTCGCCGCCACCGGCGGCTTTCCCGCCAAGGCGAACCCTGATTTCCCGGCCAGCGCCCTCAAGCCCACCGCCGAGGAATTCGTCACCAGCTACAACAATTTCTACGAGTTCGGCACCGGCAAGGAACAGCCGAAGGACTTGGCCAACCGCGGATGGAAGACTGACCCGTGGACCGTGGAACTCACCGGGCTCGTCAACAAGCCGGTCAAACTCGACGTCAACGACCTGATCAAGCAGGCCGGCGGCATCGAGGAGCGCGTCTACCGCCACCGCTGCGTCGAGGCCTGGTCGATGGTCGTGCCGTGGGACGGCTTCGCCCTCGCCAAGCTCGTCGCACTCGCGGACCCAAAGCCCGAGGCGAAGTATCTCAAGTTCACTTCGTTCCTGGATCCCAAGAGTTCCCCCGGCCAGTCCTCCGGCAATCTCGACTACCCCTACGTCGAGGGCCTGCGTCTTGACGAGGCCACCAACGAACTGGCGTTCATCGCCACCGGAATCTATAGCAAGCCGATGCCCAACCAAAACGGCGCGCCGCTGCGGCTCGTCACGCCCTGGAAGTACGGCTTCAAGGGCATCAAATCCATCGTGAAGATCGAGTTTGTCGCGGCCATGCCGACCAACACCTGGAAGGCGATGCAGAGCAGCGAGTATGGCTTCTACGCCAATGTGAATCCGAAGGTCGACCACCCGCGCTGGTCGCAGGCCAGCGAGCGCGTCATCGGAGAAGGCAGCACCTTCATCCCGAAACGCCAGCCCACCCTGATGTTCAACGGCTACGAGAAACAGGTCGCCGCCCTCTACAAGGGCATGGACTTGGCCCGGAACTACTGAGGTTTTTTTGCCACAGAGGCGCAGAGGCCCAGAGCCCAAGCCTCGGAATGATTGGCCACAAAAAGGCGCAAGAAGCGCAAAAAATCCATCGGACCCAATCCAAAGGATTTTGGTTCGGAATCCGGAAATCTGCTTATGCGTCTTTTGCGCCTTTTTGCGGCCAAACCTGCCGAGGTTTTAGATACGGAAACCCAATCCGTCCGATCTCTGTGTCTCTGTGCCTCTGTGGCAAAACCGGATCGGGTGATCGCACATTGGGTCGTTTGGTTCTAGCCGATACCTGACCGTGGCCGTCCTCGAAAAGCTCCTCCGCTCGAAGGTCGTCATCTGGATCCTGCTCGTCCTCCCGGGCCTGTGGCCTCTCTGGCCGATCTTTATCCGGCCCAACCCGAGCGTCGGCGCCGATCCGCTCAAGTACATCCTGCACCACTTCGGCTTCACCGCGTGCGTGCTGCTGGCCACGGTGCTCACGTTCACGCCGCTGCGCGTGCTCTGGCCCAAGTGGGGCATCGCGCAGGCGCTTAACCGCCACCGCCGCCTCGTCGGCGTGGTCTCGTTTGCCTATGCCATGCTGCATCTCACCGCCCACCTCGTCTATGAGACGGGATTGGACTGGTCGCAGCTCGGCCATGTTTTCGAAGTCGCCACGACCAAGCCCTTCCAACTCGTCGGCCTGATCGCGTTCACGATCCTTCTCGTGCTCACGGTCACGAGCCCGAATGCCGCGATCAAGGCCCTCGGCGGCAAGCGCTGGAAACTCCTCCACCGCCTCGTCTACGTCGCCGCCGCCCTCTCCGCCTACCACCAAGCCGCCGCGCGGAAGGTCTTTCCCATGCAGGTCGTCTGGATCTTCGGCCCGCTCCTTTTGCTCGAGATCGCCCGGATCATCCGCGAACGGAAACCCAAGCCGGTGGCACGCAAAGCCGCAGGGAACGCGGAGGCTTGATTGGGAACGCTAATCTGCGCTGATCTGCGCTGATAAAATAGCCCGGAAATTATTAGCGTGGATTAGCGGCGTTCCCTCCCTGTTTGGTCGGATCGTTTCTCAGTTAATTTGTGCGGCTGGCGCCCGCGGCGGGTGAACTACAGCGAACCCATGATCCTAGCTAAGGTATTGGGCCGTGCTTTGTGACATTCCCCACCCACCTCCGGCAAAAATGTCATTTTGCACGGCCTAACCCCTTACCGCAGGTTCGCGAAGTAATTGCGGGCGCGGATTTGAGATTCAAGCGAACCACCCTACGGCGGAAACCCGTCGGACAAGCCACGGATCCAAACCGTTTTGCCGCAGAGGCGCAGAGGTCGAAGGATTTGGGTTCGGAAACCAACCAAAACAACGAGGCTCGGGCTCTGTGCTCTCTGTGCCTCTGTGCCTCTGTGCCTCTGTGGCAAAAAACGGTTCGGGCTGATCGATGGCGCCCGACATGAGGCCACTCCGGTAAACCAGGATTGGTTTTCGTGGCGTTTCGTGTTTTTCGTGGGCATCCCTCCGGATGATGCGCCGTCTCGACCAGCTCCTCGCCAACCTCGGCTACTGCAGCCGCAGCGAGGCGCGTGAATGGATCCGGGCCGGACGCGTCACGATCCGCGGGGTCGCAACGGATGACTTCGGCGCCAAGGCCCAGGCGGCCGATGTGCTCGTTGACGGCGCGCCGCTCGATTATCCCGACGGTCTGTTGCTGATCGTCCACAAGCCGCTCGGGCTCGTCTGCTCCCACGAGGAGCGCGAGGGCCCGAACGTTTACTCGCTGCTGCCCGAGCGCTGGCGGCGGCGCAATCCGGTCGTCACGAGCGTGGGCCGGCTCGACAAGGACACCTCCGGGCTGCTCCTGCTCACCGACCAATCGGAGCTCGTCCATCGCCTCACCTCGCCCAAGCACAAGGTCCCGAAGATCTACCGCGCCACGCTCGAACGCGACCTCGACCCGGCAATCGTCGCGCTCTTCGCGGGAGGCACACTCCAGCTCGAGGGCGAGAAACTGCCCTGCGTCCCCGCTGAACTGAAAATCCTCGGACCGCGTGTGGCCGAGCTCACCCTCACCGAGGGGAAATACCATCAAGTCCGCCGCATGTTCGCCGCCGCCGGCAACACCGTGCTCACCCTGCATCGCCGTCGCTTCGGTCACCTCGAGCTCGGCGAGTTGCCCGTTGGACAATGGCGCGAGCTGCCGCTTGTGACCTTTGGTTAAGGCCGGAAAGGGAACGCTAATCTTCGCTGATCTACGCTAATGAATTTTCGGCCGTGGTACGTTCTGAAGGATTGGCCCTATGTAGGAGCCTGCTTGCAGGCGATGCTCCACTCGATCGTGCTTATCAGAATCGCCTGCAAGCAGGCTCCTACATTTCCAAAACGTGCCTCCGGGGATTTCCCGCCTGGGCCTTAGCGAAGATCCGCGTTCCCAATAAATCCGGTGCATTCTGACAATTCGCGTTTATCTGCGTCCATTCGCGGGCCAAAACTCTTCCCGACTTGAAGGAACTCATCGCCATCGTCCGCCATCTCGCCGCCGATCCCAAGGAGGGCGCGGTGCTCGCCACGCTCGTCTCGGTCGAGGGCTCCTCCTATCGCCGGCCGGGCGCCCGCCTGCTGCTCACGGCCGACGGGGAGCGTATCGGGTCGATCAGCGGCGGTTGCCTCGAGGAAGATGTCTTGGCGCGCGCCCGGGCCGTGGCTGCCACGGGAAAACCGGAGTTGGTGCGTTACGACACCACCTCGGAGAACGATCTCGTCTGGGGCGTCGGCCTCGGCTGCCACGGCATCGTGCAAGTGCTGCTGGAGCGGCTCCCGGCCCGGCCGATCTGGGTCACCACCCTGATGGTCAACCTCACCGGCCGGCGTCCCACCAAGCTCGGCGTCGTCTGGTGCGGGTCCGACTCGGCGGCGCTCGGGACGCGGCTCGCGTCGGGCACGGCGGCGGATCGCGGCATTTTCCTCGAGGATATCCACCCCCCGGTTTCGCTGCTCGTTTTCGGCGCCGGGGATGACGCCCGGCCGCTGGTGCGCCTCGCCCACGAGCTCGGCTGGTGGATCACCGTCGCCGATCCGCGTGCGGCCTTCGCCACCGAGGAACGTTTCCCGGAGGCGGATCGGGTGATCTGTGGCCCGGCCGACCAACTGGTCGGACTCGTAAAACCCGAGCCGGGCTCACTCGCCGTCGTGATGACCCACCATTATGTCCATGACGTGCCGGTGCTGAGCGCCCTGCTCACTCGCCCGCTCGCCTACACCGGACTGCTCGGCCCCAGGAAGCGCGCCGAACGCATCCTCAAGGATCTCAAGGCCGGGGGCCTGACGATCAACCGCGAGCAGTTTGAGCGCCTGCATGCCCCCGTCGGGCTCGACCTCGGCGCCGAGACGCCCGAGGAAGTGGCGTTTTCCATGCTCGCTGAGATGCAGGCGACCCTCACGACGCGCGACGCCCGCCCGCTGCGGGAGCGGACGGGACCGATTCATTGATCTTTATCCGGATGAGGGCACCCGGAAAAGGATCGCGGCCGGCTCGTCGAGCCAGCCCTACGATCGGATGGGACAAGCAAGGGCGCGCGGGACACGCGCCCCTACCTTCCTCATCCGTCTAAATCTGCGTAATCCGCGGTTAAAACCTTCCGGATCAGGTCCAGCTGAGATCCGTCTTCGACCAGGGGAAAGCGCGCAAGCGCTTACCCGTGGCGGCGAAGATCGCGTTGCCGATGGCGGGGGCGATCGGCGGGATCGCCGGTTCGCCGAGGCCGGTCGGGTTGTTGTCCGACTTCAGGTAGTGGATCTCGATCTTGGCCGGGGCCTGCGGCATGCGGATCATCGGGTACTCGGCGAAGTTGCCCTTCACCATCCGGCCCTTGTCGAGCACCAGCTCCTGATACATCGCCGTGCCCAGCCCGTCGATGATCGAGCCCTCGATCTGGTTGTCGGCACCGCTCAGGTTCACGATCTGCCGGCCAACATCCGCCGCGGCGACCACGCGGTCGACCTTGAGGACGCCGGTGCGCGAAACCGTGACCTCCGCCACGTAGGCCACATAGCCCATATGGCTGAAGTGGAACGCGATGCCGGCGCCCTGGCCCTTGGGGAACTTCTTGCCCCAGCCGGCCTTTTCCGCCGCGAGTTGCAGCACACCACGGGCGCGGGCGACGTTGAATCCGCCCCCGCCACCACCACCGCCGCGACCACCGGCCGCCGGGGCGGCGGCAGGAGCAGCCGGGGCGGGATAGGCGTCGAGCAGATCGAGCCGGAACTGGACGGGATCCTTGCCCGCCGCCACAGCCAGCTCGTCGACGAAACCCTGCGTGACGAAGGCGAAGGCGCAGTTGCCCGGCGCCCGCCACGGGCCCATCGGGATGCTGCACTCCATAATCGTCTGCATGACCTGGAAATTCGGCACCGCATTCGCCGGGAACTGGTTCCCATCGAGACCGCCGCCGCTGCCAGGGCTGAGGGTCGGAGCACCGCCGCCACGACCGGCTCCCATGGTGCCATAGGTCACGTTGTGGTGGGCCCAGGCGATCAGTTTGCCGGAGGCATCGAGGCCACCCTTGATAAAATGATGGCCGCCCGGACGGAAGTGATCGTGCTGCAGGTCGTCCTCGCGGCTCCAGGTGAGCTTCACGGGCACACCGGCCTTCTGGGAGATCGCCGCGGCCTCGACCATGTAGTCGCCGCTCAGGCGCCGGCCGAAGCCGCCGCCGCTGCGCGTGATGTGCAGCTTGATGTTCGCCGCCGGAATGCCGAGGGCGCTGGTGATCAGGCCGGCGCCCGCCTGGGGGTTCTGTGTCGGCGACCAGACCTCGACGCGGTCACCCTGCACGTAGGCCGTGGTGTTCTGCGGCTCGAGATTGGTATGCGAGATGAACGGATAGGAGTAGGCCGCCTCAACGACCTTGGCGGCGCCGGCCAGTGCGGCGGCGGTATCACCGACGGTCCGGACGGTGGTGCCGCCTTCCATCTTGGAGCCGATCTCCACCGCGCGCTTGTCGAACGCCGCGGTGCTGTCGGTGGCGCGGGGACCCTCGTCCCACTTGACCTCAAGCTGCTTGCGCGCGCTGAAAGCGGCCCAAGTGGAATCGGCGAGGATCGCCACACCCGGCATGAGCCCGGTGAGGTTGGCCGTGCCGTCGATGACGAAGGCCTGTTTCACACCGGCGAGAGTCTTGATCTTGTCAAGGTTGGCACTGACGACTTTGCCGCCGAAGACCGGGCATTTCTCGAACACGGCGTAGAGCATGCCGGGGATCTTCTGGTCGACGCCGAAGATCGCCTTGCCCGTGACGACATCGGCGTTCTGGTAACCGGAGATGCGCTGGCCGACGATCTTGAAATCCTTGGGGTCCTTCAGCACGAGCGTGTTGGCCGCGGGTACGGGAAGCGTCGCGGCCTTGGCCACGAGGGTGCCGTAGCCAGCCTTGCGGCCGGACGCGGCATGGAGCACGGAGCCGGCGGCGGTGGTGCACTCGGAGACGGGTACGCCCCAGGTCTGGGCGGCGGCCTCGACGAGCATCGCGCGGGCCGTGGCTCCCATCCGGCGCATCGGGTCGTAATTCTGTGGTGTGGCAGTGCTGCCGCCAGCGGACTGGCTGCCGTATTTTGGGGTATCGAACATCCCCGCCTCAATCGTCACCGCGGCCCAATCAACATCGAGTTCCTCGGCCACGATCATGGGCAGCGCAGTGCGGATGCCCTGGCCCATCTCGGGCTTGTGGGCGATGATCGTCACGGCGCCGCTCGGCGCGATGCGGATGAAGGCATTGGGCGCGAAATCGCCCATGGTCGCAGCCGTCGGCTGACCGACCGCGGCGTCCGCGGCGAAGGCATCCTTCGCATAAAAACCAAGCAGCAGCCCGCCGCCGGCAAGGGTCGAGAACTTGAGAAAGGAGCGGCGATCGAGGCCGCCCGCCGGGGCTCCGGCTTCTGACGTCTGGCCTCTGACGTCTGGCTTCTGATTAAGCGTGCTCATCGGGCACCTCCATTGGCGCCGAGCTCGGCGGCGCGGTGGATGCCGGCGCGGATGCGGGTGTAGGTGGCGCAGCGGCAGAGATTGCCGACCATCGCGTTGTCGATGTCGGTGTCGGTGGGCTTCGGTTTTTCGCGGAGCAGCGCGGCGGCCGTCATGATCTGGCCGGCCTGGCAATAACCGCACTGGGGAACATCGAGCTCCATCCAGGCCTTCTGCAGGGGGTGCGTCGCCGTGGCGGACAGGCCCTCGATCGTGGTCACGCGCTGGGTGCCAACCGTCGAGATGGGGGTCTGGCACCCGCGGGCCGGCGTGCCGTTGAGATGGACGGTGCAAGCACCGCACATGCCGATGCCACAGCCGAACTTGGTGCCGACGAGGTCGAGGTGGTCGCGGAGGACCCACAGGAGCGGGGTCTCGGGGGCGACATCCACCGTGCGGGACTGCCCGTTAACATTGAGGGTGTACTGGCTCATGGGAATGCTGGGGGGGGTGAAACGGACGGCGGGACTTTGGGTGCCGGGCCGCGGGTGAGAGGGATTTCTCCCGGGAAGATTCCCGGCGAAGTTGGCGGGGGGGCGTGCCCCGTGCAAATTCTTTCCCGGGGTCCGAACCGCGGATGTTTACAGGATTCAAACCGAGGAAACAGAGAAGGTGGATCCTATGCCTCGGTTCTCTCTGTTTCCCCCTGCAAAGAAACTGGTTCGTGGTCAGCAGATCCGATTCATTCTGTCCCATGACCGTGGGCAACACCCCTCCCCTCCGCTTCGGTGCCGTGATCCTTGCGGCGGGAGCCTCGGTACGTCTCGGCCAGCCCAAGCAGTTGCTGCAGATTGACGGGCAGCCACTGGTCGCCCGGGCGGCGGCCGCCGCGCTCAGCGCCGGGGCCCACCCGGTCGTGGTCGTGCTCGGGGCCAACGCGGAGCGGATCCGGCCGGCGCTTCACGAACTCAAGGTGGCCGTCGCCCTGAATCCGGCGTGGTCGGAGGGCATGGCCTCGTCCGTGCGGACCGGACTGCAAACGCTGGCCAAAACCGACCCGGGAATCGACGCCGTCCTGCTCACGGTCTGCGACCAACCGGCCTTCAGCGCCGACGTGATCCAGCGCCTGTTCGCGGCCCTGCTTGCCTCCGGCCGGGGCATCGCGGCCGCGCGCTACGCCGGCCGCAACGGCGTGCCGGCGCTGTTCCGGCGGGAACATTTTTTCGCGTTGGCCAAACTGACGGGCGACCAAGGAGCGCGCCAGCTGCTCAACGGGGATCCGGAGCGCGTTGCGGCTGTCGATCTGCCCGAACTCGCGCTCGATTTGGACACGCCCGGCGACGTCGAGCGCTGGCGGCAGCGCAGTTGATCAGCTTTGGGGTCGGATTATCCCCGGGTGAGGTCACCCGGGCTACATTATTTCTCTTTTCCGATTTGTAGTCCGGGTGACCTCACCCGGATTTCCGGCTCCCATCCGTGAAATCCGCGGTTAAAAAAACGCCCGACCCCGATTCAGCTTTCCCATCGGGGTCGGTCCCTGTCATCGCTGTCCCGATGTACGAATTCACTCTCACCGGCGCGCAAAAGTCGCATCTGCGCGGCCTGGGGCAAAAGCTCGAGCCGTCACTCAAGGTCGGCAAGGAAGGGCTCACCCCCGGCTTCTTCACGGAGCTGCAGAAGCTCCTGCGCGCCCACGAGCTGGTGAAGTTGCGTTTCCTCGGCGCCGAGCGCGACGAGCGGGCCGGCCTGTGCGACAAGATCGCCGACGAGGGTCGCTGCGTCTGCGTTGGTGCCGTCGGCCACACCGCCCTCTTCTACCGGCAGCATCCGGAACCGGAGCAGCGCGGGATCGCGCTGCCGTGAGGATCGAGGTAGGGCGGCGCCCAACTTGTAGGAGCGGCTTTACGC
>CAMDOO010000042.1 GCA_945903545.1 Opitutus sp. GAS368 | reverse complement strand
GTGCAAGTGTGGCAACCGGGCCCGGTTGCCATTCGCTTCAACTTAAACTTCCCACTTAAACTATTTTCATGAATCGCACTGTCGCCATCGTCGGCCGGCCCAACGTCGGCAAAAGCCGGCTCTTCAACCGGCTCGCGCGGAAGCGCATCTCGATCGTGCACGACCAGCCCGGCGTGACGCGCGACGTGCTTTCGGCGGAGATCACCGAGGGGGCGTTCACGCTGCTCGACACCGGCGGACTCGGTTACAAAGGCATCGATACGCCGACCGCCCTGACCGCCGCCTCTGAGGAGCAGGTGGGTTTCGCCATCGCGACGGCCTCGGTCATCCTCTTTGTCATCGATGGCCTTGAGGGCCTGAGCGGCCTCGATGAGCTGATCGCCACGCGGCTGCGGCGGAGCAAGAAGGACGTGATCCTCGTCGTGAACAAGGCCGACTTCAACGACGACAAGGTCAATCTCGACGAGGCCTACCGGCTCGGATTCGGCGAACCGATCCGCGTTTCCGCCGAACACGGGAATGGCGAACAGGAGTTGCGCGACGCGATCCTGGCGAAGCTTGGTCCGGCCGCCGTGGAGTCGACCGGCACCAAGACCGCCGACGACCCGCTCTGCTTCTGCTTCATCGGCCGGCCCAACGTCGGCAAGTCCTCCCTCGGCAACCGCCTGCTCGCGAGCGACCGCCTGATTGTCAGCCCCGTGCCCGGCACAACCCGCGACGCCGTCGAGCTCCCGTTCGAGTTCAAGGGCCGCAACGGGAAGATGTATCCCTTCCGCCTGATCGACACCGCCGGCATCAAGGCCGCGACCAAGCTGGCCTCGCCGATCGAGTATTTCTCCCGCCTGCGGTCGCTCGACGCCATCCAGCGCGCCGACGTGGTTTTCCTCGTGCTCGACTCGATGGAAGGCGTGACGCAGCAGGACAAGGCGATCGCCGGCGAGGCGCTGAAGGAGCGCAAGCCGATCGTGATCGTCGTGAACAAGTGGGACCTCGTGAAGGCCGCGTTCAAGCAGCAGAAGGGTTTCGCGCCCTACAAGAGCGAGCGCGACTACCGCGAGAAGTACGAGAAGGCGCTGTTCGATAAGCTCTATTTCAGCCCCGGCTCGCCTGTGATCTTCGCCTCCGCGGTCAGCGGGCAGGATATCGACCGCATGCTCAACGCCGCGGTGCAGCTCAACCGTACCCTCGACAAGAAGCTGCCCACGGCAAAGTTGAACCAGATCCTCGGCTACCTCGCTGAGCGCACGCCGCCGCCCGCGATCGCCGGGAAGCGCTTCCGGATCTACTACGCCACCCAGACCGGTACTCGCCCCTTCCGCGTGAAGATCTTCTGCAACCGCGAGGAAAAGCTCACTGAGCAATACCGCCGCTATCTCGAGTCGGGTGTTGTGAAGGAATTCGGGCTCGATGGTTGCCCGGTCTATTTCGACCTCGTCGGCAAAGTCCGCGACGAGGCCCGCGGCAGCCGCGGCGGGGGCAACGCCTCCGCCGAGTATCGCGAGGAGCACGGAACCCGGGAAACCGGGCTCATCGAGGACTAGGAAACGGCGGCTTGGGCCGCCGTTCCTAAGCCAAAATGCCCGAGGCATTTTGGACCACAGGCCAGGCGGAGGATTCCGGGCCGAACGTTTGTGCTTCAGAATCCGGTCACCGGATTCTGTCCGTTGACATCCCGCGGCCGGCGAAACGTGATTCAGGCATGTCCCGCCTGCGGATCGTCTTCCTTGGTTCCGACGCCATCGCACTGCCACTCCTGGAGTGGCTGGCCGGCGACGGCGCGTTGCAGGCGGAGGTCGTGGCGGTCTTCACCCAGCCCGACCGGCCCGTGGGCCGCGGACAGAAGGTAGTGCCCAACGCGATCAAGGCCTGGGCGCTCACGCGCGGTCTGCCCGTGCATCAGCCGGAAAAAATCACGCCGGAAGTCTTGGGGCAATTTGCGGTGTTCAGGCCCGACCTTGGCCTCATTATGGCTTACGGCCACATCCTGAGGGCTGACTTCATTGCGACGCCGCGCATGGGAACGCTGAACCTGCACACCTCGCTGCTGCCGAAGTATCGTGGGGCGTCGCCGATCCAAACGGCCGTCGCCTCCGGCGAAACCGAAACTGGGGTGAGCCTGATGCGCATCGTGCGCGAACTCGATGCCGGCCCGGTGGCGGACGTGGAGCGCGTGGCGATCGGGCCGCTCGACACGGCCCTGGAAGTTGAAGCCAGGCTGGCGGCCGCCTGTGTGCCGCTCGTGGCCCGCACCCTGCCGAAGCTGGCCGCCGGCACGCTGACTTTCGCGGAGCAGGACCACGCGGCCGCGACCTTCTGCCGGAAGCTGGAGAAGACCGACGGCGGTCTCCACTTTACGGCACCTGCCGCCGCTCTGGCAGCCAGGATCAACGGCCTCTTCCCCTGGCCGGCCTGCGCGTTCGAACACGTCGGCCAAGTCATCAAGGTGGGGCTCGCCGATGTCGCGGCAGCCAATCCCCAATGTAAACTATCAGTTGACATTCCCGAGGGAGGGAGGGGGGAGACATGTCATCTATTAGATGACATCTCGGCGCAGCCGGGGACCGTGGTGGGCGTCGATGGACAGGGACTCCTGGTGACTGCGGGGCGGGGGATATTGCGGTTACGCCGCCTGCAACGGGCGGGAGGGAAGATGCTACCGGCGGCGGAGTTCCTCCGTGGGTTTCCGATGGCGGCCGGGACGGTGATCCCCTCGCGCCCCATGGCGCCGTTGGTTCTCTCGGCGCCGTTCCGGCGCTGACTCGCTGCTTGTTTTCACGGTCCTGATTCGCAAGCTGGCCGCCATGTCGTTCTTCCGCTGGATCCTTCCCGCCGCTCTGACGCTTGCGTCGGCTGGGGCGCAGGGCGTGTCCGCGATCGACGTGGCGAACCTGAAGGAGGACATGCGGGGGCTGACCCAGAAACTGAATGAAGTCTCGCTCCGCGTGGAGCAAATGGAGCGCGAGAACACCAACCTGCGCAGCCAGATCGTGGCGACCGGCGACGCGAAGGTGACCCTGGGCCAGATGAACCAGGCCCTGGCAGAGCTGAAGCAGACCGTGCAGGCGGCTGCCACCAACCAGCGCACGGAGATCCTGCAGACCGTGTCGACCCAGCTCGAGAAGCTGGCCAACCAGACGAACGCCGCGCTCGACGCCCTGGCAAAGAACCAGGCCACCCGGCCGGCGGTGCAGATGGTCTTCTCGGATAATTTCCCAAAGGAGGGTGTCAGTTACACCGTGCAGAAGGGCGACACCTTCGATGGCATCATCCAGAAGACCGGCGCACGCCGGCAGGACTTGATCAACGCCAACAAGCTCGCGGATCCCTCCCGGATCCAGGTTGGCCAGACCCTCTTCATTCCCAGCCCGCCCATCGCGGTACCGAAATAAATTCCATGGCAGCTCCCAAATCCCGTCTCGGCCGCGGACTCGGCGGCCTGATCGCCGCCGGCAAGCCTGCCGCCCCTGTCACTCCCTCCGCCGTCCCCGTCCCCGTCGCCACCGGCGCGCCGGGATACGAGGAGATCGGCGTGCATTTGGTCGAGCCGAGTCCCTATCAGGCCCGCCGCGAGATCACCCCGGAACAGCTGCACGAACTCGCGGACAGCATCCGTTCCGAGGGCCTGCTGCAGCCGATCGTCGTCCGGCGCCAGGGTGACCGCTTTCAGCTGATTGCCGGCGAACGCCGCTGGCGTGCCTTTCAGCAGCTCAAGATCAAGGCGATCCCGGCGCGCATCGTGGAGGCCAGCAATGCCTCGGCCGCGGCGCTCGGCCTGATTGAGAACTTGCAGCGCGAGGGCCTCAACGCGATCGAGGAAGCCCACGGCTACGCCAGCCTGATCCGTGATTTCGACCTGACCCAGGAAAGCGCCGCCGAGCGGGTGGGGAAGGGGCGCGCCTCCGTCGCAAACTCGCTTCGCTTGCTCGGGCTCGACGCCGAGATCCAGGGTTTCATCTCCCGCAACCTCATCAGCGTCGGGCACGCCAAGGTACTGCTCGGGATCGAGGATACGGCGGTGCGTTCGGTGCTGGCCCGCCGCGTGATCGAGGAGGGCCTCAGCGTCCGCGTCCTGGAGAAGCTCGTGCTGGCCCAGCCCAAATCCTCCCGCCCGTCCGCCGGCAAACGCGCCAAGCGCGCCGGGGCGACCCCCGAGGAGGCCGCCGCCGTGACCCGCATCGAGCAGAAGCTCGTTTCCCATCTCGGCACCCGCGTGGCCGTGCTGCACACCCCGAAAAAGGGCCGGATCGTGATCGAGTACCGTGGCAACGAAGACCTTGGGCGACTGCTGGGGCTGCTGGGGATCGAGGCTTAGAAGCGAATCGTTCTCGTTCTCCTCCTCGTTCTCATTCTCGGATATCCGAGAAAGGATCGGGAGAACGAGAACGAGCAGGAGAACGAGAGCGATCCGCCCGCTATCCCCGCCATTGACAACCCCCGGGGGCGTCTGCCTCATTTTCCCCTTACACCCGTCCCAACATGCTCAGCATCCTCCTCGGCGTACTCACCTTTGCCCTGATCGTCGTCTCGATCTTCCTCATCCTTGTCGTCTTGGCGCAGAAGTCCAAGTCCGACGGCGGCGTGGGCGCAGCGATGGGCGGCGGCATGGCGGAGGCGACCTTTGGCGCCGACACCTCGAATGTGCTCAGCAAGATGACAATCTGGGCGGCCATCCTCTTCTTCGTGCTCTCCCTGAGCCTTTACATGGGTCGCCTGTACGAGGCGCGCCCCGACCGTGGCGGCGGTTCGCTCCCGGCCATCACCGGTACCGCCGCCCCGGTTCTTCCGCTTGAGCCAGTGACGACTCCGGTCGCCGCTCCAGCCGCCGCGACTCCGGCCACGACGGTGCCTGCTCCGGCCGCCAAGTGATCTTGTGAATCCGGACCGGTCCTTTGCGCCCGCCCTGATCCGGCGGGCGTTTTTCATGGCGGGTGTCGTGTTGGCCGTGACCAACACCTCCGCCCAGCGCGCCCCCGCCACGCCGGACAACTACGGCAACGCCCGGCCGCTGACCCAGGCGCAGGGGCGGGAGATTCTGGAGGCCTTTCGGACAAAGGGGATTGCTGGATATTATTTCCTCGAGTTTCAGCTGCGCGTGCTGCCGGCACGCGGCCCAGAGCGCCTGATTGCGGGGCGCCTCTGGGGAACGCGCAACCCTCAGGGCGAATTGACCCGAGTGGAGGTCGATACCGTTGGAGGCGAACAGCGCCTGTTGATCCAGAACGGGCCCCGGCCCGGGGTCTGGAGCCGGTCTGCCGAGGCCACCGGACCCGCGACCGAACTGGGTGAAGCGGCGCTGTTTGAGCCAGTCGCCCTCACGGACCTGACCCCGTTCGACCTGCTGCGCCCGTTTCTCTATTGGAGCGAGGTCGATTACCAGGGCCTGACCCGCGTGCTCGGCCGTCCGGCCCATACTTTCCTGCTCAAGCCTCCGGCCGCATTTGTGACGAAATACCCGGTGCTCACCGGCGTGCGCGTCTATCTCGACAGCCAATACCAAGCCCTCGTGAAAACCGAGTACCTCGGCGCCTCGGGTCGGGTTGTGAAATCGATGTCGGTACTGGACCTCAAGAAGCTCGACCTGAAGGAGCGCGGTGAGCAGTGGATCTTAAAGTCCGTGGACCTGCGCAACGAGACGACGCGGAATAAGACGCGGTTTCAAGTGACGGGCGCCGCGCTCGACCAGGAGTTTTCCCCCGCGTCCTTCACCCCGGCTGGGCTTGCCGACAAGCTCGCGGCACCCGCGGGTCTGACCCGCATCGAGCCCTGAGCGCGTGAAACAGCCGGAGCATCCTGCGCCCAGTGCCGTCCGCCGCGAGGCGGTCGTCTTCGACCTCGATGGCACCTTGGTCGACAGCCTGCCGCTCGTGCTGCGCGCCTTCTCGCATGCGCTGGAGCCCTTCGGACCCCGGCCGACGATGGACCTGTTTGCCCACCTTGGCGGTCCCCCGGAACGGATCTTCGCCAACCTGCTGGGCGGGGAACGCCACGTGCCGGCCGCCTTGGAGCGCCTCGGCGATTTCAATCGCGACCATCATCACTTGATCCGTCCGTTCGACGGCGTGCACCTCTTCCTCGACGAATTGCGCGGGCGGGGGCGCACGTTGGCCATCTGGACCGGTCGCGACCGGGAGACCACGCTGGAACTGCTGAGGGTTCACGGGCTCGGCGGATATTTTGCGGCGGTGGTCTGCGGAGATGATTTTGCCACGCACAAGCCTGATCCAGAAGGTCTCAGGGATGTGCTGCGCCAGGTCGGCCGGGCCCCGGCCGAGGCGCTGTTCGTCGGCGATGCCGATGTCGACGTCCTCGGTGGCGTGGCCTGCGGGGTCGACACGGTGCTGATCCGTCACGCCCGGGAAGTTGCCCTGACGGTTCAGGCCCAGGCTTGGCGCACGGTGGGGAGTCCGTACGAGGCCTACGAGTTACTGCTCC
Organism: Opitutus sp. GAS368; assembly: GCA_945903545.1. Lineage (GTDB taxonomy): Bacteria > Verrucomicrobiota > Verrucomicrobiia > Opitutales > Opitutaceae > CAIYFD01. Next base: position 24,336 of record CAMDOO010000042.1, on the reverse strand, counting down.
AGCATTTGGCTTAGAGGCACTCCGGGAAGAAGTCCGGAATGGAGCGAGCCCGGCGCAGGACGGGGTGATCGCGAACGCCGGCCTCGAGGCAGCGCAGTGAACACGGCAAGGCGGCTGGCAAGCATCCGGACTCCATCAGAACTCTCCGGGACGATCAGATCACCGCAGCGCCGCGCCGCTGGCCGCGTCGAAGAGGTGGAGTTTGCCGGGCGCGAAGCTGAAAGGGAACGTATCGCCACGCGCGGGCTTGGCCGACGGAGCCAAGCGCGCGATCAGGGTGTATCCGCTGCCGACGAGATGGACAAAGGTCTCGGCGCCCATGGGCTCGACCACATCAATCCGGGCGGAAAGCGGCACATGGCTTCCCTCGGGCCGGATATCCTCGGGCCGGATGCCAAGCACGACCGCCCGCCCCACCGCACCGGCGGCCGCGCGGGCGAGCGCGCCATCGAGGGACACGCGCAGTGGCGCGTCCGATGCTTCCTCCGCGATGAAAGCGAGCCCGTCGGATGTCACGGCCAGCGTGCCACGCACGAGGTTCATCGGCGGGCTGCCGATGAAGCCGGCGACGAAGAGATTGGCGGGGTTGTCGTAGAGCTCGAGCGGCGCGGCGACCTGCATGATGTTGCCGTCCTGCATCACGCAGATGCGGTCGCCCATGGTCATCGCCTCCATCTGGTCATGCGTGACGTAGATCATGGTCGCACCGAGCCGGTCGTGGAGCCGGGAAAGCTCCGCGCGCGTGGCGGTCCGCATCTTGGCATCGAGATTCGAGAGCGGCTCGTCGAAGAGGAAAACCTTGGGGTGGCGCACGATCGCCCGGCCGACAGCGACCCGCTGGCGCTGGCCGCCGGAGAGGGCGGCGGGCTTGCGCTGGAGGTAGGGATCGAGCCCGAGCATGGCCGCGGCCTCGCGCACGCGGGACTCGATTTCGGCCGCCGGCAGGCTCCGTTGGCGCAGTCCGAACGCGAGGTTCTCGAACACGGACATGTGCGGGTAGAGCGCGTAGTTCTGGAAGACCATCGCAAGGTCGCGGTCCTTCGGCGGCACCCCGTTCACGACCCGGCCGTCGATGGCAATGGTGCCGCCCGAGATCTCCTCGAGGCCGGCGACGAGCCGCAGGGTGGTGGACTTGCCGCACCCGGAGGGGCCGACCAGCACCATGAACTCGCGGTCCTCGATCGTGAGGTTGATCCCGTTGACAGCGCGGACGCCCGGCCCGCTTTTCTCCCCGTAAACCTTGACGAGATTTTCGATAACAACGCGGGCCATACGGTGCGGCGAAAATCAAGTGCCGACGTGCCGAGTCAACCGCATTGCCGCAAAAATAATGTTTGCACGGCAGGTCCCGCGGGTGCGTTGTCGGCCCACCCCTGCTAGTTGCGAGTTACCCCGGTTGGTGATAGGCAGATACCCGTGACAGTTGACCGACAAAATAGACAATCCCCACATAACCATGCCAGATAAGACAGCCCAATACTGGGCGCCGCTGACGTTCGATCTCACCCTCCCCCAAGTCCAGAAAATCGAGGCCGTGCGCAAGGCGCGCGGGCTGAGAAGTGCGAGTGAGGTCGTCCGTTTGGCGATCGCCGAGTTCGACATCAACAAGTACGCCGCGCGCCGGCCGCGCCACCGCCAGATTTCCGTGCGACTCGACCCCGCGTTGCGCGAGAAGCTGCGGCGGCAGGCCAAGAAGAAGAACGTGAGCATAGGCGAACTGCTGCGCGAGGCGCTCGAGACCCTGCCGACCAAAGGCAGTAAATCCAGGAAGTGATCCCCGGGCCGGCGGATCGCCGGCGGCGGACGTCGAACGAGTTGCTGGCCCGGTCCGGGCCGGGTGGAGCTGTGCCCCATGGGTTGCCGGGCTTGCATTTCCGGAACGGCCGCCTTTGGGTTGCCGCTCTTTGCCCATGAGCCTGACTCCCGCTCCACTCTCGACCTGGTCCCGCGCCCTCGCGCCTTCGCCGACGCTTGCCGTCGATGCAAAAGCCAAGGCCATGCAGGCCGCCGGCGAGGACGTCTGCAGCTTTGCCGCCGGTGAACCCGATTTCGACACGCCGGCGCACATCAAGGATGCCTGCGCCGCCGCCCTGCAGTCGGGCCGGACCAAGTACGGCCCCACGCCGGGCATCGAGCCGCTGCGCCAGGCCATCGCGGCGCGTTACGCCGCGGAGTACAACCTCGCGGTCACGCCGAACCAGGTCGTCGTCTCCCCGGGCGGCAAGTTCTCCTGCTACCTTGGCATCCTCGCCACTTGCTCGCCGGGTGACGAGGTCATCGTGCCGGCGCCGTTCTGGGTCAGCTATCCCGAGATGGTGAAGCTGGCCGGGGCCGTGCCGAAGGTCGTGCTCTGCGACGATCGCGCGGGCTTCAAGCTCACGCCGGCCCAGCTCGCGGCCGCGATCACCCCGCGGACCCGCCTGCTCATCCTCAATTCGCCGTCGAACCCGACCGGTGCCGTCTACACCCGTGCCGAGCTGGCCGCGCTCGTGGCGGTCGCGGTGCAGCATAACCTCTACATCCTCTCAGATGAGATGTACGAGCACCTCGTCTACGACGCCGCCAAGCCGACCTGCGTGGCGACGCTCTCACCCGAGGCCCAGGCGCGCACGCTCGTCGTGGCCGGCTTCTCCAAGACCTACGCCATGACCGGCTGGCGCATCGGCACGCTCGTCGCTCCGGCCCCGATCGCGAAGGCGGTCGGCGAACTGCAGAGCCAGATGACGTCGAACGTCACGAGCTTCGCCCAATACGGTGCCCTGGCTGCGCTGCAGGAAAAGGAAAAGACCACGGCCGCGCTGGCGACGATGATGACGGCCTTTGACCGCCGCCGGCAGCACCTGCACGCCGAGCTGAACAAGATCCCCGGCGTCAGCTGCCTGCTCGCGCAGGGAGCGTTCTACCTCTTCCCGAACATCTCCAGCTTCGGCCTGAAGGACCAGGAATTCTGCGCCCGCCTCCTCGACGAGGAGAAGGTGGCGGCGGTCCCGGGCTCGGCCTTCGGCGCCGAGGGTTACCTGCGCCTGAGCTACGCGACATCCGACGCGATCATTGCCAAGGGCATCGGGCGCCTCGGCCGGTTCTGCGCGAAGCTCCGGAAATAGCGCTGCGTTACTTCCGATGGTGCGGGCGGCTGCGCGCCGCGATGCCCCCAATGCAACCGGTCGCGTCCAAGCCGGCGATGCGCCGGGGTCAACGACCCCGGCTGCCGCTTTTAAATTCGGGTTTGGCTACAAATTGGCCGGGATCCTGACCAGGGACTTTCCGCTCGGGACCGGAGGGCTTTTTGAGAGGCATATCCCCGTGAAATTCCACCCCGAATCCACGCGCCGCAACTTCGTGCAAACCCTTGCCGCGGCCGGAGCCGTCGCAGCCCTCTGCCTGCAGCCGTGGTCTCCGCGCCGCCGGTGGCGGTGCCCGTGGGGGCGGCAATGTCGCCCAAGGTGAGACCCAGAAGGCTGACCTCGAACGGAGCCTGGCTTACTGCCAGACCTATCTTGGCCTTGGCGTGCGCCAGGTTTGACGGATGGTTCCGAGGTTGGGGCTGACCCGACGGGTCAGCCCTGATGGGGATTATTGGGTCAACTGCCCGCCACGCTCAGCATCCACTGGCGCCGAACTTGTCGGCGAGGGTTCCGAAAATCGCCACCCCAGAACATGACCTGCAGGGGCATCGCGATTGAAGTGAGTGCTGACGCGGGCCGTGGAAATGGGAGTGAAGGTGAAAGTGCGAGTGGGTTCAGAGCGTGGCGGCTAACTCGATGAGCTGGTCGGTGGCCTTGCCCCAGCCCTCGTGGAAGCCCATTTCCTCGTGCTTCTGCTTGTCCTCGGCGGTCCAGTGCCGCGCCCGGGCGGCGTACCGGGTGCGACGCCGCCGTGATCCTCGAAGGTGATGATGCCGGTCATGAACGGCTTGGCGCTGGGCTCCCAGGCCTTCGTGTAGGCGTCGGTGAACACGAGGCGCTCGTTGGGAACGACCTCGAGGTAGACGCCGGGATTGGGAAATTCCTGGCCGTCGGGGCTGAGCATGACGATGCAGCTGTTGCCGCCGCTGCGGACATCCAGCTCGGCGCGTGCGACACCCCAGGGTTTGGGACAGAACCAGTGCGGGAGCAGGGCCGGCTCGGTCCAGCAGCGGTACAGTTTTTCCCGCGGCAGGTTGATGGTGCGCGTCGGGACGAGATCATGGTCGGGGGTAGGGTACGGAGGAGGCATGGGGCGTGGGTTAGAGGAGGGAAAACGGCTCGCCGCGCTTCAGCTGCGCAGCCAGGTCGGCGAGGCGGCGGGCGCGAGTCTCCGGCTTTTTGGCGGTCGTGAGCCGAAAAACAATGGCGTAGCGATGAGAGCGGTTGAGCGCGGGGAAACATTCGTGGGCCCGCCTGCTTCCGGAGATGGCGGCGAGGAAGTCGGCGGGCATTTCCGCGGTGCGCGAAGAAGCGTAGGCGCGGTCCCAACGGCCGTCGGCCTGGGCGGCAGCCGCGGCGGCCCGGCCGGCGGGACCCATGCGGCCTTCGCGCTCGAGGCGGGCGACATGGCCGATGTTGATCCTGGACCACACGCTGCGCGGTCCGCGCCGGGTGAATTGTTGGAGCCAGTAAGCCTCGCGGTGGCTCTGCTTCTGGCCGTCGCTCCAACCGTGGCAGAGGGCCTCGTCGAGTGCTTCGCCGCAAGTGATGCTCGCGATGCCGCTGCCCTTCTGCGCGATCTCATCCAGATGCCGGGATGCGTCGCATGGTTCGCCTTCAGCCAACGGCGGAAAATGGCAGCCAAGACAAAGGCGATGAGCGGCTGCACGGGTTTTTGCGACTGGGCAGGCATCGGGTGGAGCTGGGATTCAAGTCTCGCCGCACAGATGCGCCTCCAGGCGGTCGAAGTTCTGCTCGTTGGCCATCGTGATGAACTTGAGAAGTTCATCGCTGGTTGGGGTCTCGAATTCCATCCGCCAGGTGAGCTTGGTGGCCCCGCCGCGCGGGGCGAAGCTCATGGTCATCGTGAAGACGTGCAGGGGCGACAGGTGTTTGAATACTGCCTTCTCGTTCGTCACCACCTCGGTGAAAACCTTCTCGTTGACGAACTCGGTCCCGTCGGCGCTGCGCATGGTGAGTCGCCAGGCGCCGCCAGGCCGAAGATCGAACTCGTGCACGGTGTTGGTGAAGCCCTCCGGGCCCCACCAGAGGACAAGACGGGTGGGGTCGGTCCACGCCTGCCAAAGTTCGGCCGGAGCGGCGGAAATGATGCGGCTGCTGACCACGGTGGCGCCGGTGCCGGAAGTGCTTGCGGGTGAGTTCATGGAGACGGGGAGCGATGCCTCAGGCCGGGTCGGCCAGATAAGCGGCCAGCTTGGCGAGGGTCTGGTTGCCGCCCTCGATCGCACCGTGCTCGCGCACGACGGTGTCGCGATCCTGCGCCGAGGGAAAAATCATCCGGCCGGTAACGCGCGTGCGTTTTGGGCCGAGCGACTCAAGGGTCCACGTCGCCTCGAAAAAGGCGCCGGAGTCGACCCTGCGGCCGCCGTAATTGCCAAAGGCGATGCGTTGCTGAGGCACGATCTCGCGGAAGATGCTGTGATTCGGGTAGTCGGTGCCGTCGGGTGCGTGCATCGTGTGCGTCCATTCCCCGCCAACCCGAAAGTCCCATTTCTTGATCGTGGTGGTGAACCCGTTCGGGCCCCACCAGCGCACGACCTGGGTGGGGTCGGTGAACGCGCGCCAGACCAGTTCGCGGGGCGCGTCGAGCTCGCGGGAAAGCACGATTTCGCGCCCGGCCTCGGGGGTTGGGCCGGCGGGATTCATGCGCCGCTCTTCCCGATCTCCGCGAGGTAGGCATCGAGGTGATCGAAGGTGCCGGTCCAGCCTCCGCGCATGCCGCCGTGGGCAGCGTCGAACACCTTCTGTTCGTCGGGCGTGGCGTTGAGCGCATGCCACTCGAGCGTGACCGTGGTCTTGCCGCCCGCCTCGGTGAAGGTGGCGCGGGAAAGCATCTCGAGCGGCCAGTTGGCCGCCATCGGGTGGCGGGTGGTCCCGCCCTGGGCGTCGGAGAACGAGTGCACCCAGACCATCCGCTCGGGGGGCGTGACCTCGCGGAAGACCCACTTGCCCCACATCTCATTTCCGTCGAGAGTCTTCAGGCAGTAGTGGTAGGAGCCGCCGGTGCGCAGATCCATCGTGCCGCCGGCCGGGGTGACTCCCTTGGGGCTGAACCAGCGCCCCAAGTGTTCGGGCTGGGTCCAGAGCTGCCAGACGAGCGCGCGCGGCGCATCGAAAGTGCGGGAGATCCTGAAGGGCTGGGAGGGGGCTGGGGAGGTCATCACGGACGGGGGCAAGGGCCTGGGAAGGGCGGATGAATCAGCGCTTTAGCGGGATCAGGGCGCGGATGCGCGGGTCGCGCAGATAGAGTCCGCCCCAGGCGAGGACACCGCAGATCAGCGCGACGACGAGGCCGGCCGGATCGAAGCGCAGGCCTAACGAGACGGCACCGCCGAAATAGCCGACGACAAGAATGGCGCCCAGCACCGAGGTCCTCGGAATCGCATAGACCACCGCGCAGGCGAGCTCGATGGTTCCGATCGTCGTGGCAGCCCATGGCGCCCAGCCCTGCTGGGCGAAGCCGTCGGCCACCTGCTGCGTGTTCATGAGTTTCATGATGGCGCTGGCGACGAGGGCAAGGAGGACAAAGCCGGACATGAGATGGCCGGTGACACGGGCGGCTTTTCCGAGGGTGGGGGTATCGTTCATAAGGCGGCGAGGTTGGGGGATGCGGGTTGAAGGAGGTGAAATCGGGATGGCGGATGAATCACGGCTTAGCCTCGGCGAGGGCCTTGAGCTGGGCGAGGCCCTGCTCGAAGTCGCGCCCGACCATCCGGTCCATGTTCATGAACAGGCAGAAGATTTTGGAGACGAAGTTGTGCCGGCCGGTCATGGACCACTCGAGGGCCGTGCCGCCGCCGTGGGCGCGGAAGATGAATTCGGTGGTGTTGGTCGCCCGGAAGGGTCGCAGGAACTCGAGGTTCATGCGGATCCGTTCCGCGGGCCGGCTCTCGGTGATGGTCATGCGGCCGGCGCCGACCTTGCTGTTACCCTCCCACGCGCTGGAGCAGCCGACGCCCGCGGCTGGGCCCGAGAAGGTCAGTTTCATTCCGGGATCGAGCTTGGCCCACGGGGACCAGTCCTGGAACTGGCGCAGGTCGTTAATCCGGCCGAAGACGGCGGCCGGGGCGGCTTGGATCGAGGCGGCGCGCACGATGCGGAAATCCGCGGGACGGAACGAGGCGAGGACGAGGACGGCGACGAGGAGCACGCCAAGGACGGCAAGGATGGTGAGGAGCATGGCAATCAGGGTGCTTTGCGAGAGGCGGGGCGCTTGCGTTTGTCGGGCTGATCGCCCGCGGGGCGCTTCTTGCCGTCGAGGGCGCGCTTGCCAGCCTGCAATTCCTGCAGGTAGGCCTCCAGCCGGTCAAAGCTCTGTTCCCAGTATTTCCGGTATTCCTCGAGCCAGTCGACGGCCTCCTTCAGGCGGGCGGGCTTGAGCCGGCAGGGCCGCCGCTGGGCATCGCGGCTGCGTTCGATCAGGCCCGACTGCTCGAGGACGCGCAGGTGCTTCGAGATGGCGGGCAGGCTCATGGCGTGCGGCTCGGCGAGCTCGGTGACGGACCGCTCGCCGCCGGCCAGGTGTGCGATGATGGCCCGGCGGGTCGGATCGCAGAGGGCGGCAAAGGTCACACTGAGTTGGTCGTTCGCCATGGGGCGGGTTAGTAATTAACCGTTAGGTTAAATAACGAGGAGCTGTCAAGTGCCGGTGCGGAAAGTAACCGGCGGACCGGAAATCAGGCGAGAAACCCGACGAAGAGCCCGCACGCAACCAGCACATGGGTGAGGAAAAGGCGCGGGAGCAAAACCTGCAGCTGCGGCCACCGACCGAGCCGACGCAGGAGCACGTCGAGGAGCACCAGGCCGAGACAGAGGAAAACCAGCAGGGAGGGCATCACGAGGCGCGGGAGCCAATAGCCCGGGGTGTAGGGATCGCCCAGTCGGGTGAAGCTGAAGAAAATCGGGGCGTAGACGGCGAGGGCCGCGCCCGTGAGGATGGCTGCGCTGGGGTTGAGCCCGCCGCGCCCGAAGATCAGCGAGGGGAGAAAGGCCAACCCGCCAGCGAGGGTGCCAGCCAGCGCGAGGAGCGAGAGCGGAAGGGTCCCGCTGACGGCCAGGACCTGGAGCCGGTGGGAGAGCGGCGTGCGATGACGTACCAGATCGCCCTGATTGCGGTCGCGCAGACCGGTGGCCAAGCCCTCCGGGACTTTTTGGAAGTAATTCTGCGAATCCGTAAACGAGGTAACGTGCAGGAGGCCGGCGTAGCTGTAGGCGCGGTGCCCGAAAAGTTCGTCGCGGAAGTATTCGGGAGCCGCAAACAACTTTCGGTCGCTGGACTTCAGGAGAAGAATGTCCTGCCACCGCATCACCACCGGCTCGGTTGGGATGCGCCAGTGCCCGTAGGTCGTCATCCCCATGACCCGGTTGCTCTGATCCATTTGCCAGAGAAAAACGGCCATCGGCAGGGCCAGCGCCGCGGCGCCAATGAGCGCGAGGGATCGCCGCCCTGCGGCGGGGGGATGTTTCCACAGGGTCAGGGCGAGCACGACGGCGGCGGGTGGCAAAAGTCCGACGACCGTGTATTTCAGAAGCATCCCGAGAGTCAGCACCAGACCGAGCAGGAGGCAGTGGAGGCGGCTCCGGTCGCCATCGGTCAGACGCACCATGCACCAGGCCGCGGCCGCGAATACCGGGATGCTAAAGGCATCCGACGCGATGACCACGGAGTGAATGACCCGGAAGGGAACGAAGGTGATGAGCGCGGCTGCGGCCAAGCGCAGCGACCGTGAGCTGATCGCGCGCCAGATCAGGGCATACAACACGGCGAGCGCGGCGGTGTTGAGGATGAGGGAAACCAGCGCCAACAGCTCCAGGCAGTAGGTTTGGCTGATCCACGTGCGGATCACCCATCCGAGCCAATACAGGCCGGGTGGATTGGTCAGGGCATAGGTGAAGCTGGCGGGGTAGGAGAGGAGCACGTTCCTGTGCAGGACGTAATCCTGCCCGATGTAACCGTAGTGCAGGATGCCGTGCAGGCCGAGGGCCAGGGCGCCGGCCAGCATCAATCCCAACCAGAGCCAATCCTTCCCTCCGATGGTGACGCTGCCGCCCGGGCTTGCTCGCTCCATGGCGCGCCGTTCAGTTTTGGGCCTTGTTCGCCCAGCGCTTGAGCACCCGGGCCAGTTCGAACTTCCGCACCGGCTTGTCCACAAAGTCGCACATGCCGGCCGCGATGCAGCGTTCGCGATCCTGGGGCGAGGTGTTGGCGGTCAGGGCCACGATCGGGGGACAATTAGCCATCAGGCTCCCGCGGATCCGGTCCGTCGCGACGAAGCCATCCATGCCCGGCATCTGGCAATCCATCAGGATGAGATCGAACGAGGCGCGGCCCACCCTGGCGATCGCATCCTCGCCGGTCGGAGAAACCTCGATCTGGCAGCCCAGCCGCGAGAGCAGCTTCGAGGTGACGGAGCGGCTCACGTCGTCGTCGTCGACCACCAGCACGAGGGGCTTGGTGCGCGCGGCCTCCGCGGCGAAGTTGAAGGGCACGAGCGACTCGGCGGATTCCGTGATCGCGCGTAGCACCGGCTCCGAGCGGAGGAGCGGTTTACGCAGCACGGCGTGGATCGGGAAATTGAAATCAGCCGTCGCCACGGCGTCGGGGTCCCTCGCGAGCAGGATGATCCGGGGGAAGGGGACGCGGGGCTCCTCGGTGAGCGACTCGGCGAGGACCGCCGCCTGTTCGCGCGCCACCACATCCCCGAGGACGAGGATCGGCTCCGTGACACCCTCCTTGCGGGCCTCGCGCAGCAGGACGGCGGCGTCGCGCACGGAGTCGGTCGTGTCCTGTTCGACCCCGAGCCGGGTGAGGATGGCGGAGGCGGCCACACGGGTGACCGGCTCGGCGTCGAGCACCACCGCGTAGAGCCCGGAAGGCGCGGCGGGCTCGGGCTGGCGCCGCCCGGCGGAGATGGGCAGCATCAGCCAGACCTCGACGCCCGAGTCCGCGGCGTTGCGGACGCCGATTTGCCCGCCCATGAGCTCGACGAGTCGCTTGCAGATCGCGAGGCCGAGGCCGGCGCCGGAGGTCTGACGTGGCGACTGGCCTTCCGGGCGGGTGAAGCGGTCGAAGAGCCCGGTCTGCATTTCCTCCGGGATCTCCGGGCCGGTGTCGCTGATGGTGAAGTGCAGCCAGCTCGCGCTCTGCGGCGGGGTCGAGCCCGAGCGCTGGGGAAGCTCGACCCGCAGCACCACGCGGCCGCTGGGGGTGAACGTGATCGCGTTCGAAAGCAGGTTAAGGAGGATCTGGCGGAGCCGGCCACGGTCGCCCACGAGATTAACCGGGACCTCGGGGGAAAGGATGAGCACGAGGTCGAGGCTCTTGAGGGAGGCCAGTGGGAGCAGCTGTTCTATCACCTCGTAAAGCGGCTGCCGGAGATCGTAGTCCTCGCGGGCCACATGGATGCGGCCGGTCTCGATGCTGGCGTAGTCGAGCACGTCGTTGAGCGACATGTGCAAAGCCTCGGCCGAGGAGCGGAGGGTGGTGAGGTGCTCGCGTTGGAGGCGGCTCGCCGCATCGTCGATCAGGAGATCGGCCGAGCCCATGATGCCGTTGAGGTTGGCGCGGATCTCGCGGCTGAGGGTCGCGAGCATTTCGCTCTTCGATTGGTTCTCCCGGGCCAGCAGGTCCTTTTCCTGGGTCACCTGCCTGGTCCGCTCCCGTTCCTCGGCGACGTCGAGTTGGAAGCGCTTTTCGGCCCGGCTGTTCCGCCACACCAGGCCGGCGACCGCGATTGCCCCGAGCCCCAGCACCAGCAGCGGCGTGGGGTCGGTCGGAGCCTCGCCGACATCAGCCGCGCCGATCACCCACGGTGTGTATAGAACCGAAAGCACTGGGTACTTCTGGATTCCGTCCCGCCGCGCTTCAAATCCATAATTTTGCAGCAACGCTGGCGACCGGTTGCTTCCGTCCGAGAGGTTTGGAAACGACGGCTTGCCGGCCGCAAAGAATATTTCCACTGTCCCGGGCTTCCGACCCCTTGGGCTCGGCCACCCCGCCTTGCCCTCCGTTCTAGCCCTCCCCCGGCCGCTACCCTCGGACCAACCCCGACTGACATGAAACGTTCCATGCTTACCCTCATGGCTTCGCTTGCCGCCACCGCGGCCTACGGAGCCTTTCCCGAACTCAATCCGGCCGATGGCTCGATCGAGTCCGCCGATGGCTTTTTCGTCGGCCGCGATTTCAGTATCATCAATGGCTTCAAGCTCGAGCTGCTCCATGTCGCCCCGACCGCCCAGGGCCAATGGGTGGCCGTGGGCTGGGACAACAAGGGCCGCCTCGTCGTGCCTTCCTACAGCTCGGACCGCATGGCCCGACTGACCATTCCCAAGGTCGGCACCAACGACCCGGTGAAGGTCGAGATGATCGACACCACCAAGGTGGCCGCCGCCGAGGGCGTACTTTACGCGTTCAACAGCCTTTATTTCAACGCCAACCGCAGCAATACGGCCCGTTCCGGCTTGTACCGGATGCGCGACACGAATGGGGACGACAAGTTCGACGAGACCCGCGTGATCCGCAACCGCCAGGGTTCCGGTGACCACGGCACGCACACGCTGCAGCTCACGCCCGACGGCAGGATGATCACGATGGTCAGCGGCAACGCGACGCATCCCACCGAGCACAACCGCAGCCGCGTCCCCGAGATCTGGGGCGAGGACAACCTCAACATGCGCATGGATCTCACCCCTCCCGGTTTCCACCGCGCCCCGGAGGCCACCCTCTACAATCTGAACGCGGACGGCACGGACGTTGAGCTCTGGTCCATGGGCATGCGCAATCCGGTCTCGATGGCCTACAACAAGGACGGCGAGCTGTTCGTCTACGACGCCGACGAGGAGCCCAACATGGGCTTCACGGTGGGTTACCGCCCAACTCCGATCCTCCACGCGACCAGCGGCTCCGATGCCGGCTGGCGCTCTGGCTCGAAAGTCCACCCGACTTGGCGATTCGACTACTTTGGCGTGATCGGCGTGGTCGGCTCCGGCTCGCCCGTCGGCTCCAACTTTGGCGCGGGCACCAAGTTCCCGGCCAAGTACCAGGATGCGTTTTACGCGGGTGACTGGTCTTTCGGCAATCTTTGGGCGGTTGACCTCAAGCCTGATGGTTCCTCCTACATCGCGGAGGCGAAGCCTTTCATCAGCGGCAAACCCTTCCCGGTGTCGGGCATCATTCCCAATCCCGTCGACGGCTCCCTGATTGTGGCGACGACCGGCACGCAGCTCTACCGCGTGACCTACGTCGGCAACGAATCGACCGAACCATCCAAGCCCGACGCGCGCTACGCGGCCTTCCGCGACCAGCGCCACAAAATCGAGGCGTTCCACGGTAAAAAGGATCCGGCGGCCATCAATGCCGTCTGGTCGTTCCTGGGCGATGGCGACCGCGCGACCCGCTACGCCGCACGGGTGGCGGTTGAGTGGCAGGATGCCGGCCAATGGCGCGACCGGGCCCTCAATGAGACGGATCCCCGCCGGGCGATCGCCGCCATCGCCTCCCTGGCCCGGGTGAGCGGTCGCGATGAGTATCATACTCCTCCCGGCACGGCCCCGAACCGGGACAAGGCGCTGCAGAACCGGATGTTCGCGACCCTCGACCGGATCGACTGGAACCAGATTACGTATCAGGATAAACTCGACCTGCTCCGCGCCTACCAGCTGGTCATGATCCGCCTCGGCCCACCCGATGCGGCAGCCACCGCCCGTCTGGTTGCTCGCTTCGACCCGAAGCTGCCCTCGACCCAGCAGGAGTTGAACCGCGAGCTCGCCGAGGTCCTCGTCGGCCTGCAGGCCCCGAGCGCGCCGGCGAAGTTGCTTGCCCTGATCAAGAACGCCCCCGGCACCCCGTACTTCGGAATCCAGGAGTGGATCAACCCGCAGCAGCGCGTCCGCCAGGATCGTGGCGAGGTCACCGGGCCCAACGTGGGCCTTACCCAGGCCTCGCTCGCCCGCCAGGACGACCAAATCTTCTATGCCCAGCTTCTGCGCAATCAGCTGGTGGGGTGGACGCCGGAATTTCGCCGGGAATACATGACCTACTTCGTCACCGAGCCGGCGAACTACCGGGGAAACCTGCCCGGTCTCGTCAATATTCGCGCCGATGCGATCTCCCAGATCCCCGTCAACGAGCGGACGTCCCTGCAGGCGCTCATCAACACGCCGATGCCGATGGGCAACCCGTTCAACCGTCAAGGCGGGGTCGCACCGGTGGTGGCGCCCGAGACCGCGGCGGCCCAGCTGGCGGGCCGGGGAACCCCGGGCCTCGCGCTTCCCGCCATCAACCTCTATGTGCAGCCGGGTGGCGCCGCCCGGGCGTTCACCGATCCGGAGCTGACGGCCATGACCCGCTACGACGAGACGATGGAGAAGGAAATCAAGACGCAGAACGACGCCATGAACGCTCTCACCGGGGCCACGTTTGCCACGCCGGCCAATCCTGCTCTCATCCGGACCCGGACGGAAGCGCTGGCCCAGGCTGAGCAGGCCCTGGCCACGGTCCGCAGCAACGGGTATGCCCGCCTTCGGGACCAGCTCAAGATCACCACCGACAAGATTCCGTCCCTCGCGGCGGCGATCAACAACCGCAGTGGCGGCCGCGGCCGCGCTGGGGCGGCCGCGCCGGCCGCAGCGCCCGCCCCGGGCCGCGGCAACTAAGTCCTGCACCATCGCATTGCTTCCAGCGCCGGGCGAAAATACCCGGCCCTCTTTTTATCCGTAATGCACGACGAAATGCTGCCACGGCGAGTGCTGTTGGCCGAATTGCCGCTTGGCGGCAATGCCGGCCTTCGATTGTGATCTGCGCCCAATGACCGACGCGGCCTCCCCCCCGGGCAACCGGCGCACGTTTTTGGATATGGACCGGTACCAGTGGACCGTGCTTTTCGCGGCCTGGCTGGGCTGGGGCTTCGATGTCTTCGACGGCCTGCTGTTCAACTATGTCGCCCCCAACTGCGTCCCCACGCTGCTCGGGCTCAAGATCGGCTCGCCCGAGGCGCGGGCCGCCACCCTGCAGTATGCGGGCATCGGCACCTCGATCCTGCTGATCGGCTGGGCGATCGGAGGGATCATCTTCGGCAAGATCTGCGACCGCATCGGGCGCACCAAGACACTCCTCATCACGATGTCGATGTACGCCATCGGTACCGCCCTGTGCGCCGTGGCGCCCAATCTCACCGTCCTGTTCCTCTGCCGGGCCATCGCCAGCCTCGGCATTGGTGGAGAATGGGCGGCCGGCGCATCCATGGTGGCCGAGGTGGTCCCGGAAAAGCGCCGCGTCGAGGCGGGGGCCATTCTCTACACGTCCGCCCCGATGGGGTTGTTCCTTGCAACCTACGTCACCTACTGGATCCAGGGCCTGGCGTTCCCGACGAAACCCGAGGTGGCCTGGCGCTATGTGTTCCTCTGCGGCCTGGTTCCCGCCGGCGTCGCGTTTGTCGTCCGGATGTTCATCAAGGAGCCAGAGCGTTGGCAAAAAACCGCGACCAGCGCCCCCCCGGCCATCGCGGAACTCTTCAGCCCCCGCTGGCGGGCCACCACGCTGAGCGGCCTCGGCATGGCCCTCGTTGCGCTCATCTCCTGGTGGAGCTGCAACGCCTTCATCGGGACCGTGGCCAGCGGGCTGGCGACCGTGGATGCCGCCGCGCAGGGTCTCGCCCCCGCCGCCACCCAGTTGCACGCGCAGCAGTGGATCAAGTTTGCGACCAATCTCTTCAACGTCGGCGGCCTGATCGGCACGCTCCTCACCATTCCCCTGTCCAAGCACATCGGCCGGCGGAAGATGTTTGTGACGTATTTCATCCTCTCCGGTCTCGCGATCATGGGCACCTTCGGCCTCGACCTCGCGCCGCACGACCGCCTCTACGGCTATTTCTTCATCGGCCTCACCGTTTTCGGCGTTTTCGGCTCGTTCACCTATTATCTACCGGAGCTTTTTCCCACGCGCCTGCGCGCCACCGGCTCCGGCTTCTGCTACAACGCCGGCCGCTTCATCGCCGCCATCGGTCCGTTCATCGTCGGCAGCGTAGCCTCGATGGGGGCCGACGCCCTGCACACCGCGCTGCAGATGCTGTTCTGGGTCGGCGTGGTGCCTTTCGCCGGCCTGTTGCTGATGCCCTGGGCGATCGAGACCAAGGGGCGGGTGCTGGAGGATTGACCGAAAGGGCAGGGACGCGTGTCCCACGCGTCCTTGTTGGAGGACGGCTGGGGACCGCCGTCCCTACCGCCTCACAGCAAATCCAGCTGCGCGTTGTCCGCGGAGGCCACGTTGATCTTCTTCTTCGGCCGGGCCTGCGGGGCGGGGGAGGCGACGGTCACCGTGGACTCCTCGCTCTCGAGCTTGGAAAGGATCGTGCGGGCGCGGTCGATGACCGAGAGGGGCAAGCCGGCGAGACGAGCGACCTGGATGCCGTAGGAGCGGTCGGCGGCGCCGGTCACGACGCGGCGCACGAAGACAATCTCGTCGTTCCACTCCTTGACCGCGACGGACAGGTTGCGGAGGCGCGGCAGGTGTTTCTCGAGCTGAGTGAGCTCCTGGTAGTGGGTGGCGAAAAGGGTGCGGGGGCCGCGGCTCGCGTCGCGGTGCAAGTGCTCGACGACGGCCCATGCGATGGAGAGACCGTCGTAGGTCGAGGTGCCGCGGCCGATCTCGTCGAGGATGATGAGCGAACGGCCGGTGGCATTGTTCAGGATGTTGGCGGTCTCGTTCATCTCGACCATGAAGGTCGAGTTGCCGCGGGCGAGGTCGTCGCTCGCGCCGACGCGGGAGAAAATGCGATCCACGAGCCCGATGCGGCAGGCCTTGGCCGGCACCCAGCAGCCGATCTGCGCGAGCAGCGCGATGAGCGCGACCTGCCGGATGTAGGTCGACTTGCCGGCCATGTTGGGGCCGGTGATGAGCGCGATCTGGGCGTCGTCGGAGCTGAGGCTGGTGTCGTTCGGCACGAACGCCTGCGTGCCGCCGAGGGCGGAGGGCGAGGGCTGCTTGAGCATCTGTTCGACCACCGGATGGCGTCCGTCGGTGATCTCGAGCCCGTCGCCGTCGTCGAGCTCGGGCCGGCAGTAGTCCCACTCCCGCGCCAGGCGCGCCCAGCCGGAGAGGACGTCGAGCTCGGCCAGCGCCCCGGCGGTGGCGGTGAGGGCCGCGGCCTCGGCCAGCACGGCTGCGATGAGTTCCTGGAAAAGCTGCAGCTCGCGCGCAAGGGCGTTCTCCTCGGCGTGGAAGATCTCCTTTTCCTTCTGCCGGAGGGACTCGGTGACGTAGCGCTCGCCGTTAACCGTGGTCTGGCGCCGGATATAGTCGGCCGGCACGAGGTGGAGGTTGGCCTTGGTGATCTCGATGTAGTACCCGAAATTATTCGTGAACCTGACCTTCAGGCTACGGATGCCGGTGCGTTCCTGCTCGGTGCGCTCGAGGTCGGAGAGCCAGTTGCGGTTGCCGCTGGTCAGGGAGCGGAGGCGGTCGAGCTCGGCGTCAAAGCCGGCGCGGATGAAGTTTCCATCGTTGAGATCGGCCGGGAGTTCGTCCGCCAGGGCGGAGGTCAGGAGCTGGCGCAGGGCCGGCAGCTCCTGGATCTGAGATCTGAGATTTGAAATTTGAGATTCCTCGCCGAACGCGGCGAGGAGTTCGCGGAGCTCGGGCAGCTGGGCGAGGGTGTCGCGGACACCGCCGAGCTCGCGCGGGTTGCGGAGGCGGTTCTGCAGGCGACCGAGGATGCGCGGGATGTCGCGGACGCCGGCCAGGCGCTCGGAGATTGCGGCCAGCTCGCTCGGACGCGGCAGCAGTTCGCCGACGGTGACCTGGCGGCGCTGGATCTCGGCGAGGTCGAGCACCGGGGCGGCGAGCCAGCGTTCGAGCAGGCGGGCCCCGGCGGCGGTGCCGGTGCGATTGATCGCGGAGAGCAGGGAGCCCTCGCGCGAGCCGCGGACCGACGTGAAGATCTCCAGGTTCCGGAGGGTCGCCGGGTCGAGCAGCAGGGTGCGTGCGCTGCGGTATTCCTGCAGGTTGCGCAGGTTCTCGGGCTTGGCACAGAGGTTCTCGGTGGCGTAGGCGGCGAGGGCTCCGGCCGGGCCGAGGGCGGGATGGTCCTGCGTGAGGCCGAAGCCCTGCAGGTTCAGGACCCCGAGGGTTTCCATCACGGTGCGGGCCCCGGCGGCGACCTCCAGTTGGAAGGCCGGGATTTCAGTGCAAACCCGCCCCGTGGCGAAGGCCTGCAGCGCGTGCAGGCCGGTCTGCTCGTGCGGCGCGGCCTGCCAGCGGGCGAGCTCACCCTCGGCGAGCAGCAGCTCGGCCGGGTCGAGCGCGGTCAGGACCGGGAGCAGGTTAGCCGGCTGCGGGTCGGTCGCGAGGCGAAACTCCCCCGTGGAGAGATCGAGCCAGGCGACGTGCAGCCCGGTCGTGTCGGCGACCAGGGCCGCAAGGTAGTGGTTCCGGGCCGCATCGAGCTGCCCGGGCGAGAGAGTGGTCCCGGGGCTGAGGATCCGGGTGACCTGCCGTTTCACCAGCTTGCCGGGCTTGGCGGGTTCCTGCTGGTCGCAGATCGCGACCTTGCGGCCCGCGGCGAGAAGCTTGGTGACGTAGTTGTCGGCCGCGTGATAAGGGAGCCCCGCCATCGGGTGCTCCTGGCGTTTGGTCAGCGTGAGCCCGAGCAGTTTCGAGGCCTCCACGGCATCCTCGAAGAACAGCTCATAGAAGTCGCCGAGGCGGAACAGCAGCAGCGTCCCCTTGGGCAGCCCGCGCTTCACCTCGAAGTACTGCTGCAGCATCGGGGTAAGCTTGGTCTCGGTCATGCGGAGGGAAGGATTCAGGAGTCAGGAGTCAGGAGATCAAGCCTGCCGTACAATGGGCAGGCGCGCCGGCCCGGTCGCGCGGCGGGACGCTCGATTCTGGACTCCCGGCGCGAATCCGCCAGATTCCGCGGACTTCCCATGCTCATCGACCCCCGCTTTACCCAGCTCGCCGAAGGACTCATTCGCTTCTCCACCGCCCTGAAAAAGGGCGAGCGCGTCCTGATCGACGCTTTCGACATTCCCGACGCGATGGTCGTCGCCTTGATCCGGGCCACGCGCGCGGCCGGCGCCCATCCATCGGTCCAGATCCACCGTGCCCGCGTCACCCGTGAACTCACCCTCGGAGCCGAGGAGGGCCAGTATGCCCCGCATGCCGACGTCGAGCTGGCCCGGATGAAGAAGATGGACGCCTACATCGCGTTGCGCGGATCCGAGAACATCTTCGAGGCTTCCGACGTGCCCTCCGCCCGCGTGCAGCTCGTCTCCCGCCTGATGAAGCCGGTGCTCGACCACCGCGTCGGCAAGACCAAATGGGTCGTGCTGCGCTGGCCGTCACCCTCAATGGCGCAGCAGGCAGCCATGAGCACCGAGGCGTTCGAGGATTTCTACTTCCGGGTCTGCACGCTCGACTACGCCCGCATGGCGCCGGGCATGAAGGCCCTCGACGACCTGATGAGCACGACCGACCGCGTGCACCTCAAGGGCCCCGGCACCGACCTGCGCTTCTCGATCAAGGGCATCGGGGCCAAGCCGTGCGGCGGCCTCCGCAATATTCCCGACGGCGAGGTCTTCTCCTGCCCGGTGAAGGACTCCGTCGAGGGCCACGTGCAGTACAACGCCCCCAGTATCTATCTTGGGTCCTCCTTCGACAACATCCGGCTCGCTTTCAGGCAGGGCCGCATCGTGGAGGCCACCTCAAGCAACACGAAACGCCTGAACGAGATCCTCGATAGCGATCCCGGCGCGCGCTACATCGGCGAGTTCGCCCTCGGCTTCAACCCGTACATCCTCGAGCCGATGCGCGACATCCTCTTCGACGAGAAGATCGCCGGCTCCTTCCACTTCACGCCCGGCCAGGCCTACGAGGACTGCGGCAACGGCAACATGTCCCAGGTCCACTGGGACATGGTCTGCATCCAGCGTCCCGAATACGGCGGCGGCGAGGTCTGGTTCGACGGCAAGCTGATCCGCAAGGACGGCCTGTTTGTGCCGAAGGCGCTGCACAAGCTGAACCCGGAATACCTGCTGGCACGCAGTTGAAGTTGGAAGTGGAAGTTGAAGCGCGAAAAATGCGATTCGCATGACGCGATAAGCCGAGGTTAGGACTTTCAACTTTTGGTCTTAAACTTTCAACTGCGGCGATGACGGATCTCACGGATTTCATCGCCGCGCTCCCGAAGACGGAGACGCACCTGCACATCGAGGGCGCGCTGCCGTTCGAGCTGCTGCAGCGGGTGCGGCCGGAGTTCAAGCAGCCGCCGGCGTCGTGGGCGCGGGATTTCAAGTTCCGCGACTTCGCGCACTTCGAGGAGGAACTGCTCGCGATGGCGTTCTCCTGGTACACCTCGCCGGAACGCTACCATGAGGCGGCGAAGCTCATCTTTGCCGGGCACCTCCGGCAGAACGTCCGCTACGTGGAGACCAGCTTCGCCTCGGGCGTGGTCGAGTTCCTCGGGCTCGACGGGCAGGAGGTCCTGGCCGCGATCCGCGCCGCCGTGCCGACCGGCCTCGAGGTGCGCGTGTTCTTCGGCATCCACCACAATGGCGCGGGACCAAAGATGCTCCCCGTGCTTGAGCAGGCGCTCGGCTGGCGGGACCTGGCCGGGATCGATCTCCACGGCACGGAAAGCTTCCCGATCGAGCCGTGGACCGCCCCGTACTGGGCCGCGGCCCGGCAGGCAGGCAAGAAGACGAAGGCGCACGCCGGTGAATTCATGGGTGCCCCTTTTGTGCGGCGGATCCTAGACGAGCTGCAGCCCGACCGGATTGAGCATGGCGTGCGCGCCGCGGAGGATCCGGCCCTCCTGACCGAGATCAGGCGCCGGGGCGTGGCACTCGATGTTTGCCCAATCAGCAATCACAAGCTCATGCCGGGGGTCGCGTTGGAGACGCACCCGATCCGAACGCTGTTCGACGCCGGGGTGACCGTGACCGTCAGCACCGACGACCCGATCTCCTTCGGCAACACGATCACCGACGAGTACATCGCGCTGGCCGAGCGCGGCGGATTCAACCGCGCGGAGCTGGCGCAGATCGCGCGGAACGGCTGGCTGGTGGCGGATGTGCCGGCGACAACACGGGCCGCGATGCTGGCGGAGATTAATCGGATCTGCGGGTAGGGCGGATGAATCCGGCGGATCTCAAATTTCAAATCTGAGATCTCAAATTCACCTTCCTGTCCGACCCTGCTTGCACGCGCCGGGGTCCGGCGTCAGACACAGCCCAATGTCCCAATCCCACACCGTTCCCGAGGGCGCCCGCCGTGCGCGGGCCGACAAGGTCCTCGCGATGGCTTTCCCCGAGCACAGCCGCACGGCCTGGCAGCGGGCGCTTGACGCCGATCTCGTGCGGATGGGGGGCAAGCCGGTCGGCCGTGACCATTGGCTCGTGGGTGGCAATGTCGTGGAGTTCTCCTTTCCCGAGGTAAAGCCGTCCGAACTCAAGGCGGTGAAGATCCCGCTCGATGTGATTTTCGAGGACAAGCACCTGCTCGCCCTCAACAAGGCCTCCGGTATGGTCGTACATCCCGGAGCGGCGACGGGGAACGACACGCTCGTCCACGCCCTGCTGTCCCACTGCAAGGGCACCCTGAGCGGCATCGGCGGAGTGGAACGCCCGGGCATCGTGCACCGGCTCGACCGCGACACCTCTGGCATCATGCTCGTGGCGAAGAACGACCGCGCCCACCGTGGGCTGGCGACGCAGTTTTCCGAGCGCGAGGTACAGAAGGAGTACGTAGCACTCATTTCGGGCGTCCCATCGTTGCTCAGCGGCAGCGTGCGGAAGGCGATCGGGCGCAATGTGCGCCAGCGGCACAAGATGGCGGTGGTCGAGGAGGGGAAGGAGGGCCAGACCGGCCGCGATGCCCACACGGACTGGGAAGTCATCGAGAGCTTTGGCAGCCTCGCCTCGCTGGTCCGCTGCACCATCCACACTGGCCGCACACACCAGATCCGCGTGCACATGAAATCCATGGGGCATGTGCTGCTCGGGGACGCCGTCTATGGCTGGAAGGCCGACACCCGCCTGCCGCTCAAGCCGAAGCGCGTGATGCTGCACGCGGAGCACATCGTCGTGAAGCACCCGATCACGGGCAAAGTCCTCGACCTGCGCGCGCCGCTCCCGAAGGACTTCGCCAAGCTCGTGAAGGATCTGCGCAAGGCGGCCAAGGGCGCCGCGACCGTGATCTCGACCCGGGCCCGGAAGGAAAAGCTTGGGCAGCTGGCCTGAGCGGACTCAGGCAGTCGAGAGCCGGAATTTCGATCCGGTGTCGTTCCCGAGATGGGAAATCGCGATGGCTTGGGCTCTCGACACTCCACTCTCAGCTCTCGACTGAATTCCTCCGCCCCAAGATTTTTCCTTGCGCTGACCCGCGCCGGGACTGCTTAATTTCCGACCGAGAATTTCGGACCTTTAGCTCAGTTGGTTAGAGCGTTTCCTTGACATGGAAGAGGTCACTGGTTCGAGTCCAGTAAGGTCCACCACTTCACCGCTTTCCCAAAGGAAAGCGGTGTTTTTTTGCCCGGATTCCGAGCCCGTGCAAGCGGGTGGCAGGCTGACCGGCTCAGCCGTGGTCCTCGCGGCGGGTGGGATCAACCGAACCCTTCGGGGTGGAGTCCATGGTGGGATCCTCCCGGTCATCGATCGAGACTCCTGCCTGCTCCAGTTGCTGGCGCAGCGGTGCCTGGAAACGGGACTCCAGCTCCTCGATCGGGAAGTTCAGGTCCAGCTCGAGCTGGCCCGTGACATCGGTGATGACGCTCGCGAGGTCGATGATGTCGTTCTCGGTGAAGTGTTCCTCAACGACCGATTGCGCCCCCTGCAGCGCGGTGAGAGAGGCGTGGTAGTTGCCGGACTCGGGGGCACTGGCCTGCAGGTGCACCTCCCCGCGGAGCCGCGCGCGCGCCACGCGGCGGGCGAAGTCGTCCAGCCGGTCATAGGCGTGGGCGAGATGAGCCAGGCGGGCCTGCCGGAGCAGGGCCTGACGTTGAGCCAAGAGGAATGAGAGTTTCATGGGAATTTCTCCTGTGGGATGCATTCGTTGAACTGCTCTGTTCACTGACGGCTGACCTCGGAGGGTAGGCCGCGGACTCAGATCCGCGCCGGTCTTCCTGTCCTTGCTGCCCTAGCATAGGGTATGCCGGCGGTGAACGGAGTCACCGCCCTGCCGGGTTCGGGGCAGACACGCGGCCATCTTGCACCGGACCATCGACTCGATCACTGGGGACAAACCTGACGCTGCCCAAAAGCTGCGCTGGCACTGTCTCGCTGTCGGGACTCCAAACCACGATCTCTGACCACCGTGCGTCTGAACACTTCCTGATCGGACCGACATACGTCGGCCTGAAGGGGAAATTTAGCAAGGAGGATTACGCCCGGCGCGAAATCCTCTTGGGAGTTGATCGCCGGCGGCCGAATGTTGAGCGTTTCGGGATGCTGCAGTCCCTCCGCATCCGCAACTTGGCCCTCCTTGACGAGGTCGCGCTGGATTTCGAGGCGGGGTTCACGGCCGTCACGGGCGAAACCGGCGCCGGCAAGAGCATCCTGCTCGGCGGGCTCGGGCTGCTCGCCGGCGAACGCGCCGACAAAACCATCATCCGGCAGGGCGCCGACGCCTGCGAGGTCGAGGCGTCACTTTTCTTCATCGACTCCGGCGCCGTGGACGCGCTGCTCGCCACCCTCGACCTGCCGTCCTGCGAGGAGGGTATTCTGATCCTCAAGCGCAGCGTCGCGCGGGAAAAGGCGCCCAAGATCACGGTCAACGGCAGCCTGACCACGCTCGCCGCGCTGCAACGCCTCGGCGAGCACTGGGTGGATTTCCACGGCCCAAGCGAACCGCGGCGTCTGCTCAAGGAATCCTGTCAGCTTGAGCTGCTCGATCTCTTCGGCCAGGCGGCCGCGAATCTCGGCTCCTACCGCACGGACTATGAGGGGTGGCGGGCGCTGCAGGCGGAAAAGGAGCAACTTTCCAACGCGACCCGCCTGGCTCCGGACCAGATTGATTTCATGCGGACGCAGCTCGGGAACATGGACGCACTCGATCTCGGCGCGGAGGCGATCGAGGCCCTGGAGCGCGATTTCCAGCGCATGAGCCGGGCCCAGGAATTGACGGAGCTCTCGGGTGCACTCGCCGCCGGGCTGGCCGGCGATGACGGGGTGCAGTCCCGGGTGGCCGCGCTTCTGAAATCAGCCCGGCAACTCGCCGCGCTCGATCCCGCCAGCGCCCCGCTCGGGCAGCGGCTCGAATCGGCCGCGGTCGAGATCAATGATCTCGCGACGGAGTTCGCCGAGCTGGGCCAGCAGCTGCAGTTCGACGCCGAGCAGGCGGAGGAGCTGACCACCCGGATGAACACCTGGCTGGAGCTCAAGCGCCGGCATGGCGGTGACCTCGCCGCCGTGGTGTTGGCCCGAGAGGAACTTCGCGCCCGGCTTGAGGCCCAGGGCGACCTGGCCGGGACATTGGCCAAGCTCGAGGGCAGGATCTCCGCCGCCGAGAAGACGGTGCGCGCCGAGAGCAAGGCCCTGCGCGCCGTGCGGGAGAAGGCCGCCAAGGAGTTGGCCAAGTCCGCCGCCAAGGGCATCGCCCAGCTCGGGTTCAAGAAGGCGGATTTCCAGATCCGGATCGTGACGCTCGCCGAGCCGGGTCCCTCCGGTGACTGCTCCTGCGAGTTCATGTTTTCGCCGAATGTCGGCGAGGCGCCGCTGCCGTTGCACCGGATCGCCTCGAGCGGCGAACTCGCCCGCGTGATGCTCGCGCTCAAGACCGTGCTGGCTGACCTCGACGGCGTGCCGCTGCTGGTCTTCGACGAGGTCGATGCGAACGTCGGTGGCGAGATCGGCCGCGTCGTCGGCGAGAAGATGGCCGCCATCGCCGGCAATCATCAGGTGCTGTGCGTGACGCATCTCCCGCAGGTGGCGGCGCAGGCCACCTGCCATCTGGTCGTGACCAAGGACCAATCCGGCGACCGTGCCGTCGTGAAGATCGCGCCGATCCAGGCCAACCGGAAGAACCGTGTCAGCGAGCTGGCCCGCATGCTGGGCGACCGGACGGCCAAGAGCGCGCTCGCCCACGCCGAGGAATTGCTGGGACGTTGAGCGGGATCGTAGAGGTAGGGCTGAGGCGGTGCCTCAGCCGCGATCATTCCGGATGTTTTGCCACAGAGGCCCAGAGCTCACAGAGCACGGA
>CAMDOO010000041.1 GCA_945903545.1 Opitutus sp. GAS368 | reverse complement strand
GGCCGCCGCGGAATCCAGTACCGCCTCGGTAGGAAAACGGTCGAAGGTGCGGTCCACCTTCATTCCGCGGAGATGCTTGTCGGCAAAGTCCAGCAGCGCATTCCAGTCCTCCTGCGTGAACGCGTGGCCGTGCTTGGCGTAGTTGACCCCGAGTTTCTCCTCGGCCCCGAACAGCGCGTAGGCCGGCCGGGCGCCGAGGAAAGACTGCCGCACCGCCTCGGGCAGCGAGATCGTGTCGGTGTCGCCCTCCAGCGCGAGGAAGGGCCGCGGGGCGGCCAGGGCGAGGAACCAGTGCTGGTCAAAGGGAAGCTTTTCCCGCTGGCCCCAGAACTCGTGCAGGTTCGGTGAAAACCAGTTCGGGTATTTCTTCTGCATGAGGTCGAGGGTCTCGCTGCGCCGCGGACCTGCGAACCGGTAGGCGCCGAGGCCGCCGCCGCCCGTGACGACCGGCGCGCCCATCAGGCGCTCGTCGAAGGCCGCCGCGATCATCGCCGCCTTGCCCGAGCGGGAGGCGCCGGTGATGACGAGCTTGGTGGCATCGATCAGCGGATCCGTCTCCAGGAAATCCGCAATGCGCGAGGCGCCCCACGCCCAAGCGGCGAGGATGCCCCAGTCGTAGCCGGGATAGGCCGGGAAGAAGCGGGTGTTCCGGAACGCGAAGGAACCGTCAAGATTGCGCAGCGTGGTGTCCTCGGCGCAGTCGTTGTCGTTGTACATCACCATCGCATAACCGCGGCGGAACAGGGCCGCGTTGGTCGCACTGGTAGCGATGCTTTCGGCCGTGACCGTCCCGCGGTCGCCGGGAGCGGCGGAGACCTGCCCCGGAATGACCGGGCCGGCCGCCGGCACCGCCGCCGGATCGGGCACGGGACCGACCAGCAGCAGCACGTCCTCTCCCCTGCCCTGGTTGGGTCCCTGCGGGAGACGCGGCAGCACCGCCCCACCGGGAGGTGTGCCCGCTTGCGAGATGATCGCCGGGAAACGCCCGCCCGTCGTCGGCGTGAAGATCCCGATGTCGAGTCCGAGCTTCTCCCCGGGACCAAAGCTGAGGTGCACCAGTCGGTATTGCACGGTCCCGCCCGCCACGGTCTCCGTTTTTAGCACGGTGCCCTTCACGTTGCCGGGCGGCGGCGGCATCTGGCCCACGGCATAATACTCGAGGATCTTCTTCATTTCCTCCCGACGTTTCGCCCATTGGGCAGCCGTCGTCACCTTCGTGCCGTCATTCATCGTCAGCACGTCCGGCATTTCCGGTCGCACCGGCAGCTCGCTGACACTGGGAAACTTCCCCAGCGGACCCCGGATGGCCGGCACCGGAATTTCCTTGGGGTCGGGGCCTGTGACTTGGGCGGACAACGTGACCGCAAACAGGCCGGCCGAAACCAACAGCACCACACGGGCAAACACCAACGGGGACGCACGCATGGGGAAAGGGGTGGATCACGCCCTAGCCTGCGGATTAACCGGGGTGGTCCGCAGATGGCGAGTTTCAGCAAAACCAATCCCCGTCTCCCGTCCCCCGCAACCTTCAAGCAATATACAGTAAAGTGACAGAAACCCCCTCTGACCGTGCACCTCGGGCACGGATCGGACATCCCAGCGGCAACACTTCCAAGCGAAATGGATTTGGCAGGAGAACGCCCGTGCCTCATCACACAGGGATGGATACCCCTACTGCCATCCACCCCATGGTCCGCTCGTCCCTTGTCGTCGCGCTCTCGCTGGGAGTGCTTCTGATCCTTCCGCCGACTGTTCCCGCTGCTGCTGGTCAAGCCCCAGCCACTGCCGCTGCCCCCGGTGCGGCACCAGCCGCCGCGCCGGCCGCCGCACCCCGCGGTGGTGCCCCCGCCGGACCGCTCACGTTCACTCCCTCCGTGCCGGCACCCGTTCCCGCCGCCGTGGCGATTCCGCGACCGTCCCCACAGGAAGTCGATCAGCTCAATGCCAGCCTCAGGCAGATGATCGTGCAGACCGATCCCGCGACTAAGGCCTTGCTCGCGAAATATCCGGACATCATCGCGGTGCGCCCGCCCCGGGCCAACGTCACCGTGGTCCCCTCGCTCAACGCCGGATTCCGCGCCAAGCATACCATGAACCTCGAGGTCGCCAAGCAGGGCGACGTCGATCTCCTCTTCATGGGCGATTCGATCACCGATTTCTGGCGCAATTCCGGCAGGCCAGACGTGGTCAACCCCCCAACCGCCGGCAAGGTCGTGTTCGATAAATATTTCGGGGCGATGAAGGTCGCCAATTTCGGCATCTCCGGCGACACGACCCAAGGCGTCCTTTACCGTCTGATGGACGGCGAGGGCCGGGGCTTCCAGCCCAAGGCGATCATGCTGATGATTGGCACCAACAACAGTGCCACCGCCACCTCCGCGGAAATCGCCGAAGGCGTCGGGGCCATCGTGATGGAGATGCGCAAGGATTTCCCGGCGGCGAAGATCCTCCTGCTCGCCATCTTCCCCCGCGGCGACCCGGGTTCGGTGGCCCGCAAGACCGTGCTCGATGTGAATCCGATCATCGCGAAGCTGGCCGACAACCGGAACGTTTTCTACCTCGATATCGGCGCCAAATTCCTCGACGCCGAGGGCAACATCCCGGCCGACATCATGCCGGACAAACTGCATCCCACCGAGAAGGGCTACGAGATCTGGGCCCAGGCCGTGATCGATCCGCTCAAGGATTTGCTGAAATAAGGGTGCCGGTCGGCCGTCTTCGCCCACCTTCGCGATGGGCAAAGACTGGCCGTGCCATGCGTAGCTCAAAGAGCGAAGCATGGTGCCCGGGACAGGACTCGAACCTGCAAGCCTTGCGGCAAGGGCTTCTAAGACCCTCGTGTCTGCCAATTCCACCACCCGGGCGTCGGGATTTTTGATTTCCGATTCTTGATTTTGGATTGGGTGCCTCCACGCGGGCAATCACGGATTCGCCGGTTCAAATGCCTGAAATCGAAAATCAGGAATCCAAAATTGAAAATCCGGTCAGGCGCTCGCGACACCCAGCCGGTCGCCCATCCGCGCAAACGTTTCCGTGTGGTTCCGGCTCATCTCGAGCAAATCATTCTCGAAACGGATGCGGCCGGGACGGAAGAGCGTGATCACGCACGACCCGCCGAAGGCGAACAGGCCCTTCTCCTCGCCCTTCGCCGCCGGACGGTTCGACACGTAGAGCTGGCGGATGCTGCCCACGTTGGTCGCGCCAACCTCGAGCATGAGCACCGGGCCGAACCGGGGTGACTCGATCCGTGTCACCATGCGCTTGTTCTGCACGAGGTAGTTGATGTTCCGGCGCAGCGCCACGGGACTGACCGAGTAAAGCCAGCCGTTGATCAGTCGGGACTCGCCCGGCGTGCCCGCGACCGGGAAATGGAACCGGTGGTAGTCCACCGGGCACAGCCGCGAGATCAGCATCGCACCGCCGGCAAACTCGCGCGCCGCCTCGGCGTCACCCAGCAGCGCCTCGAGTGAGAACTTGGCGCCCTTCACGTAGAAGCCGTCGGCCGCATCCACCGCCGGAAACGCCAGGTGCCGGCCGTCGGCGGGCAGCACCGCCACCCCGTCGCCCTCCGCGATCGGGCGCGCAGCCGGCTTGAGTTGGCGGTAGAAGAACTCGTTGAAGTTCTTGAAATCGAAGGGCGACCGCAGGAACTCGTCCACGTCCAGGCTGTATTCGATGATGAACGGGAGGATGCGGTTCGCGCTGATCCGCTTCCGCATCTGCCAGCCATAGTAGTGCGAGAAGAAGGCCCGCCGCACCAACAGCCCGAGGAACAGGCGCCCCAGCGGCTGCTCGTAGGCGAAGCGCAGCCACTTTTCCCCATAGATCCGCTCGGTGCGCACTTCCTTGGCGTAGCGGTCGAAGTATTGGATCGGTTCGGCGGACATGCGGCGACCAGAGAACCCGTCGGGATCCCGAACCACAACGCGGTTTTTTGCCCGCCCGGGCCCATGGTCGCGGAAAGACCGTACGTAACTTTGGGCCCGCGGGGCCCCGTATTCAGGCTGGAGTCGGGCGCGCCAGCCGCTTGCATCTGGGGCGATGGATTCCAGCCCGCCGATCCTAGACGTGGCCTTCGCCGACCAGTGGTTCGCCGAGGACGACGACGTGGGTAAGGAGGATGCCCGCCGAGTGGTGGGGATGCTGCGGACCGACCTGGAGCCGCGCCTGACCGCCCTCTGCACCAACCCCGCGCAGCTGAATGCCGCCGCCGCCGAGCATGAGTTTCACCGCATCCGCGGCGCCGTCGGCAGTTTCGGCTTCGCCCGCTGCGCGGCCCATCTCCTCGTACTCGAGAAGACCTGGGCACAGCTGGACGAAACGCAGCGCAACCAGGAACTACAGTCGGCCTACGCCGCTTTCACCGCCGGCCTGCAAGCCCTCGTCGCCCGCTTCCCACACTTGGCAGTCTGAGCGCCGTGTCCGACTGTAGGAGCGGCTTTACGCCGCGATCACTACGTTTGTTCGCGGGATAAACCCACTCCTGCATTCAAATTCCAGCGGCGCCCAATCCCCGCATTTTTGACCACGGATTTCACGGATTGCACAGATAAGACCCCAATCCCACGGCAGTTTTTACAGGAGGCCACGGAGGGCATGGAGAATGCCCGGAACAAAATTTCCCTGTCCTCCGTGCCCTCCTGTAAAAATAGGTTCGAATGTCCGGGATTCGAATCCGTGCAATCCGTGAAATCCGTGGTTAAAAAAGTTCGGTCTGGGTGATGGCCTGGCGCTTTTCCGGATCGAGCGTCGAGTGCGCCAGCAACTGCCGCATGCTCAAGCCCGCGAACGCCGGATCGCGGCCCAGTTCCAGCAGCACCAGCGCCCCGGCCAGCGCGTCGTAGGGCGCCGCGTGGAAGCGGCTCCGCGCCGGCGGACACAGGCGGCCCGCCTGCTCGTCGAGCCGGGCCTGCAGCCCAAGTGCCGCCACGATTTCCTCCAGCCGCCCGGTGCCAAGGCCCGGACGGAACTGCGCGCACAGCCGCGCCGAATCAATCCACGGCCCCCACTCCGCCACCCCGCCCGTGCCCTGTGCGAAATCCGGCGAGGTGCGCGGATAGGGCCAGACCGACTTGAGCAGCGAGTTCTCCGCCCCGGCATAATGCGCCGCGAGCGGCCCGGCTTCCCGCAGGCCCGCGAAATACTCCCACTCGTCGGCGAACGGAGCCTCGCCCGCGAGATCCCGGGCTCTGAGTCCGTGCACTGCGGTGTCCTGCGCCGACACCTCCCCTTTCGCCCGGCAGAGTCGCGTCCGCAGCCCGGCCACCGCCCCGCGGTGCAGTGTCACGATCCCATACTCGAGAATCCCCGAGGAAACACTGCCCTCGAAATCGACGAAGTGAATCGGTTGCTCGGTCCAAGCCATGGAATCGTTTATGGCGCACGAAGCCCGCGGATGACACGAAAGATTTCCGGCCTTCGACCAAACGTTTGGCACGCAGAGACGCAGATGACGCAGAGTTCGAGCCAGACCAGATTGATTGGGACGCCCTACCCCTCCGTACTCTGCGCTCCCTGCGTCTCTGCGTGCCAAAGTCCGGATGATCGTGTCCCCACATTTTTCGTGTGCTTCGTGTGTTTCGTGGGCAACTTCCGCGCGATGAATCCCGATCCCTATCGCGCCTTCCTGATCGAGCTGGCCCGGCGCAGCGGGGATTTCATCCGCCCGCTCGCAGCGGAGCCCGGACTCACGGTCGAGACCAAGGCCGACCAGAGCCCCGTCACCGCCGCCGACCGCGGCGCCGAGGAACTGATGCGCGCCCTGATCGGCAAAAAGTTTCCCACCCACGGCATCATCGGCGAGGAATTCGGTTCCGACCGGCCCGATGCGGATTGGGTCTGGGTGCTCGACCCGATCGACGGCACGAAGTCCTTCATCACCGGCGTCCCCCTCTGGGGCACGCTCATCGCCCTGCTCCACCAGGGCCAGCCCGTGCTCGGCTGCATCCACCAGCCGTTGCTGAACCAGCTCGTGGTCGGCGATGGGACCGTCACGACCCTCAATGGCCAACCAGTGCGTTGCCGGAAGTCGGTGCGCGTCGAGGACGCCACGCTGCTCACGAGCGACCCGTTCAATCCCGGAAAATATCAGGACGATGCGGCCTTCCAGAAACTCATCGCCCGGGCCAAACTCGTCCGCACGTGGGGCGACTGCTACGGCTACCTGCTCGTGGCCACCGGCCAAGCCGACGTGATGCTCGACCCGATCATGAACCCGTGGGACATCGCCGCGCTCGTGCCGGTGATCCGGGGCGCGGGTGGCGTCATCACCGACTGGCGCGGACAATCGCCCTACCCCGCCGAGTCCACGCTCGCCGCCGCCACGCCCGAGCTGCACGCCGCCGTGCTCGCAGCGTTGAACCGGTAGGGGCCGACGTCCCGGCGGCCCGGGATTGCGGAATCGATTGCGGTCGGGGTGGACAGCCCGCCGGCCCGTTCGGCAGGCTCAGGGTCCCGAGCCTGCCGAGGGAGACGTCGGGCCCTACCCCGATCTCCTTCGCCGCCTACTTGCCGACCCCGAGCATCTGGCGCGACATCTCGAGCCCGGCGCGGGTCGTCTGGAGGCGAGCCGCCTGGGTTTGCCGCAAGGCCGCCAACTGGGCCGGGCTGAGCACCGTCGCGGCGCGGGTCGCGATGCGCTCGTTCAACTGTTCCTGCTCCTGCAGGTTGGTTTCCACCGCCTGGGAATTCAGGGCCGCCGCCGGGTCGCCGGCCCCGGCATCGGGATTCCGCGTGAAGACAAAACTCTTCCGCTCCTCATACATCAGCGTGGTCATCGCCGCCGCCTGCTCCGCGCTGAGCGGGGCACCCGACGAGGCCAGCGTGGTTTTCAGGGCATTGACCTGGGTCCGTTCGTTTGCCTGCTCGGTGTACTGGCGGAAATAGGCGACCTTGTTCTCGTCCCCGAGCAGGTCGCGCACCGCCGCGAGCGTGCCCTGGTTCGACTGCTGCACCTCCAGCGCGAGAGCCCGGCGTTCCTCGGCCGACAGGTCGCCGGCGGCCAGTTTCAAGCCCGCCTCGGTGGTCGCCGCCTGCCGCTCGGCCAGGAGGTCGACCAGGCGCGTCCGCTGCTCGGGCGTGAGCTGGAGCATCTCAAACAGCTCGGCCATCTGGGTCTCGATCGCGCGGCGCTGCTGCGTGGCCATCATGGCCTTCATCGCGGGATTGTTCATCATCTGCGCCACGGCCGCCATGGGATTGGCCGCCTTCGGGGCTGGTTGGGCGGGCGTCTCGGCGGTGGGAGAGACCGGGGCTGGGACGGGGACCGCGGCCAGCCTGGCCTCGAGCTCGAGCACCTGGGCCTTCAAGCGCTGCACCTCGCCCTGCACGACCGTCGCGCCGTTGGAACCCTTGCGCGCGGCCGCGATCTCCTCGTTCGCCCCGGCGAGGTCCCGTTTCAGGATAAAGGCCCACGCGCCGAGGCAGGCCACGCCGGTGAGCAGGACAACGACAATAAACTTGGAGCCGGATGAGGTAGCGGTCGGAGGGGTGGAATTCATGGGACTTAAGGAGTAAATCGATAGCTCGAACGAAAACGGCCTCAGGCTGCGGGAGCTTTCTTCACTTTCCAGGATGCGTCCATCGCCGCCCGGTCAAACGGCTCCGGCACCACTCCCTCCGTGGCATAGATGTAGAGAGCACAACGATAAACACCGCCGGCCAGGCCGACAAGCACGGCCCACAGCAAGACCGCCGCGATCACCGCCAGCCCCGCCGCACTCAGGAAAAGGTCCCGAGAGAAATACGCGGCCAGGTCCGCACCCAAGGCGCCCCGGGCCAATAGGGCAACCGTAACCACGATTATCCAGATCGGGGCAGAAAGGAGGGACATGCCGACAAAGCCCACCACCGACTCGCCCCAGGTGGCGCGAAGCAGCGCCGTGGACTTGCGCACCAAGCCGATCGGATCCGGCAGTCCCTTCGGCTCCCGCATGATGATGGGACCGACGAAGAACGAGGCGACACCCCAGCCGAGTCCGACCATCGCCTCCGCGATCTTTCCCCCGAGGCCGAACTGGCCGCCCACCAGCCGCGTGAGGTAGGTGGCCAGAAATGAGAACAGATGCCACACGACGATACTCCGTATCCGGCTCAGCGCTGCACGGAAACCACGCCAGAGCGACACGGGCTCGCCGGCGAGGGCCCGGACGCATTCGTGGTAAAACGCACCCGACATCAGGCTGGTCATAAGATATCCCACGAACGGCAGAAGCAGCGCCACCGGGAGGAGGATGATGACGAGGCCAGCCTGCGCGCTTTCCGGGGCGATCACGCGCATGAGCCTGAACATCAGCAAAAACGGCATCAGTCCCCCGAAGAACGACCCAAGCGCGAGGAGCGGAAAGAGGACCAGCTTCGGATGCGCCCGCAGGACATGCAGCGAGGCACGAAACAAACTCCAGCTGCGTGGCAGGGCACCTGGCTTATGCATGGGATTTCCTTCCCTTGAGGTTTTCGATGAGGTCCTCGATCCGGATACCGTGGCTCTGCGCCTCGGCGGTCAGCCGGGCCGTGAGCTCGCTGACCTTGGTCTTCTTCTGCCTCGCCGACAGCACCGGGGGCGCCTTCGGCGGCGCCACATAGCAACCGCTCCCCTGCTCCGCCTCGATCACGCCGGACTGTGCGAGGTCCCGGTAGGCCCGGGCCACGGTGTTCGGGTTCACGTCCAGCTTCTGGCACAGCGCCCGGATCGGCGGCAACTGGTCGCCCGCCTTCAGCTCCCCCGCCCCTACCGCCGCCTGGATGCGGTTCATGATCTGGCGGTAGACCGGAATCCCCGAGTGAAACTCAAGGGCCCAAGGCTCGGAGAGAAGATCCATGGTGTGATAGTACAGTAGTACACTTGGGGATCCGTCAAGCCGGCATCGCACGAAGCTCAGGACTTGGCATCCGGCCCGCCGTCCAGCTGCCGCCGTGCCTCCCGGATCCGCTTCAGGGCGGCATCCAAGCGCGTCCGGTCGATCCGGATCTGGGTCCGCAGGGAAAAACCCATCGCCGCGAGGAAAATGGCCGCAAAAACCGCCCCGCCGATCCATCCGATCCGGTCCGCGAACATCAGGGCAAACAACGCGACGCCGCCGAATGGAATGGCCTTGTTGAGCCGGCTCTCGAACCGCGCGCGCAGCAGGCGCTCCATCCGATCCAACCGCTCCCGCATCGGCAGGCCGAAATCGCCGTAGATCCGCCGGCGCTCGAACCGCCGCCTGAGATGCCACGCGATCGTAAACAGATAGCCCGACAGGAGCAGACACCGGTCCCAACGGAAAGGCCCAACGAACACCCCCGGCACGGAGAGCAGGACACTGACGAGCATGAGTCGAACTCCGAACCATTCCTGATCATCGACATCACGCTCCCACTCTTCCGGCGGGCGCTTCATCTGCTCATGGAAGCGATCGATGTTCACCGCCGAAGCCGGAGGTTCGCCCTGTTCCCGCCAAAGCGGCTCCCATTGCTCAGAGTTCATCCCGCACCTCCTTGAGTTCCGCCGCGAGGCGTTGCCGGGCCCGCGTGAGCATGACACCGACATGGTTTTCCGAAAGCCCCGTGATCTCGCTGATCTCCCGGTAGCCGAGCCCGTCGAGCGAGAGCAGCAGGATCGTCCGCTGCTCTGGCGGCTGGGCGCGGATCGCCGTATAAAGGCGCTCAAGCAGCTCCTCCTTCTCCCGCGTCCAGCCGGGCCGCGGTTCCGGCCCCGCGATGCGGTCGACCGGACCGGGCTCGGGCGCGAGCAGGTTCCGCCGCACCCGCTCGCCCCGCTGCCAGCCCAGCGCCGTGTTCAGGCAGACGCGATAGACCCACGTCACCGGCCGGCACTGCTCCTTGAACCCTGGCAGCGAACGCCACAACTGCACCGCCATGTCCTGCAAAAGATCCGCCTAGTCGTCCGCCTGCGTCGCATACGCGCGCGAGATCCGGTAGCAGACGCCACGATGCTCCTCCCACCACGCCCGGAAGCGGCGCTCGATTTCAGGGTCGGATCTCATGCGTCACGGTCATTAGTGACGCGAGTCCCCCTTCCCTTACAGAAAATCCACGCCACTCCTCCTGCCAGGCTCCGCCTGACCCATGACGTAATCCGTGAAAACGGCTACCCACCCCCGCCAGTAGCCCCTCCAGAGTTTCATTTAATAGATGAAACTCTGGTGAGCACGGCCAGCCGTAGACCGATGCAGAGTTTCCCGCCGACAACTAAAATCCCAACGAATCAGGCCGACAGGGCCTGCCCAGAGTTTCACTTAATAAGTGAAACTTCCGCGAAGCCGAACATCCGAGGGGCTTCGTCCGATTTCTCGATTCGCGACTTACTTCCCCGCCGCCACGGCGGGTTTGGGCGCCTGGTCGGCCATCGTCTGGAACGGCTTCAGCCGCTCGGCCTGCTGCTCGGCGAGGACGGCGACCTGGGAAGCGTCGAGCACGGTCACGGTCTTGGTCCGCAAAAACATGTCGATGCGCTGCTGGTCGCGGATGCGGCGCGCGAGGTCGGCGGCGCTGAGCGCGACGAGCTCCGGATCGTCCGGCTCGAGCGCCGGCACCACGCTGAGGCGCACCTCATAGAACAACTCGGCCAGGGCTCGCTCCTGCGCCGGGGTCAGGGTCCGGTTCGCCGTGGTGAGCCGCTGCTGCAGCGCCCCCACCTCCACCCGGTCCGGCGCGAGCGCCATGTGATGCTGGAACGCGGCGAACTTCGCCGGATCCCCGGGAAACTCCCGCGTGAAAAAGGCCTCGGACTTCGCCAGGGCGCCCGCATTCGCGGTGTCGATTTTCTGCTGCAGCTGCGCGTCCTCCTCCGGACCCAGCTTGCCGGTCATGCGCAGCAACGACGCCTCCATCACCACCGACTGCTGCTCCAGCAGCAGGTCGACAAAACGCGTCCGCTGGTCCCCGGTAAACTTGAGCTCGGTCAGGATGCCCCCGAGCTCCTGGTCAATCGCCTTGCGCTGGGAGGAGGCGATGAGGCCGCGCATGACGCTGCTGCCGAGCATGCCCTGCGCGACCGACGCAAAATCAGGCGCGGTCGCACCCGGGACCGCGGCCAAGGGAGGCTTGACGGTCGGGGTGCCCGCCCCCGCGGCGGGACGATCCCCGCGCGTCAGCAGCGCCCAGACAACGCCACCCACCACGACAAATGGCAGGACCACGACGGCGAAACGGCGGGCCGGACTCTCGGCTGGGGTATCGCCCATGGGAATCAGAGGATGACGCCGGGCCCGAATTCCCCGTGCCCGGTCAGCGGCGGGACTTCCGGGCCGGCCGGTACTCCGCAGTGATCCGCGAGGTGAAGCCGCCTCGGGCCTTCCAGTCGGCAATGATGGTGAGGCTGCGGGGGGCGAGCGCCTTGCCCAGGTCGTCACAGATCTTGTTGGTCGCGGCCTCGAAGAAGATGCCTTCGTTGCGGAAGGCGTGGAAATAAAGCTTCAGCGACTTGAGCTCGACGCACTTCCGGTCGGCCACGTAACGCACGGTGATCTCGGCGAAATCCGGGTGGCCGGTCATCGGGCACACCGAGGTGAACTCATGGTGCGTGTGCTCGATCACGTAGTCTCGGTGCGGCGCGGGATTGGGAAAGGACTGGAGGAGCTTGGGATCGGACATGGGAAAGGAGCCGGGAGTCAGGATTCAGGAGTCAGGAGTCAGGATGCAATCCATCGGGCAATGGAGCATGCTCGTGGGAAACCGAAAAGCCACGGTGAAAAGCCCGTCGGAGGCTGCAACGAAAAACAGTGCATTCGATTCCGGCCTCCCGGCTCCTGACTCCTGTCTCCTCCTCGATCACGTGGCGGTCTCGGAAAACCGGCTCTCCCGAATCACCGTGATCTTGATCGTGCTCGGGTACTGGAGCTCCTCCTCAATCCGGCGCCGGAGTTCCTTGGCGATCTCCCGCGCCCGCTCGTCGGAAACCTGCTGCGGAGCCACCACGACGCGGATTTCGCGGCCGGCCTGGATCGCATAGGCGAGATGCACGCCCTCCATGGACATCGCCAGTTTCTCAAGGCGCTCGAGGCGCTGCAGGTAGCTGGTCATCGACTCGGCGCGGGCGCCGGGGCGCACGGCGGAGACGGTGTCGGCGAGGATCACGAGGCCGGCGTAGATCGACTCGGCATTCACCTCGGCGTGGTGGGCGGCGATGGCGTTGACCACCACCGGGCTCTCGCCGTTGCGCTTGGCGAACTCGGCGCCGATGTGCGCATGGCTGCCCTCGTAGTCGCTTTCGACGCCCTTGCCGACGTCGTGAAGGAGCCCGGCGCGCTTGGCGATCGACGGGTCGAGGCCAAGCTCGCTCGCCACCATCGAGGCGAGGAAGCCGACCTCGATCGAGTGGTCGAGCGCGTTCTGGGAGTAGGAAAAACGGTACTTCAGGCGGCCGAGCAGGCGGACCAGCTCCGGGTGCAGGCCGTTGACGCCGAGCTTCTGCACGGCCTCCTCACCGGCCTGCTGGGTGGTCAGGTCGATCTCGTCCTGCGCCCGCTTCACGAATTCCTCGATGCTGGCCGGGTGGATGCGGCCGTCCTTCACCAGGCCCTCAAGCGCGGCCCGCGCCACCTCGCGGCGCACGGGGTCGAAGGACGAGATGAGCACGAGCTGCGGCGATTCGTCGATCAGGAGCGTGACGCCGGTCGCGGCTTCGAACGCCTTGATGTTGCGGCCCTCGCGGCCGATGATGCGACCCTTCATCTCCTCCGTGGGCAGGTGGACGATCGTCGCGGTGATGTCGTTGTTCGGCTTGCTCGCCAGCCGCTGCATTGCGGCGATCAAAATGCGCTTGGCCTCGGCCTGCAGGTCCTGCTCGGAGCGGGCCAGGGTCTCGCGGCGCAGCACCCGCAGCTCGTCCTCGCATTCGCGGAGCACTTCCTCGCGGAGGGCCTTCTGGATGTCGGCGCCCTCCAGCTTGGAAAGTCCCTCGAGCCGCTGGCGCAGGGTGCGCGCCATCGTCCGCATGGCATCGCGCGCCTGGCGGAGTGCGGCGGCCTCGCGGTTCAGCTGCTCACGGCGCTGGTCAAGCTGGAGGTCAAGCCGGCCGAGAAATTCCTCGTGGGAGCGCATCTCGCGCAGCTTCAGGTCGACCTCGATGCTCCGGCGGTCGAGGTCGCGGTTGGCCTCGGCGCGGCGGCTGGCGATCTCCGCCTCGGCCCGCTGTTTCATCTCCTCCGCGGCCACGGCGGCCTCGCGCCGGGCCACCTCGATCAACTCGACGCCGTGCTCCCGGGTGATCCGGCGGGAGTGGCGGGTCAGCGCCCAGGCAATCAGGAAACCGGCCCCCGTGCCGATCAAGAGGTCCAAGATCAATGACCAGCCCATGGGCTGGCTCTGCGACTGGGCCGCCACGAAAATGTAAGCGGACCCCACTGCACTGCTTGCGGGTGTCAAGGGATCGGCACCGTACGACCAGAGTGACAAATCTCAAGCCTTTCTCCGGCTGGCCACCGGCGGACTTCGTCCCCCGGCAGCCCAACCCATGGCTGACGCCACGGGGACGAGGAGGTGGCCCGGGAAGGAAACCGGCGGGGATTCCCAGCTACCCGGCGGGTGCCGCGTCATTTTCCCGGCACGGGCTGGAAAGCAGGCAGGGTCCGGTCGAGCACCTCCTGCATCCGGGCGAGCGCCTGCGCCTCGCCGCCCGTCGCGTCGGCCTGCAGCAGCACGTAGGCCCAGCGGTCGCCGCGAAGCCGGAGCCGGTCCCACGCATCGCGCAGCAGGCGCTCGGCATGGGATGCCACGACCGTGTCGCGGTTCACGAACCAATAGACAACCAGCTGCGGCACCAGCACCTTGCCGCGCGGGGACATAACTTCGCGCTGCACCCGCAGCACCGTGGCGGGAAAAGTCGCGCCCGGCCGACCCGGGTGGCGGAACTCGTGACGCGTCGCCGCATTGATCGTCCAGCCCTGCCCCACGAGACAGAGCTCGGGCCGGTGGATCGAGGTGCGATCGCGGCCGCTCAGCACGATCGAGAGGAAAACCTGCACCGCCGGATCCGCCACGCTGACGTAGAGCTTGCGCGAAAAACCCGTGTCGGGCGGCAGGATCTCGCGCTCGACCGGCGTGACCTCGGTGCGGCGACCGATCCACTCGGTGCCGACAAAGGCCGGCAGGTCGGCGGGGTTCAGACCGTCGGCGGCGAGGGTCACGCCCGCGGCGACATCCGGTGGGCGGGCGGCAAGCGCCGCCAGCGCCGCCATCTCGAGGCCCGCAAGGGCCACGATCGCGATGGCCACATAGGTCGGGGCACGTGTCCCCACGTGCCCTGGGACTCGTTGATCCGAACCAGGACCGCTGGGGACAGCGGTCCCTACCTTTTCATCCGCGGCGGGCCCTGCCCCGGATCCTTCATCAACCACCCATTCCCTCCGCCCCACGCGCCGCAACAAACTGCCCACAGCGAGCACGCCACCGAGAACGACCAGGAAAATCACGAAGCCCGACCAGTCGTGCACCCGCGTGCCCCAGTCCTGGCCACCGGCCTGCGCGGCAAAGATGATCAGCGAGATCCGCACGACGTTGCCGAGATAGACGAACGGGAAACAGCAGAGGAACATCACGCCTCGCAGCCAGGCGGGGCGAAACGTCAGGTAGCCGACCAGCAGCGAGAGCGCCGCCAGCGCCATGAGCGAGCGCACGCCCGAGCAGGCCGCGGCGACATCGTACTGGTAGCGTCCGTCGGGCGCGAGGAGCTGGGTGCCGTTGCGCAGCACGCCGATGCCGGCCGCCTGCGCAAGTCCCGCGCTGGCGTCGATCACGCCCATCCGCAGCCAGAAGCCGAGCGTGTCGAGCACGTTGAGCGGAATGGCAAAGACCATGAACCCAAGGGGAAACGCCGCCGCATTGCCCCAGCGGCGGCCGCCGCCGAGGGCGAGCACGCCCCAGGTGAAAATCAGAAAAGCAATGATCGAGATCCGGGTCTGCTGGACGGCGAAGCCGAGGGCGTGGAGGGCGAGGCCGGCCACGAGAGCAAGGATCGCACTCGTGGTCAGAAGACCGAGGCCGGTGGCAGGATTTCCGGCCCCCGAACTTCCCTCCTCCCTCTTCCAGCTCAGCACATTCCGCCCAAGGAGGAATGCGCTGATCGCCAGAATCAGCCAGCCGTGCTGCGTCTCCGCCAGCGCGTCCATCCACTGGCTGCCCCACCACCAAAACAGCGAGGTCGTGTCGATATACCCGTGGTTCGCGTTGCCGAAAAACTGGAAGAGGACGGCCCCGGCGGCCGCCGCCACCAGCGCCGCCGGCCACGCGCCCGCCGGGCGCGGCGGAACCGGGGCAACATCTGGGGTGCGGCTTGTCATGACGTGAATTGAGAACTTAACTCCGCGCGCTTGGCAAAGCCTTCACACGCCCCTTCCCGCTCGCGCATGCTCGTCACGGAGCTCTGGGGCCTCGGCGACGTCGCGCTCGCCATTCCCTTTTTGCACACGGCGTCAGGTCATGCCGACGTCACCCTCGTGGCCAAGCCGCATGCGGCGCCGCTGCTCGCCCGTTTTGCGCCGAGCGTGGCCCACGTGCCGCTGACCGCGCCGTGGACCGCCTTCCGCGGGAAATACCGGCTCCACCGCTGGCCGTGGGCGGAACTGCGCCTCGTGCAATCCACGCTGCGGGCGGGGCGCTTCGACGTCGGTGTCTCCGCGCGGGCTGACCCGCGAGACCATCTTCTCCTGGCGCTCGCCGGGACTGGGCGCCGCTTGGGTTTTTCCCGCTTTGGATCCGCCGTTTTCCTGACGGAACGATTGGATCGTCCAGTCCGCCCGCACCGGACGGAATACTGGCACGCGCTGACGCGAGCCCTGGGATGGAATCCACCGCTCCCCGAGCCGCGCTCCACCACTTCCGCTTCCGCGGCGCGCCCCATCGTAGTCCACTCCGGAGCCGGCCAGCCCGCCAAGGTCTGGCCGCTGGAGCGATTCGCCGCAATCGTTGCGCGTCTGGGGGCCGCCGGGTATTTCGTCCGGTTGCTCTGCGACGCCGACCAGCTTGATTGGTGGCGCACGCAACAAGCCGCCATCACCGCACCCGCGACCGTGCCGGACTTGTTGGGAGCGCTGGAAGGGGCGGCCGGGTTCATCGGCAACGATTCCGGCCCCGGGCACGTTGCTGCCCTCCTGGGCGTCCCCACATTCACCTTCTTTGGCAATCAGCACCCTGCGGCCTTTGCGCCCGTCCATCCATCCGCCGCTTGGATCGAAGGTAGCCCATGTGCCTACAAACCCTGCTACGACTCGTGTCGTTTCACCGTGCCCCATTGCCTGCATGACATCCCGGTCGATGCCGCCTGGCCACGCATCACCGCATGGCTGCATCCTAATGTTGCCAGAGCAACCAGGGCGCCAGTCGTTTGACCAGCCCGTAGGGCAGCCCATCGGACCAGCGACGGCGCATCGGCGCCCCCGGCGCCCCGATGCGAGGGAGGACCGAAGCCCTTGCAAGGTAGTCGGTCAAAACCGCGCGATAACCTTCCGCGGTGTGGTGCGCCACGAGCGCTTCGGCTCGCGCCCGCAACTCCGCCAACCTTCCCTCGTGTTGGGTGAAGATCCGGTGCACGCTGGCCGCCAAAGCGGCGATGTCCCCCCGCGGATAGTGGCAGAGCGGATCTACCTGCGGCGCATAAAAATCGCCGGCGCTGCCACCGATGCGCGGGAAGAACGGAATGACGCCCGCCCTCATCCCCTCAAGCATCGCGATCGGTCCGCCCTCCACCTCAGTGAAAAACACGATGCCATCCCAACCGCCGAGGATCCGCCAGAAATCGGCCTTGTCGGCCCAGCCGTGGAACCGGACGCGGTCGCCAAGCCTGCGCTCCAACTCCGGTCGCAGTGTACCTTCGCCCAGCACCTCGAACCGGTAGCGGAGGCCAGTGGCATCCAGCGCATGCAAAAAATCCGGCAGGCGGTCGAGACGCTTGTGCAGGCGTTCGATCCGGCCGGAGTAACCCAGCACGATTTCGCCGCCGCCGCGGCGGGAACCGAGTTCCGCCGGCACCTCGATCGGAAGGGGAAGATCGACGGTGCGCCCGCCGCCGAGTTCGGGCGCCATCCGGAGCAGGCTGGCCGAAAACCCCGGCGAAATCCCAAGCCCGCCGTCGATCAGTCCCGCGCACGCCGCGACTTCGCGGGCATGGAAATCCGGCATCGCATAAAGAAACGCCAACCGTCGCGCCGCGGCATCGCCTTGGTGGAGCAGCGGCAGGGCCCACGCATTGTGGTAGACGACGACGCTGCCCGCATACGGCGCAAGCGCCGCCGCGAACTTGCGTCGGATCGCCCCTAGCGTCGTGCGTCCGTTGACGTTGAGATTGTGATAGTCTGGTCTCGACTCAGGCGCGCGGTCAAAAACCGCCACAAACATCTGGGAAAACGGCAGCGTACGGTTCAGCGCGAGCAAAGTCTCGATGCCGCCGCGCGTCTGCACCCGCAGCGAGACATTCACGACCTTGAGTCCGGCGGTTTCCATGCCGCTGCATTAATCGCGGCCGCGGCCAACGCAAGCGCGGGCCGGCCCGAGCACTCTCCTTCTGCCGCGACGGGCGGAATGATCGTTCCCTTACCCACAAGGGCCCGACAGGCCCAACCGCGGCCCTGGCCGCGGCCAAGCTGAATCGTCGAGACCAGCGCCAGGCGGCCGGACGTGATCGGCGCGGGGCCCAAATCCGATTTGCGTCAGCCAGCGCGGGCCAGTGGACTGAGACCAGTGCCCGAGGTATCCGTTATCCTGCCAACCTGCGATCGGCCCCGACTGGTGGGACGCGCGCTGCGCAGCCTGCTGGCACAAACCTTCACCAATCTCGAGGTGCTGCTCGTGGACAGCAACCGGCGCGAGCCGCCGGTGGCGGACAATCCGGAATTGGAGGCGTTGCTCCGGGATCCGCGGGTGCGGCTGCTCGACGGCCGCGCCACGCGCAGCGCCGCGATGTCACGCAACGTCGGCCTCCGCGCCGCGGGCGGAAGCTGGATCACGTTCCTCGACGATGATGACGAGTACCGGCCCGACAAGATCGCGGCGCAGCATGCCCTGGCCTGCGCGAGCGGCGCCCCGCTGGTGCTCTGCGGCTACGAGTTCGCCTGGCCACACCGGCGCCGGCGCCGGCAGGTGGGACGCACGCAGTTCACGGGCGACGAGATCCTGACGCGCGCGTTCCTCGGCTCGCCGGTCCTGTTCCACCGGCGCGACGAGCACGTGCGCTTTGACGAAACCCTGGCCGCGGGCGAGGACCTGCACTACGCCCTGCAGCTGACGCTGAGGCACCGGCTCCGCGCCCTGCCCTGCGTGCCGCGGGCCCTGGTGGTGGTCTTTCCGCAAGCCACCGGCCAGGGGGTCCATCACGACAAGGAGGCCGTGTGGCGGGCCTGCCGTGCGAGCCTGCGGCTGGCCCGGGGAGGTTTCTCCCGCGCCGCCCGGCATGCGCTGCTCGCCCAGGGACGGATCGAGCGGGCCATCGGCGGCCACGGTGGGCCGGCGCATTTCCTCGGCTGCTTGATCGCGGTCCTGCGTTGGCGCGGGACGCACGAATGGCGCTTCGTCATCTATGCCCTCATGGCGCGCCTCCGCCGGCCCCAGGCGCGAGCCTGATGCGCCGTCGCTCCGCATGACGCCCCACGACAAAACCGGCGCCCACGTGGCCGACCGGGCGGCTCAGGGCAACCGCAGCACCCTGCTTTCGCAGGCCGTGCGGGTCGGCTGCAAGGTGTTGTCCGTCCTGGCCCTCGCCCGGCTGCTGACGCCGGCGGACCACGGCCTGTATGCGATGGGGGCGAGCGTGTTCCTGTTCCTTTTCATTTTTCGCGATTTCGGGCTCGGCGCCGCCCTGGTCCAGGCCCCGACGCTGAACGCCACCCATCTCACGACGCTGTTCTGGGCCAACACCCTGCTGGGCGCGCTGTTCATGGGCGTGATGCTCGGCGCGGCGCCGCTCGTCATGCGCTTCTACGCCAGCCCCGCGGCCGGGCCCCTCCTCGCCGTCATGAGCACCGCCTTTCTCTGTATTGGGCTCGGCAGCGTGCCGCGCACGCTGCTTTCCCGCGAGCTGCGGTTTCGCGAACTAAACCTCGTGGAAACCGCCGCCGCCGTCATCGGGACCGCGGCGATGATCACCGCCGCCGCGGCCGGGGCCGGGGCCTACGCGTTTGTGATCTACCTGCTCGTGTCGGAAACGCTGATCACCGTTTTCGCCTGGCGGGTCTGCGGCTGGCGCCCGCAGGGGCACCCCGACTGGCGGAGTCTGGGTGCCATCGCGCGCACCGGCCAGGACCTCACCCGCTTCCAGGCGCTGAACTATGTGCTGACACAGATCGACCTCTTCGCGGTCGGCCACCTGCTGGGCGCGCAGGTGCTCGGCCTGTACAGCCGGGCCGGCCAGCTGCTCGCGCTCACCAATCTGCACGTCGCCGGACCACTGACCCAAGTGGCGCTTTCGACCCTTTCGCGGCTCGGAAACAACGCGGCGGAGTTCCGCCGGCAGGCCCGGGCCGGCACGACCATGATCGCCCACCTGGTCCTGCCGCCGCTCAGCGTTTGTTTCGCGCTGCCGGATGAAGTCGTGCGCCTCGCCCTGGGGTCACAGTGGCCGCAGGCGGCGCCGATCCTGCGCTGGCTGGCCGTCAGCATGGGCATCATCACCGCGACCAGTCTCAGCTACAGCATCAACCTCGCCGCGGAACAATCGCGCCGGCTGGCGCTGAGCGCCGTCGTGGCATTGCCCTTCACGCTGGCGGCGGTGTGGCTCGGCCTCCCCC
This sequence comes from Opitutus sp. GAS368, assembly GCA_945903545.1. Lineage (GTDB taxonomy): Bacteria > Verrucomicrobiota > Verrucomicrobiia > Opitutales > Opitutaceae > CAIYFD01. The sequence continues at coordinate 11,676 of CAMDOO010000041.1, read as the reverse complement.
ACGGCGCCGCGGGCATGGCGGCGGCGCTGGCGGCGGCCAACCTGGCGCTGGTCGCGCCACGCCTCTGGTGGGTGCTCCGCGGCTCGCCGCTGTCGGTCGCGGATTTCCTCGGTGCCCTGGCCGGCCCGCTGGCCGTCGCCGGGGCGCTGGCCGCGGGCCTCGCCGCCGGCCGGGCCGGCGCCCTGCAGGCCTCCGGGTCCCTCCCCCTGCGCCTGGTCGCCGCCAGCGCCGGCGGGGCGGCCACCGTGGCCCTGCTCGCCGGCGCCTGGCCGCGGGTTCGGGCCGAATGGCGCGAGGTTCGCACCCACCTGCCCTTTGCCGGCGAGGTCAGGATACCACCCAGCGTTTGAACAGGCCCAGGCGACGCGCGCTCGCGTTGACGACCAACCGCCAGGCACCCGGGCCGCGGGCGGCCAGTGCGGCGCAGGCGCAGCCCGCAAAGTGCCCAAGGCCCCCGTGACCGAACTGGGCCCGGAACAACCGCCCCATCGCCAGATAACCACGCAACGCCGCTGGGGAGTACCGAGTGCCCACCAGGGCAGCCGTGACTTCGAAGCTCCGCCAGATCGCCTCGCCATCGCGATGCACGCGCGGCGCATCGATCTGGGGATGGACGATGACCAGGCTGTGCGCGCAGTTGGGCACCACGGCAGCGCCTTGCCGCAGCAGGAAAGCCTGGGCAAACGGGGTGTCCTCGCCGGCCGTGAGCGTTTCATCAAAGCGCACCCCTGCGTCGCGCCGGTGGAACTGGACCGGCGCCCGCCAATCCGCCTCCAACAAGGCGTCGCCCCGGAACTCCGCGACCCCTGCCTGCCGGATACGCCGACGCCGCGGTAGCACCACGGTGTAGCCACACAGGACCAGCGGCGCCCCGGTTGTCCGAGCCAGCTGGAGCTGCACCGCCACCTTATCGGGCTGATACTCGTCGTCGTCGTCGAGATAGGTAATCCAGTCGCCGCGGGCCACGGCGAGACCGGCGTTGCGTGCGGCCGCCGCACTACGGGCGCCGGGCGCCGGCACGACCGCGACCCGCGGATCGGCGAGCAGGTCGGCCAGCGCGGGGGTCTCCCGCACCGCCGGTCCCTGGTTGTTGTCGACGAGGACGATCTCCAGGTCGCTCCAAGTCTGACGCTGCACGCTCGCCAAGGCCCGGGAGAGCAGCGCCGGGCGGTCGCGGGTGGGCAGGATGACGGAAACAACGGGCATGCCGGCCTTGCCTTACGGTCAAGTGCCGGGATCGGCAAGCCCGCGGTGCACCCGCGCTCCGGCGGCGGTTCACCCCAGGCGCGCCAAGCCACCCGGGCGGCAGTGGGTCCCCGGCTTGCTCGCGCCGTGACAAAACCGCGTCGGGCTGTTGGATTCTCCGGCCATGCATCCCCGGTTACGCACCCTGCTCGTCGTCGCCGTCGCGATGATTCTGGCGGTCGTCGCGGGTTACCAGCTGGCCACCGAAAGCTACACCCTCAGTGGGATCGTGCTGGTCGCGTTGCTGTGGCTGTTCCTGGATTGGACGGGCGGACCCCGCCCGGAGGTGTGGGTGCTGGCCGTGGTCCTCGCCGGCTACATCATTGGCAACCGCGGATTCGCCCAGGCCTCGCTGGTGGCCTGGCTTCCCTTGATCCCGGCGGAGACTGCGCTGCTTGTCGGAGTGCCGGCGATGCTGTTCCGCGCGGCCTTCCGGCAGGTGTCGTTCCTGCGGCGCGACGCGCTGGATTTCACGATCCTCGCCTGGATGCTGGTGGCCGCCGCGCGCCTGCCCCTCGACTGGCAGCGGCACGGCGTCATCGCGCTCCGCGATTTCGCGATGATCTACTATGCGGCCTTCTTTTTCCTCGCGCAGGCCATCGCCAACCACCGCGACTCCATGCAGCTGCTCCGGCGCGCCCTGACCGGTGCGATCCTGGTGCTGCCGGCGGTGGCGCTGGCCTTTCAGCGCTGGCCGGACTTTTTCTTCACCTACGTCACACTGCGCGGCATCCCGCTGGTCTTCCACAAGAGCGACCTGATCGCGACATCCCTTGCCGCGGGTTTCTTCTGGCTGTGGATGCACTGGGAGGAGACCCGCCGGCGGGGCTGGCTCGTCGCCGCGGCGGTCGCGCTCGCCACCATCGCCGCCATGCCCTCGCCCCGGGCAGCCATGGTCGCGACGGCGGGCGTCACCGGGCTGTGGCTGGTCGCGCGGCGCTGGGGCGTGCCGGCGCTGCAGCTCGCGACCGTGGTGGCGGGGATCGCGGCCCTAGCTCCGTGGCTGCTCTTTTCGGGGACGGACCCGAAGCAGACCCCGCTCTACTCGGCCTACGAGCACGCGATCTCGATCGTCGATTTCGACGCCCGCGGCACCTACCAGAACCGCGACAGCGGCGATCCTGGCGACAACAACCGCTTCCGGCTGGTCTGGTGGCAGACCGTCGCCGGGGAGACCTGGGACGAGAATCCGGTCTACGGCCTCGGCTTCGGGCACGATCTTTCGGAGCAATTCCTGATCGAGTACGGCCTGCTTGGGGCGGACGATTTCTCGGCCCGGAGCCCGCACTCGATGCTGCTGTCCATGCTGGGCCGCCTGGGTGCGCTGGGGCTGGGGCTCTGGCTCGCGATCGCGGCGCTGATGGCGCGGCGCTCGCTCCCCGTCTTCCGCTGGGGGCGGGATTTCGCGGCCATGGGACTGTGGAGCGTGGCCTGGGTGTACTGGATCAGCGCCTGCTTCGGCGTCGTGCTCGAGGGACCGATGGGCGCGGTGCTCTTCTGGACCACCTTGGGGCTCGCCCACGCCCGCTCGGACCAGCCGGCGACATCTGACGAGCCCGAAACCCTTGCGCACTTGCCCGCCGCCGGGGCCACTGCTGAAGTCCGCCCCACAACGTGATCCCGCACACTCCGCTCGAGATCTATCTGAGCCTGTTCAAGACCACCACGCGCGAGCGGTGGGATTGGATCACACCCGGCGCGATCGCGGGGCTGGGCGTCATCGGCGTGTGCTTCATTTACAGCGCCCAGTACGCGGTGCCGCAGGGATCGCTGCTGGCGGAGTTCTGGTTCAAGCAGGTGCTGTTTCTCGGGCTCGGGGCCTGCCTATATGTGAGCGTGTCGCTGGTCGACTACCGCCGCTGGCTGGGCATCGCGCAGTTTTTCTACGTCGGGTGCCTCATCCCGCTGGTCGTGGTGTTCCTGCCCGGCGTCAGCGGCGGCTCGGCGGAACGCTGGGGGGCAAGCCGCTGGATCTCGCTCGGGCCGCTCGGGACGTTCCAGCCCTCGGAATCGGCCAAGATCGGGGTGCTCCTGATCACCGCCAGCGTGCTGGTCCACTCGCGCGTGGGCTCGATCCGGCAATCGTTGGGAGTCCTTGGTAAATTGGCCCTTGCGGTCGGCATTCCGCTGTTTCTTATCCTGCTTCAGCCTGACTTGAAGTCGGCGATCGTGCTGCCCCCGATGGTCTTTGCCATGCTCTACGTTTCCAAACTCTCGACGCGATTTTTCGCGGGGGCGCTAGCCGCGTTCCTGCTGGTCGTCGGGTTGGTAGCATGGGATCTCACCCGGTACGTCAACTACATGGAGGACAACGGCCTGAAGATCTCCAAGGAGAATCAGGGCAAGTACGAACCGCACTCCTTTCTGCCCTACGTTCACGATTACCAGCGCAACCGCGTCCTGACGTTCCTGAACCCGGAGAAGTACGACAAGACCGGCATCGGCTGGAACCAGGAGCAGTCGCTGATCTCGGTCGGTTCGGGCGGATTCGCCGGCAAGGGCTGGACGCAGGGCTCGCAGGCCCAGCTCGGCTACCTGCCCCGCGCGGTCGCGCATAATGATTTCATTTTCTCGGTCATCGCCGAGGAGAAAGGTTTTCTGGGAAGCCTCACGGTTCTCAGTCTGTTTGGTCTGGTCCTGTTCAACGGTATACGCATCGCCGGTCTCGCCCGAGACCGGCTCGGCTCCCTGCTCGCCATCGGCGTCACGGTGCTGTTCGCGGTGCATGTCTTCGTAAACATCGCCATGACCATCGGACTCGTGCCCATCACGGGCATACCGCTTCCCTTTATCAGCTACGGTGGCTCCTTTGTGCTCAGTTGCTGCTTGCTGCAAGGACTGGTCCAGAGCGTCTATCGCTTCCGGAAGGACTTCTCATGAAGTTTTTTCTTCCACGCGATACTGACCGCTCTGCCGGAATTTCCTGCGCCGCAACCGCCGCGCCCGGGGGCCCCGCCCACAACACACCCGCCACGCACCATGAGCGTCCCCCCGTCCAACTCCAACACCGGAAACCCGGCCTCCCAGCCAGGTGATATCTCCGACCAGTATGACTCCGAGCTTGCCCAAGCCCCTGAAAGCGAACCGTCCGAGCCCGTTGACCGCAGCGAGCTGAAGGCCGGCGCCCAGGAGCGGGCCAAGCAGCGCCCCCTCCTCCAGAAAATCCTCGCTGTCTTCCAGAAGGAGAAGACCTCCTTCCGCGAGCTCATCATCAACGCCGAGCCCCTCGAGAAGCGCGTCGCCCTCCTCGTTGACGGCGTCCTCGAGAAGTTCGAGATCGAGCGCGATTCCGACGACCGCATGGTCGGCGGCATCTACAAGGGCCGGATCAAGAACCTCGACCCCGGCCTCAAGGCCGCGTTCGTCGACATCGGCTACTCCAAGAACGCGTTCCTCCACTACTGGGACATGCTCCCGGCCGCCGCCGACTCGTCCGTCGAGATCGTGCGCGTGAACAAGAAGAAGAACGCCCCGCCCCGGCCGGCCGAGCCCACCGTCAAGGACATCCCCGGCATGTACCCGCCGGGCTCCGAGATCGTGATCCAGGTCACCAAGGGCCCGATCGGCACCAAGGGCCCGCGCACCACGACCAACCTTTCCATCCCCGGCCGCTACCTCGTCCTCATGCCGTTCTCCGACGGCTGCGGCATCTCCCGCAAGATCGAGGACCCGCGCGAGCGCCAGCGCCTCAAGCAGCTCCTCAACGAGCTCACCATCCCCGAGGGCATGGGCGTCATCGTCCGCACCGCCGGCGAGGGGAAGAAGTCCCGTTACTTCGTCCGCGACCTCCACCTCCTCCTCAAGACTTGGGCGGGCGTGCAGGCCAAGCTCCAAAGCGACCGCTCCCCCGCCTGCCTCTATCAGGAGCCCGACATCGTCGAGCGCACCGTGCGCGACTTCCTCACCGAGGAGATCGACCGCGTGCTCATCGACGAGCCGACCGTCCACATCCAAACCCAGAAGCTCGTCGCCCAGATCTCCAAGCGCTCCGCCGCCAAGATCGCCGTCTACAAGGACAGCATCCCGATCTTCGAGCGCTTCAACATCGAGCGCCAGATCGAGCAGACCTTCCAGCGCAAGGTCCCCCTCCCCTCCGGCGGTGAGATCATCATCGACGAGACCGAGGCCCTCATCGCCGTCGACGTGAACACCGGTTCGCACCGCAACCGCGGGGGCGACGAGAAGAACGTCATCTACGCCGTGAACCTCGAGGCCGCCACCGAGATTGCCCGCCAAATCCGCCTCCGGACTCTCGGCGGCCTGATCATCATGGACTTCATCGACATGAAGGAACGCCGGCACCGCAACGCGGTGTACGAGCGCATGGTCGAGCTGATGGCGACGGACAAGGCCAAGAACCACATCCTCCCCATCTCGCAGCTCGGCATCATGCAGATGACCCGCCAGCGCCAGCAGGAGTCGCTCTCGTCCAACCTCTACACCAGCTGCCCGTACTGCCGCGGCCGCGGCATGGTGAAGAGCGCCACGACGATGTCGGTCGAGCTCCAGCGCAAGTTGTCCTCCGTCGTCCGCCGCCTCCAGCTGCGCAACGACGGCAAGGAATACTCCCTGCGCGTCCTCGTCCACCCGAGCATCCTCGAACGCCTCCGCAGCGAGGACGCCGACCTGCTCGTGCGGATGGAGAAGCTCTTCAGCGTGAAGCTCTCCTTCCGCGCCGACCCGAACTACCACGTCGAGAACTTCAAGATCATCAACGCCCTCACCGGCGAAGAATATCGCTGAACACCCCGGTAGGGCGCGGACTCCGCTCCGCGCCGCCTCCCCCTCACGCCCGGCCTAACCGCCGGGCGTTTTTCTTTTCCCATGGCAGGGGCGGTTGTCGCCTAATCGGCAGATGCGGCCCCAGCGACCAGGGGTTGGCCGGCAGGATTTGCCCCACCAAATGCATTGGCCGAACGGGGGCGGCCGGTCTGAATGGCCCGGATGGAACTATTCTTCATGCGGCACGGGGAAACAGCGTGGTCTCTGACGGGACAGCACACGGGGCTGACCGACCTGCCGCTAACCGAGCACGGCGAAGACGAAGCCCGGGCGTTGGGCGGGGTGCTGCACGGGGTGAGTTTTGACCAGGTGTTCACCAGCCCACGGCGGCGGGCGCTCCGCACGGCGGAGCTGGCAGGGTATGCCGCGGCAGTCATCGAGCCCGACTTGGCGGAGTGGGACTACGGCGACTATGATGGGGTGCGGTCGGATGAAATCCTGAAGCAACAGCCAGCGTGGAATATCTACACGGACGGCTGCCCCGGAGGGGAATCGCCGGCGCAGGTCGCAGCGCGAGCCGACCGGCTGATTGCCCGCTGGTCCGCCTTTCCCGGTCGCGTGGGCGCCTTCTCCCACGGTCACTTCGGCCGCGTGCTCGCCGTCCGTTGGATCGGCCTGCCCCTGGGCATGGCGCGCCACTTCGCGATCGGCACGGCGTCCTACGGCATCCTCGACCGCGACCCCGGCCGCGATCACCGCCCGCGGATCGTGCAGTGGAACATCACACCGGTGACCCCGGGGTAGTTATTGGTTATCCGCTATTGGGCCAAACCGGTTGTGGTTTGAACAGGAGGTAACGAAGGAAACGAAGATTCGGATTATTGGCCGCAAAAAGGCGCAGAAGGCGTAACAACGATCCGTCGAACCAAAGCCCAGCGGTTTGGGTTCGGAGTTCGGAATCCGTTTTTGCGCCTTCTGCGCCTTTTTGCGGCTAAACCTGCCGGGGATCGGAATCCTAATCCGGTTTTATCCGTTAAATCCGCGGCTAAAAACTTCCGTGGATCGAGCCGTGGCGCCCTTTGCCTTGGCCCGGCAGGGCCTTCGTGGCGTGAAATCAATCAAGTCGCAGTCCCGAAGCGGTAGATCGTCGTCGACCGGAAAACCTGACCCGGGCGCAGGATCGTCGACGGAAACGTCGGCTGGTTGGGGGAATCCGGGAAGTGCTGGGTCTCAAGGCAGAAGCCCGCGTGCTTTGCGTGGATGCGGCCGCCTTTTCCTGGCCAGGAGCCGTCGAGGAAATTGCCGCTGTAGAGTTGGAGTCCCGGCTCGGTGGTGAGGACCTCCATGACGCGGCCGGAATGCGGCTCCAGCACCGTCGCGGCCAGCGCGAGCGCTCCGCCACCGGCATCAAGGACGTAGTTGTGGTCGTAGCCACCGGCGAGGCGGAGTTGCTCGTCGTCTGCGGGGATGCCTTCGCCGATCGAACGGGGCGCGCGGAAATCGAAGGGCGTGCCGGCCACGGGCAGGTGCGGGCCGCGCGGGATCAGGGCAGCGTTGATCGGGGTGAAGCGTCCCGCCGCAATCTGCAGGCGGTGATCCAAGACGTCGCACGCGGTTTCGCCGCCGAGGTTGAAGTAGGAGTGGTGCGTGAGGTTGACCGGAGTCGCGCGGTCGGTCCGGGCCTCGTAGTCGAGGCGCAGTTCATTGCGGTCGGCCGGCAGCGTGTACGCGACCGTGGTGTCGAGGCTGCCGGGATAACCCTCTTCGCCGTCCGGGCTGCGGTAGGTCAGGCGCAGCGAGACGCCACGGGGGTCCTCGCGGGTCTCGGCCACCCAGAGCCGGTGCTGGAAACCCCCGGGGCCGCCGTGGAGATGGCAGCGGGCGTCCGCCGGACCGTTGTTGAGCGAGAGTTGATGCGTGACGCCATCCAGCGCGAAGCGCCCGCCCGCAATCCGATTGGCGTAACGCCCGACCGTGGCGCCGAGGAAAAAGGGATGTCCGGCGTAGGCTGAAACCCGGTCGAAGCCGAGGACGACATCACCGAGGCGACCGTGCCGATCCGGCGCCATCAGGCGCACCAGCGTCGCACCGAAATCGGTGATGTCCGCCCGAAAACCGGAGGCATTGCCGAGAGAGAAAAGCCGGGCAGCCGTACCGTCGCGGGTGGGTCCGAACTGAGTCGAGGTCATGGGCAGGCCTGCGCGATCGGGGTGTTTTGCCACAGACGCACAGAGTTCACAGAGCCCAAGCCTCGTTGGTTATTAGGTTTCGATCCTCGAACCAGATTGGCCGAAAAAAGGCACAAGAAGCGCAAAATAACTCAAACCCAAGCCATGGGGATTTTGATCCAGCTTTCGGGAATCCGTTTATGCGCCTTTTGCGGCCGACCATTCCGAGTCATCACAACGACGCTTGGGCTCTGCGCTCTCTGTGCCTCTGTGGCAAAAATCGGTTCGGAGGCTCTTACCGAACTCCCGCCGGTGTCTTGAGGGTCAGCAGGTATGCCACAACGTCCTCGATCTCCTGCGCTTTCAGGATGAGCGACATCGGAGGCATGGGAGAGATGCCGAGCTGCGTGAAGCCTTCCGCCAGCGTCGCGTTCGGGTTGAGGACGCTCTCGCGGATGTAGGTCTCGTCCTTGCGGGCGGCGATGCCGTCGAGCACCGGCCCAACCGACCCGCCGGCGCCGCCGACGGTGTGGCAGGCGACGCACGAGGCGATGGCATTGGTGCGGAAGAGGGCCTCACCAGCCTTGGCATCGCCGGGCAACAGCGGCGCGGGCGGGGCGTCCAGCTCGGAGTCGGGTACCTGGTGGGCGCGGACAAGCATCAGGCCGGCGTTGGCGGAGCCGAGCCACTCGTCGGCCGCGTTCTTCGGATCCTTCCGGAGTTGGGCAACCACGGTGCGAATGGCGGGCGTCGTCGGCAACTGGGCGAGCTTCACGAAGGCGGCAAGCCGAGTCTGGAGGTCGGGGTCGTTCACCACGGCGCTCTCGAAGAACAGCTTGCTGCCGGCCTCGCCCGGTTCAATCGCGCGGACCGCGTTGCGGCGGAGCGCAGCGTCCCTGGCAAGGAGGGCGCCGCGGTGCAGGTCGTGATCCAGCGCCCCGAGACCCTGCAGGGCCCAGAGGGCGTGGATCGCGCCGGGGCGGCCATCCTTGTCCTTCACCATCGCCTTCAGTTCCGGCACGGCGTCCATCATCCGGTTGTCGACGATCAGGCGCTGCGCGGTCTGGCGCCAGAAGAGATTTCCGCTGTCGAGGGCGGCGACGATCGTCGCCGTCGGGACGCCAGCGAGCGACTTGATCGGCGTGGCCGGGCCGTCCTTCCAGACGACGCGATAAACGCGACCGTACGCATGGGTGCGGAGCGGCGTCGTGTGGGCCGCGCCTCCGCCGGTCGTGGACGCGTAGCCGGCGTTGTTCAGACCCGGCGTCGGGTTGTGCTGGATGATGAAGTTCTCGAAGTCGGCCACCCAGACAGCGCCGTCGGGGCCGACGTCGGCGTAGACGGGCGACATCCATTCATCGGAGCTCGCGAGGATGTTGAAACCGTCGCGGGCGGCGTAACCGGCGCCGTCGGGCTGGACCTTCATGAGGCCGATGAGCTTGGCGGTGGGCTCGGCGACCATCGCCGCGCCCTGCAGGCGGGCGGGCATCGCGTCGCTGACGATGAAGCGGTGGTTGGCGGCGGCGGTGTAGCCAGCCATGACGTCGACCTGCCGGATGTTCGGCGTGTTCGGGTGGATCGGCATGTTGGCCGCGAGCGCCTTGGCCGTCATGACGTTCGGACCGCCGCGGCCGCCAGCGGGTACCGGGGGCGCGGGCGGGACGGCGTTGGCGGGAATGCCGCCGTAGAAGCTGGGCTGGTTGTTCGCGGTCGAGCCGAAGACATCGCCGGCCGCGTTGAACCCAAGGCCCCAGGTGTTGTTGTTGAACTGGTGCAGGAACTCGAGCTTCGCGCCGTCCGCCGTGAAGCGGTAGACGCCCTGCTGGAAGTTCTTCATCACCCCGCCAACCGTGCCATTGAAGCCGGAGTACCCGACGGTGCCGTAGAGCCAGTTGTCGAAGCCGCGGGTGAGGTTGGCCGCGATGGCGTGGGTGTCGCGCGTGCCCCAGCCGTTCGCGAAGATCGCGGTGCGCACATCCGCCTTGTCGTCGCCATTGGTGTCCTTGAGGAATACGAACTCGCGCAGCACCGAGACCATCACGCCGCCGTTCACGAACACGAGCGAGGTCGCCATGTTGAGTTTCTCGGCGAACACGGTGAACTTGTCCGCGCGGCCGTCGCCGTTGGTGTCCTCGCAGATCCGGATGCGGTCGTTGCCCTCGCCCGTCGGGCTGCCGTTGGCATCGAGGAACATCTGGTGAGGATAATCGACGGCCTCGACGAGCCAGAGGCGCCCGCGCTCGTCCCAGGCCATGGAAATCGGCCGGCCGATGTCTGGCTCAGCCGCGAAGAGCCGGAGCTCGAGGTCGGCCGGGACCTGGACATGTTTCATGCTCTCCGCGGGAGTGATGTTCTCCGGCACGGGTAGGTTTTCAATCCGGCGCTCGTAGTTGGCGACGCCGTCCTTCTTCTCGTAGCGGATGGGCAGGCGGCCGGCGGTCCAGGTGCGGTAGGCGTTCATCGCGGCGGTGCCGACCAGCTCGGGCACCATGGCGCGGAACTGGGCCTCGGTCGGCCGGGTCGTCACGTTCCGCACCAGGCGGCCCGAAGCGCGGTATTGGTCGAGAGCCCGCTGCGCCGCGGCACCGAGCTGGGCGGCCGGCAGGGCGACCACCACCGCGTCGAAGTGCTGCAGGTAGGCCAGTGAGAGGTCCGCAGGGTTGGTGAGATGGTCGAAGTAGATGCCCTCGGGCGCGAGAGACTGGCCGGGCAGATAGGCGTAGGCCGGCGGGGTGACTTCACCGCGGACCGAGGCCCGGACATAATAGAGCTGGGCGGTGCTGAGCCGGTTCGAACCCGCCTGCAGCTTGGCGATTTCGCCGGCACGGATCAGGGCGAGCGCCAAGTCGGCGGCGGCAAGCGTGTCAGCTCTGGCCTTGAGTCCGGCGGCATCAACGGCGCTGTCGAACGAGGCGTTGCGCAGGGCGAGGGTCGCGGCGGCCACGGCCTGGGTGGCGTTGGTCGTGAGCGCATTCATCTCCGCCACGGCGGCATTCTGCTCCTCGTTGAGCGTGCCGAGGGGACCGCCGCGACCCCGGCCCGCCGCGGGCGCGGTGGTCACGAGATCGCCCAGATAGAGGACGTGAAGAGGCTTGCCGGCATCGGCGGCGGCCGCGAGGGCGCTAGAGCCAAGGAGGACGGCAGCGAGGGCCGCCGAGACCCGGCGGAGAAAGTTTCGGGAGGAGGAGTTCGTGGGGCTCATGGGGCGTGGGGCGATGATTTTTTGGGGAAAGGGCTCAGGGATTTGATGTAGGCCGGGTGCCCTCACCCGGCGATGATCGATTCGGGGTGAGGGCACCCCGACTACATCTCTTTATCCCAGCGTGAAGGCCGGCAGCGGGACGATGCGGCCGCCCTTGAGGGCGGACTCGTGGGCGCAGAGTCCGACACAGGTCCAGTTGGCGGACTTGACCGCATTCGGGTACGGATCGCGGTCCTCGAGCAGGGCGGAGATGAACTCGTGCGCGAGGTGAGGGTGCGAGCCGCCGTGGCCGGCGCCTTGCGTGAAACTCAGGTGCGTCTTCTTACCGAGGTCGTAGAC
>CAMDOO010000040.1 GCA_945903545.1 Opitutus sp. GAS368 | reverse complement strand
CCATTGCGTGGCGTTGTCCAGCGTCGGGGTGGGCAGACCTGTCCAGAGATTGAAACTGTAGAGCCCGGGCAGGCTGTAAAGCAGGTCGCCGTGCGCCTTCGCATTCTCCGCCATGATGCGCAGGCCGAAGGCGGTGTTGTCTGCCGGCCGGATCTCCTCCGCGCCAACAAGTTCGAGCCGTTCGCCAATCTGCCACGTGCTCCGGCCGACATCGACCAGGCGATGGGTCATGTAGCCGGCGAGGGCCCAGGCCGACGTCATTCCCACGAGCGGGAGGATCCAGGCGGGTGTCCGCCAGGCGGCCGGCCAGGCCAGCACCGCGTCGCGCATGGCGAGGACCAGGAGCGGCACCCAGAGGAAAGTCGCCCAGTAGAGCTGGCTGCCGGCCACGGGGTAGGCGTGCAGGGATTGCAGCAGCAGCACGGCTGCGAGCCAGCCGCGGAGGAGCGATTCCCGCCGCCCCGGTTCGTCCCGCCGTAGGGGAAACGCGCAGAGCGCGGCGAGGCCAACGCCGTAGGAAATGATGAAATGGGCGGGGCTCCGGAAGATGCCGATCTGCAGGATGGACATCGCGAAGACCAGGCAGGCGGCGAAGCGCGCGAGAATCACGGTGTGTGTCACCGCGCGCGAGTCCGGCCGGCGCGCCGCCCAGAGTGCGAGCGCCAGGGCCGCGAGATTCACGTAAAGCGCCTGGGGCTGCCACTGGACGGCGAAGCTGTAGATGTTGGGCTGGTTCAGGGGATCGAGCAGGACGCCGCGCAGCAGGCCGTCCAGAGTGGTTCCGCGGGCGAGCGTCACGAGGGCAACGAGCACGGTGAGACCCGCGGCCCCGGCCAGGAACGCCAGCGCCGGGCGCAACCCGCCGCCGGATTTGTCCTGGGTCCGGATCGTGACCACCACCCAGGCGAGCACCGCCAGGTTGTTGATCGCGGCGAACTGGCGGACCGCCGGCTCGCCGAGCATCTTGTTCATCAGGATCCACGGCAGCAGCAGGAGCCAGAGGGTGAGGACGAGGCCGCCGAGGCGCCAGGCGCGGGAATCCTGCCGCAGGACGATCCAGGTGGCGGTCGAGCAGAGCATGAAGGCGCCGACATTGATCTTGGTCAGCGCCAGCGCGGCCCCGATGGCGCCGAGCATCACGGCCCCGGCGACGGAGCGGGACGGATCGCGCAGGACTCCGACCAGCGCCGCCAGGGCGACGAAGCAGCCGATCGGCCCGCCGGGATGGATGGGCTCGTTGATCATCACCCACAGGATCGTGAACACGCTGGCGTAGGTGAAGGTGGTGGCGGTGACGCTGCGGGTGACCCGCCAGATGATCGTGGCCGCGAAACCCGCGGTCAGGATCCAATGCACCAGCGTGAGGATGCGACCGTTGGTGTTGGTCCAGGCAAAGCCGAAGACCCGGTGCACGGCGTCGTAGAACGCGAAGAAGAACGGACCGTACTGCGAGAAAACGGCATCGTACAGTTGGCCGTGCTCAGCGTAGTTCTTCAGGGAGTAAAGGACGTAACCCTCGTCGTCATAGACCTTGAACGTGGCAAAAAGCAGCCATGTGCCGGTCGTCGCCAGCGTGGCCGCCAGCCCGGCGAACGCGAGCCAGCCGAACCACTTCAACGCGCGGCTATTCAAGCCCGACCCTCCGGCGAACGATGTAGTTCGGCCGGCGCTTCACCTCGTCGTAGACACGGCCGAGGTATTCGCCGAGGACGCCGATGCCGATGAGCTGGACGCCGCCCAGAAAAAGCACCAGCGCCGCGAGCGTCGTGAATCCCGTGGGGGCGGTCTCGATGTCGACCAGCCGCTTGATGATGTAGTAGAGCCCGAGGAGGAAGCCGCAGGTGCCCACGAAGATGCCGGCATAGGTCAGCGCGCGCAGCGGCAGGTACGAGAAGCTGAAGACCCCGTCGGAGGCGTAACGCACCAGCCGGGAGAAAGTCTGCTGGGCCTCGCCCGCGGCGCGCTCCTTGCGGTCGTAGAACACTTCGGCCCGGACGAACCCGACCCAGGCGCGGAGGCCGGGAAAGAACCGGTTGCGCTCGGTGAGCTGGTTGAAGGCATCGACGGCCGGGCGGGCCAGCAGGCCGTAGGTGCCGGAGTTCGGCTCGACGGGATAGTCGCTCAAGGCCCCGAACAGCTTGTGGAACAGATCGAACGCGGCGCGGCGCAGGCCGGTCTCCTCCCGCGTCTTGCGGACCGCGCGCACCACCTCGGCGCCGGCCTGCCATTTCGCGACCATCTCGGGGATCAGCTCGGGCGGGTCCTGCAGGTCAGCGTCCATCGTGACCACCGCGTCGGCGGCCGTGGCGGCCTCGAGCCCGGCGGCCAGCGCCGCTTGGAAGCCGAAGTTGCGCGAGAGCTCGACCAGCTTAAAGCGCGGGTCGCGGCCGTGATGCTCGGCGATCAGGGCGGCGGATCGGTCGCGGCTGCCGTCGTTCACGAGGATGGCGGACCACGCGATGGCGGGCTGGCCGTCGAAGACCGCGGTGAGCCGGCGGATCAATTCCGGCAGGACGGGCTCCTCGTTAAAGACCGGGATCACCAGCGCGACGGCGGGCTGTTTCATGGGTTGGGCAACTGTGGTTGGTTGCCGGGGACAGATCAACTGTGCGCTTGGGCGGTTTGATTCGATTTTTGTGGCTGGCCTCGGTGAGGCCGGCGGATCGGATCCGGGGTCAACGACCCCGGCTACCGATTGCTCGAACGGACCCACGGTCCGAGGGCGGTCGGAATTGCCGCCACAAGGGCGATCAGGATGAGGATACCGGCTCCCACGAGAGGTATCGTGTCTCCGAGCAGCTGCAGCCCGAGCGCATACTTGGCCGCGGCATTATTGCCGAACGCCAGGCCGTACATCGACCGCAGCGGTTCGCCGTCGCCCAGGCCCAGCACCGTGGGATTCACCTGTCGGTGTTCGATGTACAAGTGCAGCCCGACCCCGAGCCCGGCATCGACCAGCCAGCCGAACACCGCGATGCGCCGGACCAACGCCGGCAGCGCGGGCAGGGTGGCGATCGCCACGGCGGCGAAACCCAGCGCGAGCGGTTGCAGGCAGATGTGGCCCGCGCCCCAGCGCATCCGGGCGGGATGAACGGCGACGCCGACGATCACGAGGGCGGCGAGCAGGACGGCACCGGGGAGCCAGCTTTTGACTGGACCAAGCCGGCGCCCGAGACCCCAGAGCAGCACGATCAGCCCGCCGCATCCCGCCATGCCCGGCAGGCTGGTCTGCGCGAAGACGAACATCCGGTCGCGCAGCGTGGAGAGCGCGTCGCCGTGCTGGAGAAAAGCCATGTCCGCTCCCGGCCAGGGCGGAGGCAGCACCGTGTGCCAGAGGTTCAGCGCGAACGACTGCAGTTGTCCGACCGCGGAAAGCTCGCCCGCCTGCTGCACCGAGGTATTGGCCAGCAGCGTCGCGGCGAAACCCTGCCGGGCGATAGCCCAGCAGATCCAGGTCAGGCCGAGCAGGATCGCTCCGAGGGCCATCCGCAAACTGGCGGACCAAAAGCCGGCGACGCCCCAACGATCCCGGTGCAGCCAGCCATAGGCCGCGACGGCGGCCAGCGCGTAGGGCGCCGACGAGTAGTGCGCCAGCACCGCGGCGGAGAAAGCCAGGCCCGACAATTTCCAGTGCAGGGTTTTACCGCCCGACATCGCCCGGCGGAAAAACCAGACTCCGATCAGCACTAACGCCGCCGCTCCGAGCTTGGTCCACGAGTACGTGGCGTTCTGCATGAACAGCGGGTTCACGAGCAGCAGCAGCGGCACCAGCGCCAGGGCCCGCCGGCGCCCGCCCGCGGCCACGACCAAGCGGCAAAAGGGCAGCACGGTGACCGAGCCGAGCAGGGTCGTGTAGACCTGATAGGCGGCGAAGCTGTCATCGCCCTGCGCCATGAGCGCGGAGGTCGCCAGGTTCAGCAGCGGCGGCCGGGCCGTGAAGGGGTCGAGCGTGAAGATCCAGAGCTCGGCCGGATCCTGGTGCAGGAAATAATGCGCGCGGTGGTAGTGCCCGACCCAGTCGCCAATCCAGTCCCCGCCCGAGTAAGTGCGGATCAGTGCGAGGGCTCCGAGGCAGCCGGTGGCCACGATAAGCCAATGGCGGAGCAGAAGCCGGCTCTGGGTGCAGCGCCACCACGTCACGGCCTCGCGCCCGTGCAGCGCCCAGCCCGCGGCGGCGACCAACGCGAGTATCCGCCAGCCGGCGGGACTTGCGCCGGTGATGTGCAGCACCTGGCCGCCGAGTCCGAGCAGGATGATCCCAGCGGAGATGATCGCCACCAAGCGATCCTGCGGGGGCAGGCGGAGAAAACGGGTCGTGAGCAATCCGAGGCCCGGGACGAGCCAGAGGAAAACCAGGACTCCCCAGGGTAGTGACATCACTTGGGCGCAGTCAGCGGTTCAGGCCAGCTGTGCAGGGTCCAGTAGGCAAAGTCCTGCGTCTGGGTGTTGGCGGGCCGGAGCGCGAGGGCCACGCCCCAGTGCGTGCCGCCCCGCGGCAGGGCGATCACCTGCAACCGCGGCGGAAGTCCGGCGAAAGTGTGCGCCGGCGTCAGGGCGCGCTGGGCGAGGAAGCGCATGTAGAGCCCATCCTCGGCGTGGTAGAACTTTCCCTCACTGTAGGCCGTGATGAGCGGGTTCCACGGGAACCAGATCTGACCGGGAAACTCCCTCGCGAGCTGCGCCGCCTGATCGTAGTGCCGCGTGGCGGGTGCGGTCGGGAAGGCTGACAGGCGCTGGAACCGAGCCGCGGCGATGACGAGGGTTGCGACCGCGCCGAGCGCCACGATCCGGCGCGCCAGCGCGGGCCGCCCCGCGGCCGCGTCGCCGAGCCAGAGCAGGGCCGCGGGCAGCCAAAGCGAGAACCCCTGCAGGGAGTTCAGCGTGCCGCCGAATTTGAAGAACGCCGCCAGGGTCGGCGGCAGCGTGCAGAGCCAGGCGAGGGTGGGCAGCAGCAGGCGAGAGTCGGGCGCGAAGATCCGTCGCCGGGCGAGGAGCATGAGGGCGACCGGGATCACGATCTGCACCAGCAGCTCCGGCGACATGTCCACCGCGCGCCCGACCGGGTTCGGCGCCCACGGCAGGTTACCGGGGACAGTCACCATGTTGAACAGCACGCCATGCCAATCGAGCGGGCCAAACACGACCGCCGCGAGCGTGAGCCCGGTTACGACACAGCGGAGCGTATGTCGACCGGCGGCGGTGCGGCCCTGCGTGGCGAAAAGCCAGACGAGCTGCGCCACGCCCATGCCGAGGGAGGTTTGCTTGCAGGCGATCGGCGCGACCGCGAGCAGCGCGGCGAGCCAGAGATGCCAAGGCTGCCGGGCCCGGACCAGCACGAGGTTGGCGAGGAGGCCGAGGGCAATGGCGACGTTGTCGGCCTGCAGGTACTGGAAGGAGGCAAACGGCCAAATCACGACGGCGAGCAGGCCGGCGGTGAGCCGCTGGCTGCGCGTGAGCTGTGACGGCCAGAGCGCGACCGTGGCGCCGATGGCGACGAGGTTGAATATCAGGTTGAGCGCTCCCGCCGCGAGCACCGCGCCGGCGGCGGTCCTGGCCAGGACGGCCGGCGCCCAGAGGATCGCGGGCAGTGGGCCGTACATCCAGGTCGTGACCGCGCCGGCATCCTGCGGCGGATAGAAGTTCACGCCGCGCAACAGCGCGAGAGAAGGGGCGAGCCGCACATCGTTCCAGACGCTGATCGGGAACAGGCACCAGCAGACCCAGAGCCAGGCACCCACGGCGATCGCAGCCGCCATGAGGAGAACGGGATCGAGTCCGTTCCGGGCAGACTGGGAGCCGGGAGCATTCATGGCCGGGTGGTTGCGGGCGCTGTCGTCAGCGGGCCGTTGAGTGCGGCGTTGACCTCGGCGTCGGTCAGGCGGAATGCGAGTAACGAACCGCCGATCACGGCCTCGGGTGTGCGGTCGCGCAGGAAATGGCAGAGCCGGCCGAAGCGGAGTGCCTCGAGATCCTTGGCGTCGCGGAGCTGGGCCACTTGGTCCGCGCGCTCACGGGAAAGACTGGTCCGCATCTCGGCGTAGAGTTTCTCGTAGCGGTCCGACCACGGTCCCATGAGATGGAGGTAGACCCGTTGGAAATGGGTGGCGCTGATGATGAACCAGCCGCCGGACGCTTGGAGCGGAAAGTTCCGCGGGCCGCTGTCGGTGATCTCGTCGCCGAAGCGCACGACCGGCAGGCCGCGCGCCTGTGGCGAGTCGGAGCCGAAGTAGGTGAGGAAGACGCGCGTGTGGTCGTCGCTGGCGGACTTCTCCGCGAGCCACGCTTTCAGATCGGGCAGACCCTGGCCCCAGTCGTAGGAACTGTCGACGAGGTGGCGCCAGCCGTTGTCCGTTCCGCCAACCCCAGGGTTGAAGTAGGAGAGAAAAAACGGCCGGGCGGAAGCGGCCTCGAAGGCATGAAAAGCGAGGGCCGCGCCGAGCACCCAGCGGCCGAGCTTGGCGATCGGGAGCGTGAGGAGCCAGAGCGCGGCGGCGCCGGCGAGGATGTAGGCCACGGGATAGATCGGCAGGATATGGCGATGGCCGATGTTGAGGTGGGCATTGATTGCGGACGCCCAGTAGAGTGCGCCGAGCACGAGCAGCGGCAGGGCGCGGTAGAGCCAGCGGCGTTGGCGGGGCCGGCCCTTGAGTGCGAGCGAGGCCAGGCCGCCGAGGGCCAGGGTGATGAGAAAAAGCGCGGGGAGGGTCGTCTTGTAGAGGAACGAAAGGGGGAAGTACTGCGGCCAGCCGGTGGACCGGTAGTCTCCGTCGAGGAAGGCGGAGCGGGATTGCGAGTACTTGTAGGTGTGGGCGAAGCCCCAGAGGTAGGCCTCGGGCAGCAGGCGATAATCCCGCATGGTGCCGATCAAACGCGTGATCGCAGTCGGTTGCCGCACGACCGGCGGATCCATCAAATGACTCTTGGCGCCGAGCTGCTCCACGTTGTCCGGCACCGCCTCCTCATTGAGGATCTGCGGCCAGCTGAAGAAATAGGAAGTGGCTTCGGAGCGGGCCCGGTTGAAGCCCTCGAAGCGGAAGCCGTAGCCGGCCCAGAGGAGGACGAGGCTGCCGGCGCCGAGCGCGACGGTGAGCCCGAGCGTGGCGAGGATCCTGCGGGACTTGGAACGGACCCAGCGGGCCGGTCCGCCGAGTTGCACGACCAAGGGAGCCGGTCGGAGCCAGCGAAGCACAAGGAGGCCGGCCAGCATGGGAGCCACGAGCACGCCGGACATCTTGGCGAGCAGCACGGCGCCGCCGGCGATCACGGTGGCAATGATGCGGCCCCAGGTAACGACATGGATCACGCGCCAGAAGGTCGTGACCGCGGCGAGCAGGCAGGCCGTGAGGGCCATGTCGGACGTGACGAGTCCGCCGTGGGCGAGGAGGGCGGGACAAAACGCGGCCAGCGCGAGGCTCACGAGTCCGGCGGTTTCGCCGAAGAGCCGGCGCGACCAGCGCCAGACCAGCCAGAGCGTGAACACGCCGAAGAGCGCGATCATGGCCCGGCCGGCCAGCATCATCCGGTCGAGCGGGTTGCCGAGGCCGTAGAAGAATTCGCGGCCGATGTCGGGCACGAAGGAGTGTTTCCAGTTCTCCGAATCGAGGGGCGGGAACTTCAGGTCCATCGCGAGCAGCGGCAGCGCCGCGGCGCGCATGGCCAAGGTGCCGTTCTCCGGCTGCAGGCGGTAGTCGTTTTGCTCCCAGTAGCTGTAGCCGGCGGTGAGGTGGAGGATCTCGTCGGCGGTCACGCCCATGCGCGGCGAGGCGGACACGGCGAGGATCCAGTAGGCCAGCAGGAGAGCGATCGCGAGCCAGAGTCCAAGGGGCCGCTGGTTGCTGGGCTGTGGGGAGGAAGGTGTCATCGTTTCGCCGGCGGCTCACCCGGGGAAGTCATCCCTCCGATCCAAGCGGATCGCCCCCCGCGGTAAACCCCAATTCATGGCGGAGAGTACCCGCGATGAATGTAAACTAATAGTTGACGTTGCCCGCCGGGGCCGGCGCGCCGGGTCGGCGGCTCATTTATTCCCGTCCGGGGGCCAGGAGAAGACGGTCCAGGCGCCGAATTCGGTGCTCTGGAAACCGGCGGGAAAGAGCTTGGGCGCGATGGACCAGCCAGAGCCGGCGCGCGGGAGCGCGACCACATGCATCGCGGGCGGCAGTCCGGTGCGGAGCTCGGCGACATTCAGTGGCAGGCCGGCGGCGAGCCGGACATAGAAACCATCCTCGTCGTGATAATAGCGTCCGTCGTGCAACAGAGTCACGAGGGGATTCCACGGAAACCAGACCGCGTGGGGGAAATTGGTGGCGAGGAAATCAGCCTGCTTCTGGCGCTCGAGCGTGGGCCGCCAGACCGGGTTGGGCATCGAGCCGAGCTGGAGGGCGACGAAGAGGATCGCGGTGGCCGCGGCGAGGGGAGCTACCAAGGTCGGGCGGCTCCGGCTTTTGGCCCAGGCGAGTCCGGCCGGCACGGCGAATGGAAACCAGAGGCAAAACCCCTCGATCGAGTTCATTGAGCCGCCCTGCTTCATGAAAGCGGCGAGGCCGGTGGGCAGGGCGCAGAGCCACGCGAGTGAGGGCAGCAGTAACGGCGAATCGCGGCGCCAGATCGCACGGCGCGCGGCGAAGAGGATCGCGGCCGGGAGCGCGAGCTGGACGAAAAGGGCTTGGGTGAAATGCACCAGCCGCTTGCCCGGCTCGGGATCCCACGGGTAATGCGAGGGGAGTGACACCATCGTGAACCACGGGCCTTCCCAGCCGAAGGAAGTGACGATCCACGCGAGTAGGAGAACGCCGAGCACGGCGCAGCGTCCGGCGTGGCGCAGGGCCTCGCGCGGACTGCCCGTGAGACCGAGCCAGAGCAACTGGGAGGCGGCGATGCCGACCGCGGTCTGTTTGCAGGCGAGGGCGGCGACCGCGCAGGCCGCGGCGATCCAGCGGCCGGCCTTGGTGGGATGGAAGAGCAGGGCTAGGCTACCGAGGAGACCGAAGGCCACGGCGAAGCTGTCGGCCTGGATGTTCTGGAGTCCGAGCCGGGGCCAGGCGCCAAGCACGATGGCGGCCGCGAGCAGGCGCTCGGGCCGGGACAAATCCAGTCCGGCCGACCGCGGCCAGAACCAGCAAATCGCGACAATCGGCAGGGCGACCGTCAGCAGCACGATGACGCTGGCGAGCTGCAGGGCCAAGCCCGTGCTGGAGACCCAGGTGGCGGGCCCGAGGAACACGAGCGGCAGGGGCCCGTAGGCCCACGTGTTGATCGTGCCGGAGGTGGCGGTCGGGTAAACGGGCAACCCGCGGAAAAACGCGGCGGCCGGCGCGAGCCGCACCTCGTTCCAGAGTTCGGTCGGGAAATCGCACCAGGAGACCCAGAGCCAGGCGAACGCCGCGATCAGGGCCAGGGCCAGGCAAATGCGGGTAAGCGGGGTCGGCGGCCCATCGGCCCCGGGGCTCGGAAGACCGGGAGCGCTGTCAGCGGGACCGGTCGGACCGGGATCCGCCATGGACGAGGGCGCAGCCACGCCGTCAGGGTTGGATTGGAGGATGGGGCTGTCGAGTGCGGAACCCCTGACGGATTCAGGGAGATGATATTAACCGCGGATTAACCCGGATTGGTTTGGGGGTAGGGCGGACTCGGTGAGTCCGCGGCGATGGCTCCATCCGTTTTTAAAACGAGAATCGATGCGAATGATTTCATAGCCCGGATGGGGGAACGCTGATCGACGCTGATACTTTGGGTCCCGGTCGGGTGCGTCACCCCTCGATCAAGCTCGGGGCACTGATGCGGGTGCTTGGGTTGCAACGGAGCGGGTGGAGTGATCTTGGGAGTGAAGAGCAGCGTCCCCATGCGCAGCCTTTGCCGGATCGTTGAGCCGCTCCACAAAATCGCGGCGGCGACGGAGTCGCGCGCCCTACCGGGATATTATGATTTGGCGGGGACGGTTGCGGGGGCCGGAGCGCGGGGCATCGGGACCGCCTCGTTCCGGGTCGGCATCGGTGCGTAGTCGGGGCGCTGGAGGCCGGTCACGAGGTCGGCGACCTTCACGGGCTGGCCGGTGGCGAAGCAGCGGTTGGCGGCGATGCCGGTGAGGATCGAGGCGGCGCCGCCGCGGTGGTCGGAGCTGCGCAGGTATTTGTCCGGCGTCCGGTTCGGGAGGAAGATCTCGTCGAGCATCAGCGCGTCGCCGCCGCCGTGGCTGCCTTCGCCGGTCCAGACCTTGAGTTCGTTCGCGGCGCCGCGCATCGGGATGATGCGGGTGTGGGCGCCGGCGGTGAGGCCCGCTTGGTTGAAGTCGGCGCCGCTGGGGCTGAGTTGCTCGACCAGCGAGTGCTCGAGCCGGCCCTTGGTGCCGTTGAAGGCGACGTTGTAGCCCTCCCACGCGTTGAAGGCGTTGAGCGAGTAGCTCATCGTCGCCGAGGTGTCGTACTTCACCATGACGTTCATGGTGTCCTCGATGTCGATCTCCGGGCGGAAGACGCACTGGTCACGGAAATAGCCGTCGTGCTTTTCCTGGTCGAGGTACAGCGACTTGTTCCCGCCGGAGGCGAGATTCAGATAGAAAGTGCACTTGGCGGTCTCGGTGCAGGTCTGGCAGCGCTGGTGGGAACTATCCAGGCCGAGACGCTTGGCCATGGTCGACGTGTAGAACTCGCGTTTGCCGGTGGCGTGGACCTCGACGGGCATCGCGCCGAGCCACCAGTTCATGAGGTCGAAGTGATGAGTGGCCTTGTGGACCATCAGGCCGCCGGAGAAACGCTTCTGGCTGTGCCAGCGGCGGAAGTAGTCGGCGCCGTGCTGGGTGTTGAGCAGCCATTGGAAGTCGGCGGACAGGATGTCGCCGATCACGCCGCTCATGAGCAGGTCCTTCACCTGGGTGCGGGGCGGCGAATAGCGGTAGTTGAAGGTGACGCGGATGTTCCGGCCGGTGCGTTTCTGGGTGTCGAGGATCCGCTGGCACTTGGCGCCGTCGGTGGTCATCGGCTTTTCCGTGATCACGTCACAGCCCGCCTCCATGGCGCGCACGATGTAGTCGTCGTGGGTGGAATCCATGGTGGTGACGATGATCGTCTGGGCCCGGGTTTCCCGGATCATGCGCTCAAAGTCCGTGGGGGCATAGCCCGGGACGGTGGAGCCGTTCTGGGCGGCCACGCCGCGGGAGAGCTCGAGCCGGCCGGGGTTAAGGTCGCAGAGCGCGACGAGTTCGGCGTGCTCACGGTAGGTCTGGGTGAGCGCGGTGCGGTACATGGCATGACGACTGCCGGTGCCGACGATGGCATAGCGCTTGCGTGGGGTGGTCGAGCTGGCCGTGGCCGCCGGTGCCGGTGCAGCGGCGGCAAACAAGGATGGGGCAATGGCGGCGGCGAGACCGGCCTGGGAAACGGTGCGGACGAAGGCGCGGCGATCGATGCCGCCGGGGGAAACGATGCGGTCGGTCAAGCTGGGGTGGGGGTTGGGGGGGGTGTCGCCGCGGGGGTAAACGTGACGGCGGCGTAATCTGAACAGAACGGACTGAGGAGAGCCCGATCAGGTCAAAGCTCAAGCCCGACGAGGCGGTTTGTGGCTTTCCAGTAAAGCTGGCGGGGGCGACGAAGGAAGGGACGATCGCGCGGGAATTCCGGGTGGGACAGCCGGACTGCATCCGGATTCCGATTTTGTCGTCCGGGTGCTCGCCGAGCCGTAGGCCCGGCGAAGGCTGGCCCTCCCCCGGAAATGATCGCGGCCGGCTCGTCGAGCCAGCCCTACCTTCCGGACCCTGTGCGTTCCCTGCGAACTCTGCGTGCCACCGATCCGGATATCCGAGAACGAGAAAGAGCAGGAGAACGAGAACGATTTGGGTCTAGCGGAACAGATTGTACTTCAGGATCGCGTAGAGAGCCCGAAAGCCGTCGCGCCAGCCGATCTTTTTGCCCTCTTCGTAGGTGCGGCCGTAGTAGCTGATGCCGACCTCGTAGATGGGCACGCCGAGGCGGGCGACCTTCGCGGTGATCTCGGGCTCGAAGCCGAAGCGGTCTTCCTCGATCTTGATCTTCTGGATGACCTCGCGGCGGAACATTTTATAGCAGGTCTCCATGTCCGTGAGGTTGATGTTCGTGCACATGTTCGAGAGCAGGGTCAGGAACTTGTTGCCGACCATGTGCCAGAAATAGACCACGCGGTGGGCCTCGGCGCCCATGAAGCGGGAGCCGAAGACGACGTCGGCCTTGCCGTCGGCGATGGGTTTGAGGAGGCGGGGGTACTCGTTCGGGTCGTACTCAAGGTCGGCGTCCTGCACGACGACCACGTCGCCGGTGGCGGCGGCGAACCCGGTGCGCAGGGCGGCGCCCTTGCCCTGGTTGACCTCGTGGAAGATGATCTTGTCGACCAGCGGCATGATCTGGGTGCGGAGTAGGTCGCGGGTGCCGTCGCGCGAGCAGTCGTCGACGATGATGATCTCCTTGTCCGGGATTGGGGCGGCCCGCACCCGTTCGACAATGGCACGGATGGTCTTGGCCTCGTTGTAGCAAGGGATGACGATCGAGAGCTTCATGCGGCCCGGGAAAAGTACTTTTCCCGGGGTGCGAAGGAAGCCAATTCCGGGGAGGTGGCCTGCGATTCCGGGGATGTAGGAGCGGGTTTATCCCGCGAATGATCCGGGATCTCGCGGCGTGAAGCCGCTCCTACAGCCAAGCCGTGGACGCCAGAAAAATGCCTGCGCAATGCGATTGAGTGAAAGATTTGATGGGTTTTTTGCGTTTTACCCGGTGTGCACCCACTCCGTCCCGCGCCGGCGTCATCGCCGGTCCATGCCACTCCTCCGGACAAGGCGCGTTGGCGTCTGCGTTGGCCAGCCGGGCGGCCGGCGTCGGTTGAGGTCGGGCTTTTCCTCCGGCAGCTCGCGGTCCTGGTGCGTGCCGGCGTGCCCTTGCTCAGGGCGCTGGAGGCCTTGAATCGGCAGACGCGGGCCGCCGGCCTGCAGGCGGTGATCGGGCGCCTTGTGGCGGCAGTCCGGGCCGGGAAGAGCCTTTCTGATCAGATGGCCCAGGAGCCCCGGGTTTTCTCCCCGGTGGAGATCGGGATGGTGCGGGCCGGGGAGGCGGGCGGCACGCTGGCCGCGGTGCTGGCGCGGGTGGCCGCGGGGCGCGACCAGGCGCAGCGTCTCCGGCGCCGGCTGCGCTCCGCGACGGCCTACCCGCTGCTCGTGATGCTGGTCGCGGCGGTGATCGTGACCGGCCTGCTGCTATTCGTGGTCCCGCGCTTCCAGGAGATATTCGCGACCCAGCTCCGCGGCCAGCCGCTGCCCGCGCTCACGCAGGCGGTGATCTCCACGGCGTTTGTCCTGCGGAAAAATGCCGTCATGGTGGTGGTGGTGGGTCTCGCCGGCAGCGCGGCGCTGCGATGGCTGGCTGCGACGGTGCCGGGGCGGCGGTGGCGGGATCGCCTTGCGCTGTGGGCCCCGGTGATCGGTCCCTTGTGCCGGCGGCTCGCGGTGGCGGGCTTTGCCCGGACCCTGGGGTCCTCCTTGGAGAGCGGGGTCGGCTTGCTGCCCGCGCTGGCCCTGGCGCGTGACACCGCCGGCAATGGGGTCCTGGCGCGGGCACTTTCCGGCGTGATGGCGCGGGTGAAGTCGGGCGACGGCCTCGCCGGGCCGCTGCGGGGGATCCCGGTCTTCCAAGGCATGCCGGCCGACATGATCGAGGTGGGCGAGGAATCGGGGGCGCTGCCCGAGATGTTGAACCGCGTGGCCGAGATCTACGAGGAGGAGGTTGATGCCGCGCTGACGACCCTGCTCACCCTGATCGAGCCGGCGCTGATTGGCACGATGGCGGTCGTGGTGGGCACACTCGTGATCGCGCTGTTCCTGCCGATTGTGCGGATCATCCAGCTGCTCGGGTGAGGGCGAGGTGGTATGCTCATTCCGGTAGGGCGGCGACTCCGCTCGCCGCCGGGAAGACTGGAACCTCCGGATCAACATGCTGGTAGGGCACGGCGCCGACGGAGTCGACGCCCTACCGGGGAATCGCCGGCCGCACCGAGGCCAGCTACAGCCAGACCATCGTGCCGATCTGTAGCCGGGGTCGGTGACCCCGGTTAGAAAACTAGCCGAACACCGCCGGATCGGGACCAAGGCGATTGCCGCCGTCGAGGGCCAGGAGGGCGGCCATGTCGGCATCCGGGATCGCGAAATCGAAGAGGGCGCCGTTCTCCTTGATCCGGGCGGGGGACGAGGACTTGGGGATCGTGGACAGGCCGGCCTGGAGGTGGGAGCGCAGGATGACCTGGGCAGGGCTGCGGCGCAGTTTCTGCGCGATGGCCACGATGACGGGATCGAGCAGCACCTTGCCCTGACCGAGGGGACTCCAGGCCTGGGTGATGATCTTGTGGCGCGCGTGAAACTCGCAAAGCGGCCGCTGCTGGAAGCCGGAATGCAGCTCAATCTGGTTCACGGCCGGCACGACGCGGCTGTCGGCGATGATCGCCTCAAGGTGATCGGCGTCGAAATTCGACACGCCGATGGAGCGGGCCAGTCCGCGCGAACGCAGTTCGACGAGTCCGCGCCAGGCCTCGACATAGCGTTTTTGGTGCGGGACCGGCCAGTGGATGAGGAGCAGGTCGACATAATCGAGCTGCAGTTTGGCGAGGCTTTCCCGCAACGCCGCGGCCACGTCTCCCTGCCGGTCGTTCCAGACCTTGGTGGTGACCCACAATTCCTCGCGCCTGAGGCCGCTCGCCTGCACGCCACGCCCGACGCCCGTCTCGTTGCCGTAGATGGCAGCGGTGTCGATCAGGCGGTAACCCAGCCCGATGGCATCGCGCACGGATGCCGTGGCCTCGAAGTCAGTCATCCGCCAGGTGCCCAGCCCGAACTGCGGCATGACGCGGCCGTCGTTGAGGGTGAGGGTGGGATTCGGCGGGAGGTGCATGGGCGAGGTGGTCGGCGCCGACGGAGTCGACGCCCTACCGGGGGAGATCGTTTTCGGATATATCACAGCTGGCCCGTCGAGCCAGGGCCGCCGGGGACGGCGGCCCCTGCCTTATCTGCGTTAATCTGCGTAATCCGCGGTTAAAAAAGGATCGGTTATCCGAGAACGAGAAAGACTGGACGGCCGAATCACTCCGTGGGCGGGACGGGCTTGGTGAGGAGCGAGGTGCTCAGGCCCGGGAGGCGTTCGGAGAACTCATCCGTGACTTGGGCCTGGCGGAGGGCGCGCTGGACCATGCCCATGCGGGCATCGAGGTCGTCGATCTTGGCCACGAACACGGCCTCGGGGCTGGCGGCGTAGACGGCGGCGCCCCACTCGGGTTCACCCTGGTGGCTGAGGATGATGTGCTCGAGGCGTTCGAGCCGGTCCGGGTCGAGCTTGGCCTTCAGCCCGGCCTTGCGGACGAGTTGATAGCCGAGAACGACATGACCCTGGAGGATGCCGCGGCGGCTGCGCTTGGTCGCGAGCGAGCCCTCGTACTCAATGGTCTTGCCGATGTCGTGCAGGAGGATGCCGGACATGGCGAGGTCGGCGTCCACCTCGGGATAGACCGGCAGCAGGGCCCGGCAGGCGCGCGCCATGTGCGTGGTGTGCTCGAGCAGGCCGTGGCGGTAGGCGTGGTGCATCGACACAGCGGCCGGCGCCCAGCGGAAACTTTCGCCGATCTCGTCGAACACGAGCTGCACGGTCTGGCGCAGGCCGGCGTGAGTGATGCCCGCGATGAAGCCCTGGAAATCCTTCCACAGTTCCTCAGGGTTCTCGGGAGCGGTCTCGACGAGGTTGTCAATCAGGCCGGGGGTCGAGGCGAGCTCGGCCTCCGAAATGACCGTGGCCTTCTGCAGGCGCGGCGAGAGCCGGCCCTGGAAGGTGTCGAGCTTGCCCTCGACGCGGACCACACCGCCCTCGCCGGCGGTCTTGAAGAGCTCGAACAGCGGGTTGTCGTTGAAGACCGTGCAGCCGAACGAGCCGGTGCGGTCGCCGAGCTCGGTCGAGAGGAAAGAATTGCCGTTCGAGGCGGTCTTGGCCGCGAGCTTGCGGATCACGAGCACGCTGGCGAAGGGCGGGTTGCCGGCGGAGTCGAGCGCTTTGAGCTCGCGGACGCTGGAGAGGGGGAGGGCGGTTGCCATGGGATCGGGAGAGGTCAGAGGTTTTAACCGCGGATTGAGCGGATGGGGAGCTTTCGGATTTGGGCACGCAGAGACGCAGAGATCGCGCAGAGGATGGAAGCCGTACTCCTGTGTTTATCCGTGTCAGCCGTGAAATCCGAGGTCGGTTTGGTGTTTCGGGCTACCCGTATTTTTTCACGAGCTTGGTGTAGTCGCGGAAAAAGGTGTGGGTGGCGTCGCGCAGCATCTGGTAGAAGACGGTCTCGACCGGAAGCACGATGGCGCCGCGTTGGGAGAGTTCAGAAAGCACATGGCGGGCGTCATCGGGCCGGCGGGCGGTGACGGCATCGGCCAGGACCGTGACTTCCAGGCCGGCGGCGAGGGCGTCGGCGGTGGTTTGAAAGATGCAGACGGGCGTCTCGATGCCGCAAAGCAGCAGGCGGCGGACGCCGCGGGCCTGGAGGGCGGCGCGGATGGTCGCATCGCCGAGGGCGGAGAAGGCGGTCTTGCCCCAGACCGGGGCTCCTGGCCCCGCGGCGAGCAGTTCGGGCGCGGTGGGGCCGAGCTTGGCGGGGACTTGCTCGGTGAAGCCCACGCCGAGCCCGAGCCCGCGGGCGGCCTCGAGGGCGAATGTGCAGCGTTTCACGACGAGATCGGCGCCGACCAGGCCCGGGAAGAATGCCGGTTGCATGTCCACCACCAGCAGGAAGGTTTCGGGGGCGGTGGGGTGGCTCATGGGGGTCGCGACGGGCGGCCGCAAATTGGCTAGCGTCACAGGGGGCCACAAGTAAACAAGTGGCATGGATCTGAACCTGCAGCCGCTGGCGCCCGCATGTGTCGTCTCGGGCGATCATTTTTCCGAGGGCGAGCGCGTCGCGAGTTTCCTCGTGCGCCACGGGGAGACGGGCGAGATCGTGCGGTACGACATGAAGGAGGCGGCCGCGGCGACGTTCACGCCGTCCGGCCCCGTGGCCTGCCGCTGGGTCAAGCTCTACAAGGAGCGCGCGGCCGACGACAACGCGGCCCGGACGATGAAGCTGACCGCGGAAAACCTGTTCGTGACCTTGGCCGACCCGGCGACCGATCCCTCGCCCGACAACGTGCGGCTGGTGCAATTCCTTTCGCTGATGCTGGAACGGAAGAAGGTGCTGCGGCCGAAGGGCCTGAACCACGACCGGACCAAGCATGTCTTCGAGCGCGCCAAGACGAAGGAGCTTTTCGAGGTGCCGGTCGGCGAGTTCACGCCGGATTTCTTCCGGCAGGTGCAGGCGCAGCTGAGCGTGCTCACCGGCGAGCCGAAGAAGGCCGTGGCTGCGCCGGTGGCCGCGATTCCGGTGGCCTGATTGGACCGGTAGGGCGGCGATTCCGCTCGCCGCCGGGTTCGACATCTCGGCGCCCACGGAGTGGACGCCCTACCACTTTCAGATTTCAAACGACTCGCCGGGCTTCAGCGGCAGCACCTTGTGCCCACGTGCCGCGGCGGCGCGGGCGAAGGCCCCGGCGTCCTGGGCGATCGGGGGCCAGGTGTTGTAGTGCATGGGCACGCAGGTTTTCGGCTTCAGGAGGTCGAGCGCCTCGATGGCGTCGGCCGGGCCCATGGTGAAGTTGTCGCCGATGGGGAGCAGCGCCAGGTCGAGTCCGCCGCGGCCGATGAGCTGCATGTCGAGGAACAGGCCGGTGTCGCCCGCGTGGTAGAGGCGCTTGCCGTCGGCCTCGATGATGAGGCCGCAGGCGACGCCCATGTAGATCGGGTTGTGGCCGGCGTTGAGGCTCGAGGTGTGGTGGGCGATGGTGAACTTCACGCGGCCAAACGGGAAGGCGAAGGCGCCGCCGGGATTCATGCCATGGGCCTTGGCGCCGCGGGCGGCGAAGTACTCGGCGATTTCGAAGTTGGCGACGATGGTGGCGCTGTGGGCCTGCGCGACCTCGAAGGCCCGGCCCGAGTGGTCGTCGTGGCCGTGCGAGAGCAGCACGAAGTCGCAGGCGAGTTCGGCGAGGGGCGCGGCGTCGGCCGGCGCGCAGAATTCGCCCGGGTCGATCAACAGGCGGTGCCGGGCGGTCTGGAGGAGAAAGCAGGAGTGCCCGACGTAGGTGAGCTTCATGCTGGGGTGATCATGCTCCTGAAGGGACTGCTTTTACAGGGAGAAACGGAGCCAGCGTTGCGCGGCGGTGAGATCGGCCTGGGTGAGGCCGTGGCCGTGCGGCATCATTTCGAGGGAGACCTCGGCGCCGCCGGCGCGGAGGAGCGCGGCGAGACGGGGCGGGTGGTCGGCTGGGACCAGCGGGTCGCGCTGGCCGTTGATGAGCAGCACGCGCCGGCCGGCGAGCGAGCCGGGGGCGGCGGATTGGTCGAGGACAACCATGGCGCGGAGCAGGACGGCGCCGCCGAGCACCTCGGGGCGCAGTTGCAGCATGGTGGTGGCGATGTTGGCGCCGTTGGAAAAACCCACGGCGATCAGGTGCGGCGGCTCAAAACGGTAGTGCGCGGCGGCTGCCGCCACAAAGTCGGCCAGCGCGTGGGTGCGCCGCGCCACCTCAGCCGGGTCGAAGACGCCCTCGGCGAGGCGAGCAAAGAAGCGGAGGGCGCCGCCCTCGCTGACATCGCCGCGCGGGCTCAGGACCGCCGAGCCGGGGGAGAGCGCCGCCGCGAGGGGCAGGAGGTCGCGCTCATTGCCGCCGGTGCCGTGCAGGAGCAGCAGCGGCGGGGCGGAGGGATCCTGACCGGGCTGGTAGAGGTGTTGGTAGGTCAGCATGCGGAGGGTCCGAAGGCCGGAGGATCTGAGGTTCTGTGGATCGGAACGTGGGCGGATCCTCGGAACCTCTGATCCTCAGATCCTCTGGTTTTCCGGTCTTCCCGCCTCGGCTCACGGATCGATCTTCCTGATCCGGCCGACATGGCGGCCGCCCTCGAACTCGGTCGCGAGCCAGACCTGGACGATCTTGAGCGCCTCGGCCTCGGTGATGGTGCGCTGGCCGAGGGAGAGGCAGTTGGCGTCGTTGTGCGAGCGGTTCCAGATGGCGACCTGCTCGTTCCAGCAGAGGCCGCAGCGCACGCCGCGCACACGGTTGGCGACGATTGCCTCGCCGTTGCCGGAGCCGCCCAGGACGATGCCGCGCTCAAACTCCCCGCGGGCCACGGCCTCGGCGACCGGGCGGATGAAGTCGGGATAATCGCAGCTGGCCTCCGAGTTCGTGCCGAAGTCGCGCACGGTGTGGCCTTCCTTGAGGAGCATGGCCTTGATGGCCTCCTTGTAGGCGAAGCCGGCGTGGTCGGAGCCGATGGCGATGGAGTGGGAGCGGGACATTTTTATATGGGAGATGGAAGATGGGTGATCGGAGATGGGGCCCGAAGGGGGACGCTCAACGTTCAACGCGGATCGCTCAACGCTCAAGTTCGGCGGGGTGCGACCAAGACATCCTATCCGGCCGTCACCGGTTCATTCCTCCAGGATGGGGCCGCCATTTTGGCTTCCAGCCTGAACATGGCACATGTCTGGGCCTGACATCTTCTGGCCAGCGGTTGGCAGGCATCCTGCAGGTTGGTGAGGATCCGCTTGCGCCGGCCGGCGGGAATTCCCATACCGAGGGCAGACCAATCACCGAATCCCATGAAACTCATCATCGCCATCATCAAGCCCTTCAAACTCGAGGAAGTTAAAGACGCGCTCGCGGCGATCGGGGTCGAGGGGATGACCGTGACCGAGGTCAAGGGATTCGGCCGTCAGAAGGGCCACACCGAGATCTACCGTGGCAGCGAGTACACCGTGGACTTCCTGCCCAAGGTGAAGATCGAGATCGCCGTGGCCGACGAGGCGAAGGACAAGACGGTCGATGCGATCGTGAAGTCCGCCAAGACCGGCAAGATCGGCGACGGCAAGGTCTTCGTGATGCCCCTCGAGGACATCATCCGGATCCGCACCGACGAGCGCGGCGAGTCAGCGGTCTGATTTTCAAGAGACGAAACAGCCGGCGGCAGGCGACGAAATAACCGCCGGGCGCGGACTCCGCATCGTGCCGATCTGCAGTCGGGGTGCCCTCACCTCGAGATGATCATTTCCGGATTAGGGGGCATCAGGACTACATCCGGGGCATCGCGGCGGTTGGCGGGGTCGCCGCCCTACCGGTTTGGCCACCGCTTCATGGATTGCGTGCCGATGATGAATCTTTCTCATCGGATGCTTATCCCATGATGAGCGCCTCCCCATTCCACCCCCGCTTCATTCTCGCCGCCTGGCTCTTTCTGGCCGGCGCGGTTTTCGTCTCCGCTCAGGCCCCCGTGGCCGCGGAGGCGCCCAAGCCATCGGTCGAGCAACGCCTGGCGAGCTTGGAGGCGTATCTCGCGAATGCCGATCCTTCGGCCGCGCTGAAGGATGCCGCCGGCAAGGTCCCGGACGGGCTGACCACGCCGTCGGTCGGGGTCGCCGGCCCGGGGCACAACACTTGGATGATGGTGAGCGCGGCGCTGGTCTTGTTCATGACGCTTCCCGGGCTGGGGCTTTTCTACGGTGGCTTGGTGCGGACGAAGAACGTGCTGTCGGTGATGGCGTGGTGCTTCGGCATCACGAGCCTGGTCACCGTGCTCTGGTGGGCCGTGGGCTACAGCCTGGTCTTCGGGAAGAACTTTAACAGCCCCTTCCTGGGCGGCTCGGAGTTCTTCTTCCTGCGCGGCGTGACCTCGGCGCCGAATCCCGACTACTCGTTCTGGGTCTCGCACAATGTCTTCGCGATGTACCAGCTGGCGTTCGCGATCATCACGCCGGCGGTGGTGATCGGCTCGATTGTCGAGCGGGTGAAGTTTTCCTCGGTCATGGTGATCGTGGCGGTCTGGCTGCTGGTGGTCTATTGCCCGCTGGCGCACATGGTCTGGGGCAGCACCGGTCTGATGAACGGCGTCTTCAACCCCTCGGCGGCGATCAAGGCAATCGACTTTGCGGGCGGCATGGTGGTGGAAATGGCCTCGGGTTACTCGGCGCTCGTGCTGTGTCTCCTGGCCGGCAAGCGGCACGGCTACGGCCGGACCCCGATGCCGCCGCACAGCCTAGTACTTTGCGTGGTCGGCACCGGCATGCTGTGGATCGGCTGGTACGGGTTCAACGCCGGCTCGGCCATCGCGGCCGACGGGATCGCGGCGAACGCGTTCATGACCACGACCCTGGCGGCGTCGATCGCGGCGGGCACCTGGGCGTTGCTGGAGCGCATGGTCCGGGGCAAGGCCAGTGTGCTCGGGTTTTGTTCCGGCGCGGTCGCCGGGCTGGTCGCTATCACCCCGGCCTGCGGGTTTGTCGATGCCACGGGTGCGGTGGTGGTCGGCGTGCTCGGCGGCGCGGTCCCGTATCTGGCCTGCACCAAACTGAAGGGGATGTTCGGTTATGACGACGCGCTGGATGTCTTCGGCGTCCATGGCGTTGGCGGCACCGTTGGTCTGGTCCTCACGGGAATCTTCGCCACCCCGGCGGTGAATCCCAATCTGTCCAACCACCTCTCCCAAGTGGTCGGTCAAACGCTTTGGGTGGAGCAGCTCAAGGGCATCGGCCTGACTCTGGTTTGGGCGATGGCGGGCACGGCTTTGATTGGCGGAGCAGTCAAAGCATTCATGAAGTTACGGCCATCAATCGAGGCGGAACATGACGGACTCGACCTCACCGACCATGGCGAAGAGGGGTACATTTTTGAGCCCAAGGCCTGATTCGCTGGTTTTAATTCCGCCTTGAGCCATCGGGTATATAATACCGTAAGTGACAGATTAACAGGTATATATGTTATAATTACGATGGGATCCGGCGGCGAATGAGCGCGATTTTTCGATGTTTTTTTAATCGGGACGGGGCTGGCATCGCACCTGCTTAAAGGGATAAGCCCATGAAAAAAATCGTACCATACCTCCGCAGCCTCGCTGCCTGCTCGGTGCTGGCGCTTTGCGCTTTTGGCACCGTCAACATCCGGGCGGCTGACGCCCCAGCCCCGATGGAACCTACGCTCGAGCAGCGTATTTTCGACCTCGAGGCCTACGTCAAGAACGGTCAAGCCGGCAAAGACGGCGACAAGACTTGGGAGTCCAAGATTGCCGGTCCGGGACCTGGTCACAACGCGTGGCAGATGACCTCGACCGCGCTGGTACTCTTCATGACGCTGCCCGGCCTGGCGCTGTTCTACGGCGGCCTGGTGCGGAAGAAGAACGTGCTCTCCGTGCTCGCCCAGTGCATGGGCATCGCGGGTCTCGTCACCATCCTCTGGTGGCTGGTGGGCTACAGCCTGGCCTTCTCGGGGGGCAACGCGATCATCGGCGACCTTTCCGCGATGTTCCTGAACGGGGTTGAACCCGGCAAGAGCGGCGCCGGCTACTACTGGATCAGTGACATGATGTGGGCCATGTTCCAGCTCACCTTCGCGATCATCACCCCGGCCCTCATCATCGGCGCCATCGCTGAGCGCATGAAGTTCTCCGCGGTTCTGGTCTTCGTGGGCATCTGGATGTTCGCGGTCTACTTCCCGTTCGCCCACATGGTCTGGGCCACGAACGGCCTGATGTGCGGCCCGCTCAACCCGAACGCCGCCATCAAGGCGATCGACTTCGCGGGCGGCACCGTGGTGCACATGACCTCGGGTTGGTCCGCCTTGGTGCTCTGCTTGATCCTCGGGCCGCGTCTCGGCTACGGTAAGGACAAGATGGCCCCGCACAGCATGGTGCTCTGCATGGTCGGTACCGGCATGCTCTACGTCGGCTGGTACGGCTTCAACGCCGGCTCCGCGCTCGGCGCCGATGCCATCGCCTCGAACGCCTTCGCCACCACCACGATCGCCGCGGCTGTCGCCGGCTTCACCTGGGCAATGGTCGAGTGGATCACCCGCGGTCACCCCAGCGTCCTCGGCTTCTGCTCTGGCATCGTGGCGGGTCTCGTGGTGATCACCCCCGGCGCCGGTTTCGTGACCGTCACCTCATCCGTGATCATCGGTGTCCTCGCGGGCATCGTTCCCTATCTGGCCTGCTCCTATCTGAAGAAGGCCTTCGGTTATGACGACGCCCTCGACACCTTCGGCGTGCACGGCGTGGGCGGCACCCTCGGTGCCATCCTCACCGGTGTCTTCGCCAGCGAGAAGGCCAACCCGGTCGTCGCCGGCCTCAAGGAAGGCCTCCTCATGAACCAGCTTAAGGCGGTCGTCATCACGATCGTCTGGAGCGTGGTCGCCACCGTCATCATCGCCTACATCGTCAAGGCCGTCGTCGGTCTCCGTCCCTCGCCTGAGGTCGAGACCCAGGGTCTCGATATCAACGAGCACAGCGAGGAAGGTTACATCTCCTAATCCGACCAACCTCGAACACACATCACATGAAACTCATCATCGCCATCATCAAGCCCTTCAAGCTGGACGAAGTGAAAGAGGCGCTCAGCGCCGCCGGCATCGAGGGAATGACGGTTACCGAGGTCAAGGGGTTCGGCCGCCAGAAAGGCCACACCGAGATCTATCGTGGCAGCGAGTACACCGTGGACTTCCTGCCCAAGGTGAAACTCGAGCTCGCCGTCGCCGACGAGGCGAAGGACAAGGCGGTCGCCGCCATCATCGGCGCCGCCAAGACGGGCAAGATCGGTGACGGCAAGGTATTCGTCCTTCCCCTGGAAGACGTAATCCGGATCCGCACCGACGAGCGCGGCGACGCCGCTGTGTAATCGCCCCGCCAGTTCCAGCCAGCATTCGGGCCGGTCCCGCACATGCGGAACCGGCCCTTTTGTTTTCACCGCCAGGGCGATCACGTCGTGGGCGCCGTGCCGAAGGTAGGGCTGGGTCGACGACCCGGCAGGGATCGGTCCGATCATCGCGGTCGCCCGTTTCGACAAGCTCAAGGCCCTGAGCCAGGTCGAAGGGGTGACGCGCCCCACCGGAATCTGGAATTCTTTCAAAGATGTAAGCCCCCGGAAAGGGCCCGGCAAGGGCAGGGGTGTATGGTGGCGGGCACACTGACAGCCAAACTCAACCCACTCCTTCCACCATGAACCTGTTCCTCCACTCCCAAACCGGCCGCCGCGGCGCCCTCACCTTGCTGGCGGCTCTTTCGCTCCTCGGCGGCGCCGGTCTGGCCGTCGCCCAGTCGGGGGCCGAGCCCAAGGCCTCTGTCACTGTCAAGGTAGACAGCTCGCCCCTGCCGAAAAATGCCGACACCGCTCTGACCTTCAGCCCGATCGTCAAGCGTGTCGCCCCGAGCGTCGTGCGCGTCGAGGCCCGGGAGAACGTCGACACCAACCCGGCCCCGATGATCTTCAACGATCCCTTCTTCGGGCCGTTCCGCGTCGTGCCCAACGGCCGCCGCCAGGAACCGGTCCAGCCCGGGGTCGGCTCCGGGGTGATCGTCAGCACCGACGGTTACATCCTCACCAACAACCACGTGGTGGCAGGCGCCGACAAGCTGAAGGTCTTCATGACCGATGGCCGGGAACTCCCGGCCACCGTGGTCGGAACGGATGAGCGGACGGACGTCGCGGTGATCAAGGTCAACGCCAGAGATCTGCCCGCAGTCACCTTCGCCGAGAGCGCCAATATCGAGGTGGGCGACCGTGTCCTCGCGATCGGCAATCCCTTCGGCCTGGGCCAGACTGTCACCACCGGCATCATCTCGGCCAAGGACCGGCAGATCGGCATCCTTAACCAGACCGACCGCCGGGGTAATGCCCCCGAGGAGGGGTACGAGGATTTCATCCAGACCGACGCCGCCATCAATCCCGGCAACTCGGGCGGCGCTCTGGTTGACATGCAGGGCCGCCTGGTGGGCATCAACACCGCGATCCTCAGCGGCAGCGGCGGCTCGCAGGGCGCCGGCTTCGCCATCCCCGCCGACTTGGCGCGCCGCGTCATGAACAGCCTGGTCCGCGACGGCAAGGTCGTCCGCGGCTACCTGGGGGTCGGCACGAAGGACCTGAACCTGGCGCTCGCGGAGCAACTCAAGGTCAAGGACTCCAAGGGTGCGCTCGTCATGCAGGTCCTGGAGGACACCCCGGCGGAGAAGGCCGGCCTCAAGAACGACGACGTCATCGTGAAGATCAACGGCAAGCTGGTCACCGGCAGCCAGCGGCTTCGGCTGCTGATTGCCGACGTGGCACCGGGCGAAGACGTCAAGCTCGACGTGGTCCGGGACGGGAAGGAGCAGACCCTCACCGCCAAGATCGGCGAGCAGGAGAACAGCCAGAACAGCCGCGGGCTCTCGCTTCGCCGGCCCGGCAACAACAACGAGGCCGCGAAGCCCGAGAGCCGGCTGGACGGCGTCGTCGTGGGGGACCTGACCAATCGCCTGCGCAACGAATTTGAGATTCCCACGCGCATCCGCGGCGCCGTGGTCACCGAGGTGGACCCGAACTCGGCTGCGGCCGACGCGGGCCTCGCGGCGGGCGATGTGATCGTCGAGATCGACCGCAAGCCGGTGAACAACGCCAACGATGCGATCAAGTTCACCGAGGACTACGCCAACGGGAAGACGCTCCTCCGCATCTACAGCCGCGGCGCCACCAACCTGCTCGCGGTGGACGAGGCGAATGCCCAGCCGGCGCAACCGACCAACCGCCGGGCCGTCCCGGGATTCGGCCGCTGAACAAACGTTCAAAACTATAACCGTCCCAAGGCTGCAACCAAACCACCTTGGGTCGGTCAGTCAGGCGGCGGGAGGTGTTCCTTAAACCCCCGCGGGAAAGCTGACCGGCAGCACCCGCGGGTTTAAAGAACCCCTCCTGCTTTTTTCGGATCTCGGAGTTTGACCGCTGATTTCGCTGATAAATTCCGGATGGGGGAGTCTTCATCTGCACCATCTGCGGTGACCAATCTCCCGCTGTGTTGGTTTCGGCTTTGCTGGACCGGGTTTGTGGCCAATCCGCCGAGGCTTTGATTGCGGCCACGACTTTCCAGGTTTTAGTATTAGCTCCCATCAATCATGCGTGTCCTCGTTGTCGAAGATGACCCCAAGATCGGCTCCTTTGTGGTCGGCGGCCTGAAGCAGCATGGCTTCGTCGCGGACCTGGCGACCAACGGCGACGACGCCCTCGCACTGGGGACGGTGACGGCCTACGACGCGGCGATCGTGGACATCATGCTGCCGGGACTCGACGGCCTCAGCCTGGTGCGTCGCTTGCGGGCCAAGGGCAGTCATCTGCCCGTTCTCTTTCTGAGCGCCCGCAGCACGGTGGACGACCGCATCAGCGGCCTCGAGGCGGGGGGGGACGATTACCTGACCAAGCCCTTCGCCTTCTCCGAACTGCTGGCCCGGGTGCAGGCGCTGATCCGCCGCGCCAACCGCACGCCGGAGGCGACGCGGCTCACGGCCGGAGACATCGAGCTCGACCTCGTGAAGCGGGAGGTCCGGGTCAGCGGCAAGCCGGTGGAGCTGCAGCCCAAGGAATTCACGCTGCTGGCGTTCCTGCTCCGGCACACCGGCCGGCCGGTGACGAAGACCATGCTGCTGGAGCATGTCTGGGACTACAGCTTTGATCCCGACACCAACGTCGTGGACGTGCTGGTGCACCGCCTGCGGGCGAAGGTGGACCCGGAACACACGCGGATCGAGACCCTGCGCGGGGTGGGTTATGTCCTCCGAGCCTGACCACGTTTCCCCGATCCGGTCGATCGCGCTGCGGCTCGGCCTCTGGCAGGCGTTGCTTTTTGCGGCGGCCTCGGCGGCGACGTTTATCACCGCCTACCAATTGCTCGCGAAATCGCTCGAGGAGCGGGAGCGCGATGCCCTCGAGGCGCGCGCGGCGGAGTATGTCGGGGCGTTTGCGCGCGGCGGCGTCAACGCGGTGCGTGCGGTGCTTGAGAGCGAGCAGCACCTGTCGGCGGTGCAGGCGCTGTTTGTGCGGATCATCGGGCCGGGCGGCGAAGTGAGCTGGGCGAAGGTGCCGGAGACCTGGGCGGAGGAGGACATGCAGCTCGTGCCGGTCCCCGTGGTGGCGGCGATGCCCGAGGCCCTGACCGCGCGGGTGGTGCAGGATGCGGAGCGGGACATCGTGGTGGTGCCGCGGATGCTGCCCAACGGCGGACTGCTGCAGGTGGCGCGGAGCAGCGACAACCGGGCCACGTTGCTCGCGCCGTTGCGGGGAATCATGGTGGCGGCCGGCGGGGTCGCGGTGGCGCTCTCGGCCGCGGCCGGTATCTGGCTTTCCTGGCGGGCGACCCGGCCGGTGCGTGACGTAGCGGCGACCGCCCGGCGGATTGTGCGGACCGGAGACCTCACGGCCCGCGTGACCTCGCGCGGGGGATCGGACGACGTGGCCGACCTCGTGAACCAGTTCAACACGCTGCTTGAGCGCAACGCCGCGCTGATCGGCGCGATGCGGGAGACGCTCGACAACGTGGCGCACGACCTGCGCACGCCCCTCACGCGGCTGCGCGCCGGGGCGGAGGCGGCGCTGACTGAATCCAACGAGGGCACGGCCCGGCAGGCGCTGGTGGATTGCATCGAGGAATCGGACCGCATCCGGCGGATGCTGGAGCTGCTCCTCGATGTCTCGGCCGCGGAGAGCGGGATCCTGCGGCTGACGCCCGAGCCACTGGACGCAGCCGAGGTCCTGCGCGGCGTGGCGGATTTGTTCTCCATCGTGGCCGACGAGAAGGGCACGCGCCTGGAGTGGGAGAGCGCCGCCGGGATCGCAGTCTGGGCGGATCCGGCGCGGCTGCGGCAGATCCTGGCGAATCTCACGGACAACGCGCTGAAGTACACGCCGGATGGCGGCCGCGTTCGGTTGCATGCCGCGCGCAGTGCCGAGGGAGGCGTGGTGTTCACCGTGGACGACAACGGCCCGGGCGTGCCCGACGCCGAGCGGGAAAAGATCTGGCGGCGGCTTTATCGCAGCGACCACAGCCGGTCGCAGCGCGGACTGGGCCTGGGGCTGAGCATCGTGAAGGCGCTGGTCGAGGCCCACGGGGGCAGCGTCGGCGTCGACGGCGGCCCGGACGGAAAAGGAGCGCGGTTTGTGGTGACGTTGCCGCCGAAGCAAGGCTAGGGGCGGCTGTCCACAGCCGGCCTGTCCGATGAAGGTCGGGTGGGGACGCAGGACCCTGCCTTTTCACAGACCCGGCCGCCTCGTCGAGGCAGCCCTGCCTCACACGTTCTGCAGCACCCAGTTCAGGTCGTTGAGGACGGCGCCGGTGCCGTTCGCGACGGCGGAGAGCGGGTCCTCGGAGACGGTGACGGGCAGGCCGGTCTTTTCGCTGAGGAGGCGGTCGATGCCGCGGATCAGTGCGCCGCCGCCGGCCATCACGAAGCCGCGGTCAACGAGATCGGCGGAGAGTTCGGGCGGGCAGCGCTCAAGCGTGCCGCGCACGGCGTCGACGATGGCGGAAATGGTGTCGCTCAGGGCCTCGCGGATTTCCTGCGAGGTGACGTGGATGGTCTTGGGCAGGCCGGCGACCGAGTCGCGGCCCTTGACCTCCATCGCGAGTTCCTCGTCGAGCGGGTAGGCGGAGCCGACGCGCATCTTGATTTCCTCCGCCGTGCGCTCGCCGATCAGCAGGTTGTAGGCGCGCTTCATGTAGTTGATGATCGCGCTGTCGAGCTCGTCGCCCGCGACGCGGATCGACTTGGAGAAAACGATGCCGGAAAGGGAGATGATCGCGATCTCGGTGGTGCCACCACCGATGTCGACGATCATGTTGGCGGCCGGTTCCTCGATCGGCAGGCCCACGCCGATCGCGGCGGCCATCGGCTCGGGGACGGTGATGACATCGCGGGCGCCGGCGTGCAGGGCGGATTCCTTGACGGCGCGCTTCTCCACCTCGGTGATGCCGGAGGGGATGGCGATGACGACGCGCGGGTTCACGCGGAACGAGTTGCCGGTAACCTTGCGGATGAAATAGCGGAGCATCGCCTCGGTGACATCGAAGTCGGCGATGACGCCGTCCTTCATCGGACGGATCGCGGTAATGTTGCCGGGCGTGCGGCCGAGCATGCGTTTCGCCTCGTCGCCGACGGCGCGGACCTTGCGGGTGACGGTGTCGAGCGCGACGACCGACGGTTCCCGGAGAACGATGCCCTTGTCCTTGACGTAAACCAGCGTGTTGGCGGTGCCCAGATCGATGCCGATATCGTTCGAGAAATAACCGAGGAAGTTGGCCATGATTTCGGGGGAAGGGGCGGCGTTGCCGCGATTGGAAACGAATCGGCGGCCCCGAGGGGTGTCAACGAGGGAAAAGCCGGAGGCCGACGGGTTTGGCCCGTCGGTCTCCGGCTTTTCCCGAGCCGCCTGGCAACCCGGGCGGGACAGGAACTCCGGTCAAAATTGCGGAGCCATTTTGCTTTCGAAAACCGCGAGGCGAAAGCGTCGCGGTTTTAGAGCAGCACGAGGTCGTTGCGATGCACGACTTCCAGACGCTTGCGGGCGGGGAAGCGGGCGGCGAGGTCGTCGCCATGCCGGCCGGCGATGGCGGGGATCTCCTCGCTGGCGTAGCCGGTCTTGCCCCGGGCGAAGACGGCGCCGTCGGGTCCGGCGATATTGACGATGTCGCCGGTGGTGAACTCGCCGTTGGCACCGGTGACGCCGACGGCCAGCAGGCTGCGTCCCTGCTCACGGATGACGGGCAGGGCGCAGGCATTGACCGTGATCGTGCCGCCGGGCCGCTGGTAGTAGGCCAGCCAGCGCTTTTTCGCCTCCATCGGGAGGCCGTTCGGGACGAAAAACGTGCCCGGGCCATGGCCGGAGAAAAGGCGGGGAAGGATGTCGGGCTCGGCGCCGCTGGCGATGAACACGCCGCAGCCGGACTTGGTCGCGAGCCTGGCGGCGCTGATCTTGGAAATCATGCCGCCGGTGGCGGTCTCGCTGGTGGTGCCGCCGGCCATGGCCTCGATCTCTGGCGTGATGCGCTCGACGACGGGGATGATCTTGCCGGAGCCCCGCAGGTCGATGAGACCCGGCGCGGTGGAGAGGATCACGAGGTACTGCGCCTCGAGCAGGCTGGCGACCATGGCGCCGAGCGTGTCGTTGTCGCCGAACTTCAGCATCGCGGTGATCTCCGCGGCGCTGACGGTGTCGTTCTCGTTGATGATCGGGATCGTGCCGTAGGCGACGAGCTGCTTGAGGGTGGCCTTGACGCTCAGGTAGCGGTCGCGGCCACGGAGATCCTCGTGGGTCAGGAGTACCTGGGCGACCGTGAGGCCGTGCGGGCGGAAGGCGTCCTGCCAGACCTGCATGAGAAGACTCTGCCCGACGGCGGCGCAGGCCTGCTTCTTGGTAACCTCCTTGGGCTTCTTGGCGAGGCCGAGCCGGCCCATGCCGAGGCCGACGGCGCCGGAGGAGACCACGATGACCTCGGTGCCCGCGGTGCGCAGCGACGCGAGCTGGGCGCTGATCGCGGCGATGCGGGCGGTGTCGAGCTGGCCGATCCCGGACGTGATCACCCCGGTGCCGAGCTTGACGACGATGCGTCGGGGGGCGGCTTGATGGGGGGAGGGCATGGGAGGTGAAAGGTAGGGGCGTGTGTCCCACACGCCCTGGGGCTGAAGAGGTCGCGTGGGACACGCGACCCTACCTCGACGGCCTCAGGCTCAGACGGTGAGCAGGTCCTTCTCCTTGTGGGCGAGATGGTCGTTGATGTCCTTGATGGCCTTGTCGGTCGCGGCCTGGATGTCCTTGTCGAGGCGCTTGGACTCGTCCTCGGGCAGCTTGGCCTTCTTGGCGGTCTCATGCGCGTCGCGGCGCACGTTGCGCACGTGGACGCGGCCCTCCTCGGCGAGGCGCTGGGCGTTCTTGACGAATTCCTGGCGGCGCTCGCGGCTCATTTCCGGGAGCGGGATGCGGATGACCTTGCCGTCCGGGATGGGATTGAAGCCGAGGTTGGCCTCCTGGATGCCCTTGATGATGGATTTGATGAGGCTGACGTCCCACGGCTGCACCTGGATCAGGCGGGCGTCGGGCGTGGAGATGGCGGCGCACTGCTTGAGGGGTGTCATCGAGCCATAGGCTTCTACAACCACGCTCTCGATCATGGCCGGGGTGGCCTTGCCGGTGTGTATGGAGCTGAACTCATGCAGCGTGTAATCCACGGCTTTCTTCATCTTGGCCTGGGCATCGGTAAGGATCTGGTGGGACATGGTGGGGAGAGTTGAAAGTTGAAGGCTGAGAGTTGAAAGAGGGAGGAGAGGAGGGAGTTTATCAAGGTGGCCGCCGGTCCGGTCTTTCAACCTTCAGCTTTCACCTTTCAACCCGGGCGGCGTCAGTTCTTCACCAGCGTGCCGACCTTTTCGCCCATGACGGCGCGGCGGATGGCGTGCTCGTCGTTGAGATCGAACACGAGGATCGGGACGTTGTTGTCGAGGCAGAGGGAGAAGGCGGTCGAGTCCATCACGTTGAGCCGCTGCTTGAGCGC
The DNA here is from genome assembly GCA_945903545.1 of Opitutus sp. GAS368. Lineage (GTDB taxonomy): Bacteria > Verrucomicrobiota > Verrucomicrobiia > Opitutales > Opitutaceae > CAIYFD01. The sequence goes on along the minus strand of CAMDOO010000040.1, from coordinate 150 downwards.
GTCGATGAAGGTGATCTGCTCGTACTTCACGGCGTCCGGGAACTTCTTCGGGTCCTTGTCGTAGATCCCGTCGACCTTGGTGGCCTTCATGATGATCTCGGCGCGCATCTCGCTGGCGCGGAGGGCGGCGGTGGTATCGGTCGAGAAGTA
>CAMDOO010000039.1 GCA_945903545.1 Opitutus sp. GAS368 | reverse complement strand
CGCAGAAGGCGCAAAAACGACCCTCTGAACTCAATCCTCAATTAATCACGGGTGGATTCTCAATTCGGGGGTATTCTTTTGCGCCTTCTGCGCCTTTTTGCGGCCAACCGGTTTGCGGTTCGAATCTCCGCGCCCTCCGCGGCCTCTGCGTGCCACCAATCCGTCTCAGCGCGAGAACGACGCGCTCAGCGTGAAGACCGCGCTGACGATCGCGAAGGCGATGAAGCCCACGAAGACGAACACCACCAGCAGCACGCCCGTGGTGATCACGTTCGTGAACAGCTCGAGGCGGTGGGTGAGGTCCTTCTGGAACGCCTTGGCGATGTCCTTGAGGCTCGGGACCACGTTGCCGGTGTTCTCGCCCACCGCGAGGCGGTCGAGCACCAGGTCGGGGAAGCACTTCGTGCGCAGCAGCGCCTGCGAGAGCGACTCGCCCTCCATCACGCGGGCGGTGGCGGTGTTGAACGCGGCGCGGTGGACGCGGTTGCCGATCTGGCGCTCGGTCATGCGCAGGGCCTCGATGGCGGTGATGCCGTTCTCGAGGAGCACCGACAGCGTCTGGCTGAAGGACAGGACGGTCTGGGAAAGCACGAACGGCCCGACCAACGGCAGCTTGAGCAGCCAGCTATCGGTCGCGAGGCGGCCGGCGTCGGTGTTGCGCCACTGCCAGAACATCACGAGCACGATGCAGAGCGCGATCACCACGAAGATGCCGTAGGACTTGGTGAAATCGGAGATGTTGACCAGCAGCTGGGTGGATGGCGGCAGCTTGCCGCCGAGCGACCGCAGCAGGCCCTGCATGCGGGGCAGCAGGAAGGTCATGAAGAAGGTGATCACGCCGCCGGCGACCAGCATCAGGATCGCCGGGTAGGTCATGGCCGAGACCAGCTTGCGCTTCATCTCCCGCTGTTCGACGAGGTGCACGATGAGGCGGGCGACGGTGTCGTTGAGGGAACCGGTGGCCTCGCCCGCCTGGATGAGGTTGATGGTCGCGGAATCGAAGACCGTGGGGAATTCCGCCATCGAGCGCGAGAGAGTGCCGCCCTCGCTCAGGCGTTCCCACAGGCCGGTGCACAGGGTGCGCATCCGGGGCTCCTTGATCCGCTGCGAGAGGAGCCGTACGGATTCGCCCGCGGACATGCCGCTGGCCATGAGGTCCGACAACGCCTCGAGGAAGGCGAGCCGGTCACCGCGGGTGGGTTTCTCCGAGCCCTTGGTCAGGAAGGCGGCGAAGGCGTTGCCCTTCTTCACGCCCGCGCTGGCGGCGGCGCCCTTGCCGGCCCCGGTGGACTCGCTGATCGAGGCCACCTGCAGCCCGCGCGCGCCGAGGATGCGGATCGCCTCGCGGCGGCCCGGGGCCTCGAGGGTGGCGGAGACGGACTTCCCGCTCTTGTCGCGGGCGCTGTAGGCGAACTTAGGCATTTTGGAGCGGAAGGTCGGAGGATCGGAGGGTCAGTGGGCGGAGGTTCGGAGGATCCGAGGGTCTGAAGATCGGAGGGTCGGATTTCAGATCCTCGGAATCTCAGATCCTCTGATTCTCGTGCATGCTTGGTCCACGGCCTACTTCTCCGTCACCGTGACCACGCGCAGTACTTCCTCCAGCGTGGTGTACCCCAGCTTGACCTTTTCCCAGCCGCCCTGGCCGAGGGTGCGCATGCCGTGCTTGCGGGCGCACTCGGCGAGGGTGCGGGTGCTCTCGCGCTTGAGGACCAGCTCGTGCATCTCGTCGTTGAGACGGAAGATCTCGAAGATGCCGATGCGGCCGCGGTAGCCGGTGCCGCGGCAACGGTCGCAGCCCACGGGCTCCTTGAGCTCCGTGAACTTGTCGGCCTCGGCCGGGTCGCACTCCAGGATCGAGAGGCTCTCGAGCAGCTTCACCTTGCTGATCGGCTTCGGCTTGGTGCAGTCGGGGCAGAGGCGGCGGACGAGGCGCTGGGCGATGACCAGCTCGATCGCGGAGGCCACGAGGAAGGGTTCGATGCCCATGTCGACGAGACGCGTGATCGCGCCGGGGGCGTCGTTGGTGTGGAGGGTGGAGAACACCAAGTGACCGGTGAGCGAGGAGCGGATGGCGATCTCGGCGGTGTCCTTGTCGCGGATTTCACCGACCATGATCACGTCGGGATCCTGGCGCAGCACGTTGCGGAGGGCGTCGGCGAAGGTCAGGCCGATCTCGGTGCGGACCTGCATTTGCACGCAGCCGGGGACCGCGTACTCGATCGGGTCCTCGATGGTGATGATGCGCAGGTCGGTGGCGTTGATCTTGCGGAGGAAGGCGTTGAGCGAGGTGCTCTTGCCCGAGCCGGTCGGGCCGGTGACGAGGATGATCCCGTGGGGGTAGTCGAGGATCTTGACGATCTGGGCCTGCTCCTCGGGGCTCATGCCGAGGCGGTCCATGGTGTGCGCCTCCTTCTTCTTGTTCAGGAGGCGGAGCGAGATCGACTCGGCGTAGATCGTGGGGATGGTCGAGACGCGGATGTCGAGCGTGGCGCCGCGGGCCTTGAAGTTGATGCGGCCGTCCTGCGGCAGGCGCTTCTCCGAGATGTTCATCCGCGCCATGATCTTCAGGCGGGAGATGATGGCGTCCTGGAAGCGGATGAGGTTCTCCGGCAGCGGCACGGGCACGAGCAGGCCGTCGACCCGGTAGCGGATGCGGAGCTGGTTCTCCTGCGGCTCGAAATGGATGTCCGTCGCCTGGTCCTCGACCGCCTGAGTAATGACATCGGTGACGAACCGCACGACCGCGGCGTCCTCATCGACCACCTCCTCGTTCTGCTGGAGGGCCTCGGGGGCGACATAGCCATCGTCGGTGTCCTCGAGCGAGCCGGAGCCCACGCCGAAGTTCTCGATGATGAGCTGGTGCACGCGCTCGGGCACGCCGAGGTGCCAGACCAGCGGGCGCGGGGTGAAGGTCTTCAGCCAGTCGCCCATGGTCTCGTCGGGCAGCCAGGCACTGGCGAGATGGAGGGGCAGGCTCTCGGGCGGAAGCGCGGCCGCCTCGACCAACTCCGCCGGCGTCGTGCCGAGGCGGATCGGGATGATCTGGTAGTCGTACACCAGCCGGGCGGGCAGGAGGCCGCGTGCGTCGGGGTCGGGTTCGAGGTTGAGCGCGATGTCGAGGCCGGCGGCGGCCGCGAGCTCCTCGAGCATCTCGTTCTCGTTCTTGCCGAGGAAGCCGCCGAGGAGGGCCAGCCGCTGCTGGCGGCCGGCCTCGGAGAGGGCCTGGCGCTGTTCGTCGCTCAGGCGGCTGGCGATCGCTGCAGGCAGGGGGTCGGAGGCAAGCGTGCTCATGGGGTGGGGCGCCCTGGGCGTTACTTGACCAGTTCCAGGATGCTGTCCTTGGCGGGCTTGGCGGGATCCTTGAGGTATTGGTTCACCTGATCCTTGTTCGAGAGCTGGTTGATCATGGCGTCGGTCATGTCCGACTCGGTGCCGGGCTTGATGACCTTGGGGCGGACGAAGAAGAGGAGCTCGGTGGAGTCGGAGGAGCGGGTCCGGCCGCCGAGCAGGTTGCTCAGGATCGGGATCTCGTAGATGAAACCGATCTTGCTGCGGCTGTTGGAGCGGGTGTCGGTCCGCAGGCCGCCGAGGACGATCATGTCGCCGCTCTTCACATTGACGAACGAGGTCGCCTGCCGGTGGCCGATGATCGGCTGGGCGTTGGCATCGATCTGGGTCGTGCCGACCACGCTGTCGACCACCTGGTCGAGTGTCATCTGCACGGTGTCATCCACGCCGATCAGCGGGGTGACATTGAGCGTGATGCCGATGTTCTGGTAGGTGACGGTGGAGGTGGTGCCGCCGGTGGTGGCGGTCGTGGAGCCGGTGACGATCGGCTGCTGCTGGGTGACCTGGATGGTGGCCGCCTTGTTGTGCGAGGTGCTGAGCGTGGTGGCCTGCAGGACCTTCACGTTGTTGCGGCTGCCGACGTTGTTCATGACGGCATTGAAGGCGAGGGGGTTGACGATGCCGCCGGTGACGCCCCAGCCGCCGACCGCGAGATCGGAGAAACTGGTGATATGCGTGCCGCGGTTGCCGTTGGTGGTGCCGATGGTCGCGGTGGTGCCGGCGGTGGCGCCGGGGACGATCGTGCCCTGGTTGGTGTCGGTGCCCACGGTGAGCCCGAGGGTCTGGAGACCGGTGACGTCGCTGTTGCTGAGGGTGACCTCGGCGATCACGACCTCGATGGCGACCTGCGGGAGGACCTTGTCGAGTTTTTCAATCAGGTTCCGGATGAGCGTGATGTCGTCGACCGTGCCATTGACCACGATCGAGTTGGTGCGCGGGTCGGCGACCAGCGTCATGAGGGCGCTGAATTCGTTGGCCGAGGTCCCGGTGCCGCCGGCGGCGCCACCCGCGGGAGCGGCGGCGGGTGCGGCCGCCGGGGCGGCGGCCAGAGGGGCAGCCACGGGAGCGGCGCCCGGGAGGACCGCGGGCACGGCGCCCGGGCCGACCTGATTCTGGCCGGCGGCACCGGTGCCGGGGCGCACGGTCGCGGCGTTGGTGCGCTGGGCGGCCTGCGTCTGGCCGCTGACAATCGTGTTCAGGATCTGGATCATCTCGGTGGCGATGGCCGACTTCAGGGTGATGACCTCCTGCTTGGTGTTCGGGTCGGCCTTCACGTCGTAGCGGGTGATCAGGTCGTCGTAGAAGGCGAAGATGCGCGGGTCGCCGACCACGAGGACCTGGTTGGCGCGGTCGTCGGCACTGAGCTGGCCGCCGACTTGCGCCAGCTGGGCGGCGCTGAGGGCCTGCCGGATCTGGGTCAAAGTGGTGGAGGCGCGGGCGTTCTTCAACAGGTAGGACTTGCTGGCGAGATTCGACGTGACCGGCTTGTCGAGGGTCTCGACCAGCTTTTCGATGCGCTGCAGGTTGGTGACCGTGTCCGTGACCATCACGGCGTTGGCGGCGGCCAGGATGGCGGCGTTACCGGGACCGCCGATCCCGGAGGTCAAGAGGTTCGAGATCGAGTCCCGGAAGGTCGTGGCGGTCAGGAAGCTCAGTTGGAAGATCTTGGTGCTGACGCGGCCGCTGGAAGGCTGATCGAGGGTCGAGCCCGAGATCATCGGGGGCGACTCGATGCGGGCATTGGCCAGCTGGACGACCTTCATGAACTTGTCGTCCATGGGCACCACGGCGATGAGATTGAGTTCGAGGACGGTTTCGATCGCGCGGATGGCGTCGGCCTTGGTGATGCCATTGGGGTCGGTCCGCACCAGGTTGAAGCCGCCGGCCGCGGGCACTGGCAGGGTCGCGGGCCGGAGGATGGTTCGGCCGGTGTAGAGCTCGAGGGCGGTGAGGATGGTGTCGATGTCGGCGTCGGGGAGCCGGATGCTGTTCCCGATGATCGCGGAGTCCGGCATGGCGGCGAAGGCGGCGGCGGCGGCGGCCGTGGTGTTGCCCGGGGCGGGCTGGGCGCGGAGGCCGGGGGTGAGGCTCAGGACAAGGGCGGCAAGGGCGGGGAGGACGAAACGTGAGCTCATACGCGAAGGGTAGTACATGTTTGGGGCCGGGACGGACAAAAGGGTTCCACTAGGGAGACGTACCCCCCAGATCTTGTAAACGGTCTTGTGCAATGACGACGCCGATTGACCGAGGTTGCCGTGGGTTGCGGATTTGTGGGCACCCGGATACCAGGTGGGTTGGCACGCAAAGACGCGAAGTACGCTAAGGTCGGAAGAGGAGGCAGGTTTGGGTTCGGAACCCGGATTTTTTGGCACACAGAGACGCAGAGTTCACAGAGCCCGGAAGGATTGGGGTTCGAACCAAAAATCAAAGGCTCGGGCTCCGTGCTCTCTGTGTCTCTGGGTGCAACCAATCCAGGGATCGACCTTCGCGTTTTTCGCGTCTTTGCGGGCCAAACTACCGACCGGATTTGCCGCTTGCCGGGGTTCGCGCCCCTCCCAACCGTCGGCGGGCGATGTCGAGTGTCTTCGGAAAACTTTTCACGGTATCCACCTGGGGTGAGAGCCATGGCCCGGCCGTCGGGGTCGTGGTCGATGGCTGTCCGCCCGGCCTGCCGCTCGCCGAGGCCGACATCCAGGTTGAGCTCGACCGCCGCCGGCCGGGCCAGAGCGACATCGTGACCCCGCGCGCCGAGGAGGACCGGGTGGAGATCCTGTCGGGCGTGTTCGAGGGCCGCACGACCGGGGCCCCCATTTCGCTGCTGGTTCGCAACGCCGACGCTCGTCCGGGCGCCTACGACGAGATGCGGGAGAAGTTCCGCCCGTCGCACGCCGACTACACCTACCAGGAAAAATACGGCGTCCGCGACCACCGCGGGGGCGGACGCAGCTCGGCCCGCGAGACCATCGGCCGGGTCGCCGCCGGTGCGATTGCCCGCAAGGTCCTGGCCCTCGCGGCCCAGATCGAGATCCGGGCCTTCGTCACGCAGGTCCATGATATTGTGGCCCCCGAGGCCGCCCTGGTGAATTTTCCCTCCCTCGCCGAGGTCGAGGCCAACGCCGTGCGTTGTCCGCATCCCGCCACCGCCGCAGCCATGATCGAGCGCATCAAGCAGGTCCGCAGCGTCGGCGATTCGGTCGGCGGCGTGATCCGTTGCCGCGTCCACGGGTTGCCCGCCGGCTTGGGCGAGCCCGCTTTCGACCGGCTCGAGGCTGACCTGGGCAAGGCCATGCTCTCGCTTCCGGCCACGAAGGGCTTCGAGATTGGCAGCGGGTTCGCGGGCACGCGCCTGAAGGGCAGCGAGCACAATGATGTCTTTGTCCCGGCGGAGCCGGCCGTAGGCTCGGCGAAGGCCGGGCGTGTCCGCACCGCCACCAACCGCTCCGGTGGCGTGCAGGGCGGAATCAGCAATGGTGAGGAGATTGTCTTCAACACCGCGTTCAAGCCCACCGCCACGATCCTGCAGCCGCAGCAGACCGTCGACATCCACGGCACCGCCACCGAGCTGGCCGCCCGCGGCCGCCACGATCCCTGCGTGCTCCCCCGCGCCGTCCCGATCGTCGAGGCCATGACCGCCCTCGTGCTCCTCGACCACTGGCTGCGCCAGCAGGCGCTGCGGGCGATCAAGTTCTGATCGAGGATTGGGGGTAGGGCTGGCGCGACGAGCCGGCCGCGATGATTCCGGATGTTTTGCCACAGAGCACAGAGCGCACAGAGGGCGGATGCTTTGGCATCCGGACCCTGAATCCCGAAATATAAACAACGAGGCTTGGGCTCTGTGAACTTCGAGTCTCTGTGGCCAAACCCGGTATGGTTGATTCCGATTTCGTGTTTTTAGTGTGTTTCGTTGGGAAAAGGTTTGGTTGGATTCCGTTTCACCCATGCCGCCTGAATCCAAGCCCCTCGTCTATCTCATCCTCGGCGCCCCCGGCTCGGGGCGGCGCGAGGTGCTGGCCGACCTGATCGAGGCCGGGCTGGAGGAAACCGACCGTCCGGCCGTGATGCTTGAGGCCGGCGAGGCGGACGATCCGGCCGACGCCCGCCTGCCGCGCCTGACCCGCTGGACCTGGCAGGGCGAGTTCATCGAGGGCACGCTGCCGGCGGAGGCCGGCCCGGTGTTTTTTGTCACTTCCAGCCGGGCGAACCCGGTGGACCAGATCGAGGTGTTCCGGGCCTGGCTGGAGGCGCAGGGTGGGGAGCTGGCGCGGGTGATCTGCGTCGCGAACTGCGCCCTCGCCGAGAAACACCCCCCCCTGCTTTCGTGGTACGACGCCTGCGTGCACTTCTCCGACGTGATGCTGCTCAACCGCCGCGAGGGTGTGCCCAACAAGTGGGTCAGTGATTTTCTCAAGCACTTCGAGGGTCAGTTCCTGCCCTGCCTGTTTGAGACCGTGAAGGCCGGCAAGGTGCGGAATCCCCGCCTCGTGCTCGATCCGCAGGCCCGGCGGCTCACGCACGTCTTCGACGGCGACGACCAGTGGATCTTCCACGACGCCGACGGCGAGGAGATCGACGAGCAGGACGAGGTGGACGACGAGGACGAGGTCGAGGCGACCCTCGAGGAGGACCCCTATTTCATCAAGGACGCCGCCGGCCGCCGGCAGAAGCGGATTCCGGAGATCGGGAAGTACCTGGATGGCGGATCTGAGAATCTGAAGTCTTGAGGTTTGGCAGGTAGGGCTGACCCGCCGGGTCGGCCGCGATGATTCCGGAGGTTTTGCCACAGAGGCGCAGAGCGCACAGAGGACGGATGCTTTGGCATCCGGACCCTGAATTCTGAAATAAAGCCAACGAGGCTTGGGCTCTGTGTGCTTTGTGCCTCTGGGGCAAAAACCTCCGTTGATCGGTCCGAAATGCCGGCCTTCGCCAATCCTGCGGCCGGCAGCCTCCGTCCTCCGCCTCAGCTGGTAATGCCAGCCGTAGGCTCGGCGGAGGCTGGTGCCCGAGGCGAGACTCGAACTCGCATGCTGTTAAGGCACAGGCTTCTGAGACCTGCGTGTCGACCAATTCCACCACCCGGGCGTGAGCGGGACGGGGAAAAGAACCCGCGGGCCCGGTCTGAGCAAGTAAATTGATTGGACCGGACCACGCTTGCCGTTGCCCCGGAGCTGGATTGGCTGGCGGGGCAATGTCCACCCCGTCCCGGCCCGTCATTCTCCTGGTCGACAACGGTTCGCTCGAGCCGGCGGCCACGCTTGGGCTGCGGTCGCTCGCTGCGGCGCTCTCGGTCCGGACCGGCCGATTGATTGAGCCGGTTTCCCTGCTGCACTCCAGCGCGGTGCCGGCGGAGGCGCTCGGCGGGATGCCGGCCGAAATTCTGGAGCCGGCCCTGGAGCAGCGCCTCGCCGCCGGCGTGAGGGAGTTTGTGCTCGTGCCGCTTTTTCTGGGGCCGAGCGGGGCCCTGACGGACTACCTGCCGAAGCGTCTGGCGCGGTTGAAGGCCAAGTGGCCCGACCTCGTGGTGCGGCTTGCGGCGCCCGTGGCCGGCGAGGGCGGGTGCGATCCGCGGGTGGTGGATCTGCTGGAGGAGGGGGTGCGTGGTGTGCTCTCCGCCGGCGGGCGTCCGGCGGTGGCCCTGGTGGACCACGGCAGCCCGGCGCGCGCCGTGACGGCTTTGCGAGATGAAGTCGCGGTGGCGTTGCGGGACCGGCTCGGCGAGGCCGTGCGCGTGGTGCGGGCCGCCTCGATGGAGCGCCGGCCGGGTTCGGAGTACGCTTTTGCCGATCCGCTCCTCGAGCACCTGCTGGATGCGCCGGGGTTCGATGACGGGGACGTGGTCATTGCGATGTTTTTCCTGCTCCCTGGCCGCCACGCGGGACCGGCGGGCGATGTGGCGCAGATCTGCGCTGCCGCGCAAGGGCGTCATCCCGGGCTGCGCACGCTGATGACGCCCACGCTGGGAACGCATCCCGGATTGATCCCGATCCTGGCCGACCGGTTGGCGGCGGGCGCGGTCGGCGCGCCGAGGATCTGAGGTTCGGAGGATCCGAGGATCGGTGTGGCGGACCCTTGGATTTCCAGAGTCTCAGCTCATCTCAGGCAAAAGCTTTCATGCTTCGACATCATTGAACCGAGCATTCCGCCGACATTGAGGTACGAGCTTTCTAAGCTGCGGTGCTCTTCAGCCTCAAGATAACCGCATTCGGCCGCTGTAACGAGCCAGTGCACGGTCTCCTGCAGTTCACCGTCTGCATCGGTCGGCTTGGCAAGGAAATGGGCTGGATACCGGCGCCTTGCCCATGCTTCCGCCAGATTAGCGCCAATTGACCGCGAGCTCCGTCTCACTTGGTCAGTCGGGGAATATTTCTCGTCGCGGGGCCACGCTTTCGAGAGGAGGAAAACTTGTTGCTGTAGCTGGAAAGCGGACTGGTAAACCTTAAGTCCGCGGAAGGTTTTAATGTCATTTCGAATAAGTTCCATACCCACTACAGAACGAGTCCTCGGAGCCCTTTCTTTCACTAAATCGAAAGCAGCCCGCGGATTTTTGCACCTCTGTCCCTGATGGTCCGTACTTCCGAACCTCCGATCCTCTGAACCTCTGACCCTCAGGTCCCCCCGAAAATCGGACCTTGAGCGTTCAGCGGCGGGCGATTGGCATGGCCGCCCCGCTGCATCAGGTGCCAGGCGTCAGGTGCCAGAGGTCAGTCGCCCCATCCCCATCTCCGATCTCCCCTCTTCCATCTCCGATCATGCACCCCGCCATGTCGTATTTGCGTCGTCACCCGTGGTGGCTCGCGGCCCTCCTACCGGCGGCCACGGCCCTGTTCTACGCGCTGTACACGCACCAGCTGTGGGAGGATTACCTCATCACCTTCCGCCACACGGAAAATTTCGTGAATGGGCGGGGCTTGGTCTACCAGCCGGGCGAGCGGGTCCATGGGTTCACCTCGGTGCTCAACACCCTGCTGCCGGCCCTGCCGTTTGCCGTCACCCGTTCGTTCGATGCGACGGTCTGGTGTTTCCGCTTCTGCTCGCTCGCGGTGCTGCTGGGCGGCCTCGTGGTGTTGTGGCGGGCGATGGCCGAGAAGCTCGGGGCCGGGCGCTTCGAGCTCTGGCTTGGCGCGGTGCTGACCGCGACCTCGGTCAAGATCATTGCCTTCAGCATGAACGGGCAGGAGTCCGGCCTGCTTGTCGGTTTCCTCGCGATGTCCCTCGGCTTCGCCCTGCGGCTCGACGAGCCCCGCGGCTGGCTGCGGCTCGGGCTGGCGTGGGCGGGGTTGCTCTACACCCGGCCCGACAGCCCCCTGTGCATCGCGGCGGTCGCCGTGATCGCCTGGCAGTCCGGCCCCGGCGAGCCCCGTGCCAAGCTGCGGCCCATCGTACAGGCCGGCGCGGTTGCGGCGGGGGCGTTTCTGCCTTGGATCCTGATCGCGTGGTCGTACTACGGCTCGGCCGTGCCGCACACGGTGACAGCGAAGGCCGGCGACACTTTCCTCGTGGCCAACAACGTCATGGCGACGATCTCCGCGATGTGCGCGCAGATCGTGGAGATCGTGATCGATGTCTTTGGCGCGATCTACGGGATGGGCGACTGGCCGCAGCTGCTCGGCCTCGGTGCCTTCCTGGGCGGCGGGTTTGCCGCCACCCGCTGCCTCCGGCCGTGGCGCGACCGCTTTGCCGCGCTGTGCTCGCTGAGCCTGCTCGGGCTGCTGGTCTACTTCATGTGGCTGGCGACCCAGCGCACGGCCTACCCATGGTATTTCGGGCCGGCCAGCCTGTTCGCGATCATTGTGGTCGGAAGGGTCGCGGGTGAACTCTGGGAACGGCGCACGCCGGGGGCGCGGGCGCTGGCCGCCGTGGGCGGCGGCACGCTGGCGCTGGTCACGACGGCGATCTTCGTCCTCGGCAACCAGCATGCCCAGCGCCAGCAGCTCGAGGTAGAGGACAACATCCGCAAGCCGATCGGCCTCTGGCTCAAGGAGCACGCCGCACCCGGCGACACCGTTTTCCTCGAGCCCATCGGCTACATCGGATATTACTCCGGGATGAAAATCCTCGACTACCCGGGCCTCGTCGCGCCCGAGGTTGTGAAGGCCCGGCATGAGACCCACGCCGGCTTTGCCGAGCTCCCGCTGGTCCTGAAGCCGACTTGGATCATCGCCCGCGAGGGCGAGCTGGAGCGCCTGAATGCGGTCGAGGGCCTCCGGCGGGACTACGCGGTTGCCCAAGTCTGGGACCACGCGGAGGAATTGATCAAGAAGTACGGGCGGTATCCGGGCGGCACCGGCGTGCTCTTCGACGCGCGCTTCGTGGGCCTGAAGCGGAAACCCGACGCGAAATAGTAGACTCAATCCCCGGATGATTGCACGCGAAGACGCCAAGGTCGCGAAGTTCGGAGGAGGAATGGTTGGGTGGGTCGAACCCCGGAATTATTGGCACACAGAGACACGGAGTGCACAGAGGCCGGAAGAATCGGGGTTCGAAGCCAAAGAATTAAAGGCTCGGCCTCTGTGCTCTGCGCCTCTGTGTGCAACCAATCAGGGGATCGACCTTCGCGATCTTCGCGTCTTAGCGTGAAACCAATCCGAACCGATGACCCCCGCCCTTGAGGAACAGGTGATCCTCGTCGACGCCGACGACCGGCCGACGGGCACGATGGACAAGTTGGAGGCGCACAAGCGCGGCGCGCTGCACCGGGCCTTCAGTGTCTTCGGTTTCGACGCCCAAGGCCGGCTCCTGCTCCAGCGTCGCGCCGAGGGCAAGTACCACAGCGGCGGGCTCTGGACGAACACCTGCTGCAGCCACCCGCGGCCCGGCGAGGACATCACCACGGCGGCGGGCCGGCGGCTCCGCGAGGAGATGGGCCTGGATTTCCCGGTCACTTCCGCTTTCACCTTCCGCTATCAGGCCGATTTCCCCAACGGCCTCCGCGAGCACGAGCTCGACCATGTTTTTTTCGGAGCCTGCTCGGGCGAACCGCGGCCCGACCCGGCCGAGGTGTCCGGGTGGCGCTACGTCGGGCTCGATGAGCTCGCAGCCGAGGTGACGGCGCACCCCGAGCGTTTCACCGCGTGGCTGGCGATCTGCCTACCCGAGGTCATCCGCCGCCGGGGCGGGTGAGGCGAATTTTAGCACGCGAAGACGCCAAGAACGCCAAGGCCGGAGAAGATTGGGATGGGTTCGAACCCCGCATCATTGGCACACAGAGGCGCAGAGTTCACGGAGTCCGGACGGATTAGGGTTCGAACCCGAAAAAATCAAAGGCTCTGGCTCTGAGCTCTCTGTTTCTCAGTGTGCCACCAATCCGGGGTTCGGCCTTCGCGCTCTTCGCGTCTTGGCGTGAAACCATCCGAAACTGTGGCGCCTTTGTCACACGTTTCCGGTTTGCGGTTCGGCGGCGAGCCCTGCACGTTTCGGCCGTCCCGCAGACTTCCGCGACTCCCCGTTCCGGACCGAACATGAAACCCCCTTCTTTCCTGGCTCGTTGGGCCCTGCTGCTCACGCTGGCGGCGCCCGGGGTCCAGGCCCAGTCACCGGCCCCCGCGCTTCCGACGAAGTTCACGCCGGCGACGGTGAGGAATTACACGAAGGACGACGCCTTCTACGACCCGAAGGTCCTGCGCACGATCTTCATCGATTTCGAGAAGAGCAACTGGGAGCAGCTGCTGACCTCGTATTATCATACCGATGTCGACGTGCCCGCGAAGCTGACGGTCGACGGCAAGGCCTATCCGGGGGTGGGAATCTCGTTCCGCGGCAACTCGTCCTACCAGATGGTGCCCTACGGCAGGAAGCACTCGCTCAGCCTCGAGATCGACGCCGCCGACGACAAACAGCGGCTCTACGGCTACCGCACCCTGAAGCTCCTGAACGCCAACCAGGACCCGAGCTTCCTGCGGACGTATCTCTACCACTATGTCGCGCGGCAGTACAACCCGGCCCCCAAGGCCAACTTCGTGCGCGTCGTGATCAACGGCGAGAACTGGGGCGTCTACGTCAACACCCAGGCGATCAATTCCGATTTCGCGAAGGAGAATTTTGACTCGGGCAAGGGAGCGCGGTGGAAAGTCTCCAATTATCCCCGGGGATACGGCGGGCTCTATTACTTCGGGGAGAACGTCGACTCCTATCGCCAGACCTATGAGATCAAGAGCAAGGAGGACCCCAAGGCCTGGACCGACCTGATCCATCTCACCAAGGTCCTGCGCGACACCCCGCCCGCCCAGCTCGAGGCGGCGCTGAAGCCGATCTTCGATGTCGACGAGGCCCTGAAATTCCTCGCGCTCGACAACGCCCTGCAGAACGCCGACGGCTTCTGGACCAAGGCCGGGGAGTACACCATTTACCAGGACCTGAAGGGGGTCTTCCACGTGATCATGTGGGATGTGAACGAGTCCTTCAAGGAACCCGGCGGCCGCGGTGGTGGCGGGGCAAGCATGCTCGATCCCTACGCCGGGTCCGGCGAGCCCCAGAAGGCCATGCTCTATTATCTCCTGCGCGTCCCGGCCCTCGAGCAGCGCTACCTCGGCTACATGCGCGACATCGCCGAGAATTGGCTGACCTGGGAGAAGCTCGGCCCGGTCATCGAGCAGGCGCAGACCCTGCTCTGGGACGACATCTCGGCCGACCGCCGGAAACTCTATTCGTCGGATTCCTTCCTCACGTCGTCGGTGGTGGATTACTACAACGCCGGCAGCAGTTCGCCCCGGCCCCCGGAATACAGCCTCAAGGGCTTCATCAACGACCGCCGCAACTACCTGCTGTCCTATCCCGGCATCGCGCGTCCGCGGACGGCAGCGCCGGCGGTGGCGAAGGAGTGAGGTTCGGGGTAGGGCTGACCCGCCGGGTCGGCCGCGATCGCCCAGACCGGGTTTGCCGCAGAGACGCAGAGGCACAGAGCCCAAGCCTCGTGGTTTTGGTGGGTTCAGAACTCCAATGCATCCGACCTCTGTGCCTCTGTGTCTTTGTGGCGAAAAATTCCGGGGATCAGGATCACGGCCGGGCCAGCGGCCCGGCCCTACCTCGATCTTCCGGACTTCTGACTCTCCGGTTCCTCAGAACCGCCACTCGATGCCGCCGAACGCGCCGAAACCCGTCGCGGGATAACCGTTCACCGGCTCGTATTTCTCGTTGAGCAGGTTCTCGAGGCGGAGCTTGAGCGTCAGGCCGCGGCGGATCTCGTAGGCGCCGTACAGCCGGGCGACTGCGTGGTTCTCGCCGTCGATGGTCAGGAAGGTCGCCGCATCGATGTCGCGTCCGGCCCCCGCGAACGCCATCCCGGCGCCGACGCTGAACGAGGGGAGCGCGGAATAGACGAGGTCGAACGAGCCCGAGTGCCGCGGCCGGCGCAGGAGACGCGTGCCGTTGGCCAGGTTGTGCGCCTCGAGGTAGGTGTAGTTGAGGTTGGTCTGCACCCGGCCGGTGAAGTTCACGTGGCCGGAGACTTCCAACCCGCGCGTGCGGGCGCGGGACACGTTGGCGACGGTCGAGGGGAACTTCGTGAAGTCGCCGGCGATGAGATCGGAATAGCGGTTCTCGAACCAAGTCAGGCTCAGGCGGTTGTTGTTGCGAAACGGGCTCAGCAGGTCGAGGCCCACATCCCAACCCCGCGCGTGTTCGGGCTGGAGGGCGGGATAGCCGACATAGAAGGCGCTCTTCCCGTAGAGATCCAGGAAGCTGGGCGACCGGAAGCCCGTGCCGTAACTGGCACGCAGTTTCGCCCGCTTGGGGACGATCTCCCACGCCGCCGTGGCGCGCCCGGTCGTGGCCCGGCCGAAGGTGTCGAAGTCATCGCTGCGGAGGCCGGCCGTCAGGTGCAGCGTGTCGGTCGCGTTGAACTCGTCCTGGACAAAGAACGCGAGCGAGTCCTGCCGGCGGTTGATCGCGCCGAAGCCCGTGTTGCGCGTGTGCGTGGTCTCGGCCGTGGTGCCGGCCGTCAGGCGGTGGCGGGCCGCGCCGGAGTAGCTGGCCTGCGCGTCGAGCACGCCGCGGCGGTTGGTCGTGACCGCATTGCTGTTGGCGAAGGCGGCGCCAAAGGAGGTGTTCGACACCAGCCGCCGGTCCTGCCCGCCGGCGATGGCGTGCACACTCCAGCCGGGGGCGGGTTGGGCGTCGGCGAAGACGGTGACGAGGGTGTTGTTCTCGCGCTGGGAATCGTCCGGGTCGTTAGTGAAGCGGTCGCCCGGATCGCCGTACTGCGCGTGGAACCAGCGGGCGGTGGCGCCGAGGGAGAAAGTGTCCGAGATCCGGCGGTCGAGGCGGGTGTTCGCCGCCGCGGAGCCAAGGCCGTTGTTCTTGCGGACATTGTCAGTGTGCCCGCCACTGAGGTTGAGGCGGTAGTCCCAGTCGCCCGTGGCCCCGGAAGTGGCGAGGGCGCCGCGGACGGTACCGAAGCTGCCGGCCTCGGTGCTCACGCTTGTGTGCCGATGGCCCAGACTTGGCTCGGTCGTGATTGCCACCACGCCGCCAATGGCCTCGCCGCCATACAGCGTGCTCTGCGGGCCGCGGACGATCTCGACCGTGTCTCCGGCGCCCAACGTGGCGCTGCCGAGGAAGACATTGTAGTCGGCATTGGCATCGCTGAAGCGAATGCCGTCCACGAGGAACAAGGTCTGGTTGGAGTTGGCCCCGCGGAGGAAGAGCGACGTGGTCGCCCCGGCGGCACCCGAGGCGAACAAGGGCGCGCCCGGCGTGCCGCCCAGAACGGAGGCCATGCTGTCCTGCTGGCGCCGGATGCGGTCGTCCTCGGTGATCGTGTCGACCGCGGAACCAACTTTGATGGGGTCGTTGGCGGTGCGGGTGGCAGTCACGACCATCGGGGCCAGCGCGACCATGTCCCCGACGACCAGGCGCACGGTTTCGGTTTGGGCCGGGGAGGCCGGCGCGGACTGGGCGCACACCGCCACGGGCAGGGCACCCGCAACGAGGACAAGGAGGAAACGCCGGGCGGAGCCTGACGTCGGGAGGAACGATTGCATGGAGGTCTGTGGTCTCGCGGAAGGAACAGACATCCGTCCCGGTTGGGGAAGGACACCGCCCTCACGCTTCATTTTTGCGATGAAGTTTTCGCGACCGGTGCGCGCAATCGCGCCGGCGCGTGAGTTCCCGGGGGCAGATGTTCGGACTCCGCATGTGACCGCGCGGCGAAGGCCCTGTTGGGGCTCCTCCGCGCGGGATTTCCTCGCCCGCGCCTTCACCCCCGGCCGAGGCCGGAGATTGGCTGTGCCCGCGTCGCCCGTGAGGGCGGCGTGGTACGGGTCTGTGATGCGATACCGCAGCGCAACTGTGGCCGGTTCTCACGGCCTTCCCTGCGTCCCGGAAAGTAAAAAGAACGCTGACGCGCCGACCGTGCTGGGGCGCCGCGGCGTGGTCAAGACCGCCGCGTGTCATGGGCGATCCCCGGAAGTTTTTTGCCGCAGAGACTCAGAGGCACAGAGCCCAAAGCCTCGTTTTTTTGAGTTTCCGAACCCCAAATCATCCGCCCTCTGTGTCCCTGTGCCTCTGTGGCAAAACATCCGATAGGATCGACCCGATCCATGACACTCCGGACACTTGCCAAAGCCACCCGGTGCCCCGAGGGTTTTCCGCTCATGTCGAAGCCCGCTCCCCTCATGACCGAATCCGAGATCGCCCTGCGCCGCACGCTGGCGGAGCGCATGGTCATTCTCGACGGGGCCATGGGCACGACCATCCGCAGCTACAACATCACCGAGGAGCAGGCTCGCGGCGAACGCTTCCAGGGCGCGCCGAAGGATCTCAAGAACAACGGCGACATCTACTCGCTCACCTGCCCGGACCAGATCAGCGACATCCACCGGCGCTTCCTCGACGCGGGCGCCGACATCATCGAGACCAACACGTTTTCCGCGACCGCGATCGGCCAGAGTGAGTTTTTCATCGAGGATCCGCGCGAGAAGGGCGGCCGGAAGACCCCGGCCTTCTACGAGGAGGTGATCGAGAACCGCTTCCTCCAGGAACTGGCCCACGACATCAATTTCCACTCGGCCCGGCAGTGCCGCATCTGCGCCGACCGCGCGGCCGAGAAAACCGGCCGCCGGCGTTACGTCGCGGGCGCCATCGGGCCGCTGACCGTCTCGCTCTCGAATTCTCCCGATGCCGACGATGCGGGCTTCCGCGTCGTGACCTTCGACCAGTGCAAGGCCGACTACCGCCGCCAGGTGCGTTCCTTGATTGCCGGCGGCGTGGACCTGTTGCTGGTGGAAACCATCTTCGACGCGCTCAATGCCAAGGCTGCGCTCGTCGCCATCGAGGAGGTTTTCGCCGAGGACCGGATGAAGCTGCCGCTCATGATCTCCGCGGCCGTCGGGCGCGGCGGCGAGACGATGATCTCCGCGCAGACCGTCGGTGCGTTCTGGAACGCGGTGCGCAATCACCACCCGCTCGCCGTGGGCCTGAACTGCTCCATCGGCCCCGATCTGATGCGGCCATTTCTGGCCGAGCTCTCGGGCAAGGCTGACACGTTCATCTCCTGTTATCCGAACGCCGGCCTCCCGAATCCGCTCACACCGACCGGCTTCGATTTGGAGCCGAAGGACATGGCCCGCTTCATGGGCGAGTTTTCCGACAGCCACCTGTGCAACATCGCCGGCGGCTGCTGCGGCAACACGCCCGAGCACATCGCCGCCATCGCGCAGGCGCTCGAGAAAAAGCCGGTGCGCAAGGTCACAATCGTGAAGCCGGAGCTTGTAGCCGGGGTCGCTGACCCCGGTCCGGCCTCAACGAGGCCGGCTACATCAATCCCGCTCGAGTTGTCTGGCTCGCTCCCGTTCAAGCAGCAGCCGGGCACCTACCTCATGGTCGGCGAGCGTACCAACGTCGCCGGCTCGCCGAAGTTCGCCAAGCTCGTCAAGGCGGGCAACTATGAGGAGGCCGTTTCCGTCGCCCGGCAGCAGGTCGACAACGGCGCCAATGTCATCGACGTGTGCATGGACGACGGCCTGATCGACGGCGTCGCGGCGATGACGCGTTTCCTCCAGCTCATCGGCTCCGAGCCCGAGATCGCCAAGGTCCCGATCATGGTCGACTCCTCCAAGTGGGAGGTGATCGAGGCGGGCCTGAAATGCCTGCAGGGAAAAGGCATCGTGAACTCCATCTCGCTCAAGGAGGGCGAGGCGAAGTTCCTCGAGCAGGCGCGGACCATTCTCCGCTATGGCGCCGCTGTGGTGGTCATGGCCTTCGACGAGAACGGCCAGGCCGCTTCCTACGCCGAGAAGATCCGCATCTGCGAGCGCGCCTACCGACTCCTCGTCGACACGGTCGGGTTTCCGCCCGAGGACATCATCTTCGACCCGAACATCCTCACGGTCGGCACCGGCATCGAGGAGCACAACAACTACGCCGTCGACTTCATCAACGCGACGAAGTGGATCAAAGCGAACCTGCCGCATGCCAAGGTCAGCGGCGGTGTCTCCAACGTCTCCTTCAGTTTCCGTGGCAACAACCCGGTGCGCGAGGCCATGCACGCGGCGTTTCTCTATCACGCGATCAAGGCCGGGATGGACATGGGCATCGTCAACCCGTCGATGCTCGAGGTCTACGAGGAGGTGGACAAGGAACTGCTCGAGCTCGTCGAGGACGTCATCCTCAACCGCCGCGCCGATGCCACCGAGCGGCTCGTCGAGTATGGCGAGAAGCTCAAAGCTTCCGGTTCCGCCACCGACCAGAAGGCCAACATCGCCGTCCTCGAGGCCTGGCGCTCCGGCACGATCGAGGCCCGCCTTTCGCACGCGCTCGTGAAGGGCATCGACGCTTGGATCGACGCCGACACTGAGGAAGCCCGCCAGAAATACGGCAAGCCGCTCACGATCATTGAGGGCCCGCTGATGGACGGCATGCGGGTGGTCGGCGACCTCTTTGGCGCCGGGAAGATGTTCCTCCCGCAGGTCGTGAAGTCGGCCCGCGTGATGAAGAAGGCCGTCGCCTACCTGCAGCCGTACATGGAGAAGGAAAAGGCCGACCTCGTCGCCGCCGGCGGCATCGCCAAGGCCCAGGGCCGCATCGTCATGGCCACCGTCAAGGGTGACGTCCACGACATCGGCAAGAACATCGTCGGCGTTGTGCTGGCCTGTAACAATTACGAGGTCATCGACCTGGGCGTGATGGTCTCGTGCGAGAAAATCCTCACCGCCGCCCGGGAGAAGGGCGCCGACATCATCGGACTCTCCGGCCTCATCACGCCTTCGCTCGACGAGATGGTGCACAACGCGAAGGAGATGGAGCGCCAGGGCTTCAAGATCCCGTTGCTCATCGGCGGCGCCACCACGTCCGCCGCGCACAATGCGGTCAAGATCGCCCCGCATTACTCGGAGCCGGTCATCCACGTGCTCGATGCCTCGCGGGTGATCGGCGTCGTCTCGCAACTGCTCAACCCCGACAACAAGCCCAAGTTCGTCGCCGAGACCCGCGCCAAGCAGGAGAAGCAGCGTGTCGAGTTCGCTGACCGCAAGGGTGCCCGCAAGCTGCTGCCGCTCGCGGAGGCGCGCAACCGCCGCCAGCCCACCGACTGGGCGACGGTCGACATTCCCAAGCCGGAATTCCTCGGTCTCCGGGCATTCACCACCGACCGGCAGGCCGCGCTCACCGGCCGATCCGCCACCCACTCGTCACTTGTCACGCTTCACATGTCACTCGAGGAAATCGCAGATTTCATCGACTGGGGTCCGTTCTTTTCCTCGTGGGAACTCCACGGCCGCTTCCCCGACATCCTCACCGATGCAGTCGTGGGGGCCGAGGCCACCAAGCTCTACGCCGACGCGCAGGCGATGCTCAAACGGATCATCGCGGAGAAACGCTACACCGCCCGGGCGGTCCTCGGTTTCTGGCCGGCCAATTCCTTCGGCGACAGCGTCGAGGTCTACGATCCCAGCGGGATCGACCTGAGCCTGCCGAACGGTCGCCGATCTGATTCGCTGAAGGTGATCAAGACGTTTCACTTCCTGCGCCAGCAGAACGAAAAGCCGGCCGACCAGTTCAACCACTGCCTCGCCGACTACATCGCGCCGAAGTCCTCGGGTCGCGCCGACTACCTCGGTGGCTTCGCCGTCACGACCGGCCACGGCGTCGAGGAATTCGCGAAGAGCTTCGAGGCGAAGCATGACGACTACGGTTCGATCATGGCCAAGGCCCTGGGCGACCGCCTGGCCGAGGCCCTCGCCGAGCTGATGCACAAGAAGGAGCGCGAGTATTCGGGCTTCGGCAAAACCGAGAACCTGGAAATGAAGGACATCATCCGGGAAAAATATCGCGGCGTCCGCCCGGCCCCGGGCTACCCGGCCTGCCCGGACCACACCGAGAAGCCACCGCTCTTCGATCTCCTCAAGGCCACCGAGCTCACCGGCATCACCCTGACCGAAAGCAACGCCATGCACCCGCCCAGCTCGGTCTCGGGCCACTATTTCAACCACCCGGAATCGAAGTACTTTGCCGTCGGCAAAATCTCAAAGGACCAGGTCGAGGAATACTCCCAGCGCAAGGGTCAGCCCGTCGCCGAGTCCGAGCGCTGGCTCGGGCCGTACTTGGATTATTGAGGTAGGGACCGCCGTCCCGGCGGACCTCGATTGGCCTTGGGTCGGGCTGGCTCGACGAGCCGGCCGCGATAATCGTGTGGCGCCGTCTGGATAAACCGGGAAAGACGGAAGCGTGATCAGATTTTGAATCTGGAACGCTGGAACTCAGGATCCGGATTCCTGCGTTCCTGAGTTCCAGATTTAAGGGATCGGAGGTCAGGTCCCTCCTTTCCTGCTTTCCACATTCAGAACGGCTTCCGCGCGCAGACCTGCACCACCGCGCCGACCTGTTTGCGGAAATCCTCCAGGCTGACGCCCGAACCCTGTCCCACGCCCTCGACCATCGGGGTCCAGATGTAACCGGGGTGAATCGAGTTCACGCGGATCCCGTCCTTGGCGAAGAGCAGGGCGTCGGTCTTGGACATCAGGCGCACCGCGCCCTTTGAGGCGTGGTAGGGCGGTACATCGGGCGCGCCGACGAGGCCATAGATCGAGGAGAGGTTGATGATGCTCCCACCGCCGGCCTGACGCATTCCGGCGATGGCGTGCTTGGTGCACAGGAAAACGCCCTTCACGTTGACGTTCATCACGCGGTCCCATTCCTCGACGGTCACCTGGTCGGTCGGCTTGTTTGCGCCGGCGATGCCGGCGTTGTTGACCAGCACGTTCACGGGCCCGAGCGCCGTGGCCACCTGGGCGAACGTGCTCTTGACCTGGGCCTCGTCGGCCACCTCGAGGTGCCAGTAACGGGCGGTGCCCCCGGCGCGGTTGATCTCCTCGGCGACGGCCCGACCCTCCTCGTCGCGGACATCGGTGACGGCCACGCGGGCACCCTCGCGGGCGAGCAGGAGACAGGTGGCGCGGCCCAGCCCGAGGGCCCCGCCGGTGACGAGCGCGATCTTGTTTTTGACGCGGTTCATGAGGCCAAGGTTTACACCTTCCGGCCCATCCGCGCCGGGCGAATCTTGTGGTTTGCTGCGCGGGTTTTGGCGCCCGGAACGACTCCCGTCCCCGGCAACATGTCATCTAATAGATGACATGTTCGCTTACCGGCGGAGGGCGGTGAGCGAGGTGCCTGCGAGGATCAGCGCGCCGCCCGTCAGCTCGTCGGGCGACAGGCGCTCGCCGAAGAAGGCGAGGCCGCCGGCGGCGACGCCGACCGGCACGAGCGTCTGGATGAGCGTACCCTGGGCGACGGGCATCTCGCGGAAGGCGCGGGTCATGAGCAGCTGGCCGCCACCCGCCAGCAGGCCGGACGCGAGCAGGCCGAGGCTGGCGGCGGAGGAGACCGGCGCGGCGTGGAGCAGGGCCGGGCCGAGGCAGAGGAGGATGCCCCAGACGCACTGCGAGGCGAAGATGGTCGCCGTGTGCGTCGTGGCATGGAGCTGGCGGATCGTGATGACCACGTAGGCGGCGCCGACCGCCCCCGCGAGGGCGACGACATCGTAGAGGCCGAAGGGCCGATGGGCACCGAAGGCATCGGTGAGCAGCGCGAGTCCAAGCATCGCGCCCGCGCCGCCCGCGACGAGCCCGGGGTGGAAGCGCTCGCCCAGCAGCGGGACCGCCAGCAGGCCGGCGAAGACCACATAGGCGTTGTTGATGAACACGGCGCGGCCGGCGCCAAGGTGGTCGATCGTGAGGTAGAAGGCGGCCGTGCAGATCCCGCCGACCACGCCGCGCTGCACCAGCAGCGGGTCGCGGAACACACGGCCGAGCGCGAGTTCGTGGCGGAAGAGCGTGGCGACGAGCCCGAAACCCACGACGAAGCGGGCCAGCACGATCACCCAGATGCCGGCGGCGGCCGAGGCGCCGAGGGCGCGGATCACCAGCACGTTGGCGGTGAAGCACGCGGTGGAGGCGAGCATGAGGAGCAATCCCGGGCCGAGGAGGGCGGGACTCTGGGTGGTGGTGCGTTCGTTCATGGGAGGAACGCCCGTCCGGCGGCGGCACAAAAAAAACCGCGCCGGGGAGGGCGCGGTTGCGGTTGGACAGGTCTCTCGGGATCAGGACCGGGTTTCCGCAACAACGCCCACGGGCGCGACGAGAGCGCGCCAGACGGCGATCAGTTTGCGGAAATTTACGGAGAGCACCATGGCTGCGCGGAAGCTGGGGAGCCCCGTCGGGCGAATCAAGCGTGATTTATTTTCGGATTGTGGGCACGCCAAGACGCGAAGTACGCGAAGGTCGGAGGAGAAATCAGGAACGCCGGAAATTAAGCCACGAAGAGGCTCAAAAGGCACCAGAGGGTCTCATCTCCGGATGGGGCTCGGTTTTGTGCCTCTTCGTGGCCTACCGGTTTGGGGTTTACCCGCCAAAGGCGATCGGAGATCGCCCTTTGCGGACTTCGGGTCTTGGCGTGCCACCAATCCGGATGATGGCTCCCGTACGTTGCATCCGACGGCCCAGCGCAACACGCTCAAGCCATGAACTGGCTCCACTGGTCCCTCCTGTCCGCGTTCTTCGCCGGCCTCACCGCCGTGCTCGCCAAGGTTGGTGTCACCGGTGTCGATTCCAACCTCGCCACCGCGGTGCACACCACCGTCGTGCTCGGTTTTGCCTGGCTGGTCGTGCTGCTGACCGGCGTGGGCGGCGGGGTCGCCGAATTTTCCCGGCGCACCTGGGTGTTCCTCATCGCCTCGGGCATCGCCACCGGGCTTTCGTGGCTCTGCTATTTCCGCGCGCTGCAACTCGGCGAGGCGTCGCGGGTCGCGCCGGTCGACAAGCTCAGCGTGGTGTTCGTCCTCGTGGTCGCGGCGCTCTTCCTGCGCGAGCCCGTCACCCTGAAAACCGGGATCGGCGCCCTGCTCATCACCGCCGGCTCGGTGGTGATGGCGGTGAAGTAGCCACCGGCGGTGACCGGTGGCGCTCCGCGCCGCGTCCCGGCGGCGGCTAGGGACAAGCCGCGCCACCCGGAATCACGATCCCGGGCCCGCGGCCGGCCGCCAAGATCCGCCGTGAGCCGGACAACGGATGCCCAGCATAAGCCGGCCGGCGCGGGTATGCTGGGCCCATGAAAACCACCGCCAGACGCCGGCCGGCTGCCAAGAAGGAAAAAACCCGGTTGGGAGCCGCCCGGAACAAGCATCCCCGGGTCCCGCGGGCCGACCGTTGGACATGGCATCGGCTCGCGTTGCTGCACCTGCGGGACCGGCTGATGGAGGAGGCGCGCGAGCTGAAGTCGGCCAATTCGGGCCCGCTCAACCCCGAGGTGGCGGATTTCGCCGAGATGGCGGCGGGGCGCAGCGGGCGGGAACTGATCGAGGCCGAGTTGCGCACCGAGGAGGGATTGCTCGAGGAGGTCGCGGCGGCGCTCGGGCGCATCGCGGCGGGCACCTACGGGATCTGCGAGGCGACCGGCCGGCCGATCCTGCCGGCACGCCTGCGGGCAATCCCCTGGACTCGGTTCAACCGGGTGGCGGCGGCCGAGCGAGAGGTCGGAAGGTCCCGGCGGCGCTGACCCGTCGGGTTGACGGAGCGCATCCCAGGCGGGCGGCCCCGAGAATCCGGCGACCGCCGGCGGGATTGCGCTGCTCGGCCACGAGGGCCATCTCGCGGTCGTAGTCGACAAAGCACAGGCGCGAGAGCCGGAGTAGCGCGATGCCCCGCGGAAGCCGAATATGGGGTTTCCTCGTGCGGCTCGAGGGGGGCGCCGCCGATGAGGTTGATGAAGTATGACGGGATGATGACGATTCGGGGCCGTCGCTGGGAGGACCCTGCCTGCGGCGAGCCGTTCATCTGGGGTCGGGTGAGCGTGGAAGCGCCGCTCCGGCTGGCGATCATTGAGCGCATCCGGTCCCGGTTGCCCGTGACGTTTGTCCCGCCGGTCATGCAAGGCACGCGGAGGTGAGGCTGGTGGCGACCCAAAGATCCTCCCGGACATGGCAGGCTGAACCCGCCCTGCCAGGAGGGCGCTCCAAGTCTTCCGCTCGCAGTGCGGGCCTTCCGCCGGGCGTGGAGGCCGCACTTGTCGGGGAACGCATTTGCGCCCGGCGGGGGTTTTGCTACGCAGTTGGCACTTCCCCGGATGATGCCTGAAAACCTTGTGCTTCTCGCCGCCGCGATCCTCGTGGTAGCCTTCCTGTACTCCTGCGTCGGCCATGCGGGGGCTTCGGGCTACATCGCGGTGATGACCCTGTTCGGCCTCGCGGCGCCGGACATCAAGGTTGCCGCCTTGGTCCTGAACATCCTCGTGGCGTCGATCGGGGCCTGGCAGTTCTGGCGCGCAGGCCACTTCTCGTGGGGACTGTTCTGGCCTTTTGCGGTCCTGGCGGTGCCGATGGCGTTTGTCGGGGGCTACGTCAACCTGCCCACGCATGTGTTCAAAGTGCTGGTGGGCGCGGTGCTGCTGCTGTCCGCCGCGCGCTTCCTGATCCGGCCGACCGACGACACCGTGGCGCGGGAGCCTTCCCGGCCGGCGGCCATCTCGATCGGGGCTGGGCTGGGACTGCTGGCGGGCCTGACTGGCACCGGGGGCGGGATCTTCCTGACACCGCTCCTGCTGTTCAACCGCTGGGCGCGCGCCAAGACCGCGGCGGCGGTTTCGGCCCTGTTCATCCTGGTCAATTCGACGGCCGGTCTGCTCGGCAACCTGAGCAGCACGAAGCAGTACCCCGCCTTTGCCCTGGTCCTGGCCGTCGCGGCCGTGGCCGGCGGCACGGCCGGTTCGTATTTCGGCAGCCGTCGCTTCGACCACGCCCTGATCAAGCGTCTGCTGGCCGTGGTGCTCCTGATCGCCGGAGCCAAGCTCATCCTCACGCCCTGACGGATCGGCTGCTCCTTTCCACCCTTGACCGAGGCGCGGGGCGGGGCAACGTGACCCTTCCCTGAATTCTTGCCTGATGGTGTAATGGTAGCACAGGCGACTTTGACTCGCCTAGTCATGGTTCGAATCCATGTCGGGCAGCCATTCGACGCGCGTTGCTTGCTCATGGCCTGCGGCCGGCAAGGCAAACGTCGAACAACTTAAGACTTCAGCTGGTGCACGCGTCGAATGGCCCTGAGCAAGCGCAGCGCGTCGAAGGGTTCGGATTTTTAGCCGATTTGCACGATTTCGTGAAAGATCCGACCCGATTTCTGCGTTCTCCCTGTTGATGAACGCTCCAAGACCTCCGCTCCATTCCACGATCCCCGATTTTCAGTGCCCTCTTAAGGGCCAAGCCATCGTCTATTTCCTCCGTCTGCGATCCGGTGCCCTCTACATCGGCGCCTCCTGTGACCTCGCTCAACGCCTTGAGGATCACGTCTCTGGACAAGCCTGCCGCATCAGCAAAGTGGATCCACCCGCGGCGCTCCTCCGGGTCGAGCAGCAACCCACCTTCCCCGCAGCCCGCGACCGCGAAGCCCAGCTCAAGCGCTGGTCCCGCGCCAAGCAGGAAGCACTCGTCTGCGGCGATACGGCAGGCCTCCGCAGTTTGGCCCGGTCGCGCGAGGCGCGGTGAACGACTGGCACCCAGCCCAGCCGCAGAAGGAAAAAGAGCTTGCCCGAGCCGCTGATCTTCAGGGTTTAACCATTAGGTTAAATATAACGATTTCGGTGCATGCTCAAACATCCCGCCTCTCATGAACGCACAGGATCACCAAGACAGCCTGCTTGACCGTGAGATCGTGCTCGCGCGCGTGTTTAATGCGCCACGCGAGTTGGTGTTCAAGGCCTGGACTGACGCGGCGCAGATCTCCCGGTGGTTCGGCCCCAAGGGCTTCACCATCACCACGCATGAGATGGATGCGCGTCCCGGCGGCCGGTGGCGGTTCGACATGAAGGCGCCCGATGGCACGATTTACACGAACTGGGTCGAGTTCCTGGAGATCAAGGCACCGGAGCTGCTGGTGTACGATCACGGCTCAGACAAGGACAACGATCCCGGCAAGTTCCGGGTCACCCTCACTTTCGATTCGCAGAGCGACGGCAAGACCGTCCTCACCTTGCGCCAGCTCCACCCGAGCAAGCAGCAACGCCAGGCGGGGATCGGGTTCGGCGCGGTGGAACTCGGCTACCAGACCCTCGACAAGCTGGCTGCGCACCTGGGAGTGGCTTGAACGGCGGCGAACGACCGCCTTGAACCGCCCACCCTGGGCCTGCATCCAAGTCGTCTTGCTGGCCAGCCGGGTTGCAACCACGCTGCGGGAAATGAAAACATTCGATGGCCACTGTCTGATCAAGCCCGACGACCTGCACTGGCGGCCGTCCAACCTGATGCGGATTCCGAATGCGGACTACTTGGAGCGCACCGGGAGCGAGCATCTCGGTGCCCGGCTTTGGCGGCTGCCGCCGCGGAGTGCGAACACGCTGCACAAGCATGTCCGGTCCGAGGAGTTCTTCTTTGTGCTGGAGGGGGTGGGGCGGATGCGCGTGGGCGACACGACCCTGACCGTGCCGAAGCATGGCGGCGTGCTGGTCGGGCCGAACGAGCTGCGCCAGGTGTTCAACGACACCGACACCGAGACGCTCTGGCTGATCGTCGGCGGGCCGGAGGAACTGGAGTTCCTCAAGGGCTCAAAGTCGCAGACCGATCTCTCGAAGTTCTACCCGACCGATCCCACCCAGCTGCCGCCGGAACTGGTCGGCGCGGTTTGGCCGCCGAAGGAGTAGGCGAGTGGCACGCAGAGGGCGCAGGGAACACAGTGCCCGGACGAGAGGATTTTCGATCCCAAACCGGGTAGCCGCAAAAAGGCGCAAAAGGCGCAAAAAAACTCGGGCCGGGAGTGGCGTACCTAATCGGATTCTTTTTTTGCGCTTTTTGCGGCCAACCAATCCGAATCCGACCTCCGACCTCCCCGTTCGCTGCGCTCTCTGCGTGCCACCTGCCTCGCCTAGTCGGCGGAACCGGATTCGGGAATAGGGGATCGCTCGAAGTTCTCCTTCACTGCGTCGCGATTTTCCCGAAACCACCTCTCAATCCCTCAACCGCCATGAAGACCCTGACCCTGCTCCTTCTCACCGCCGTCCTCGGCACGTCCCTCGCCGCCGCCCAATCGGCGCCAGCGCCGAAGGCCGCCCCCGCCCGCGTTAGCCCGCATGAAACGACCAGCACCTTCATCGGTGGCAACTACATGACGGGCAGCCTGGTGTGGGTCAGCTACGGCCGGCCCTATACCAAGGACCCCCAGACGGGAGCGGCGCGCAAGATTTGGGGCGGACTCGTGCCTTGGGGGCAGCCATGGCGCGCGGGGGCCAATGAGGCGTCCCTGCTGTTGAACCAACACCCGATGGTCGTCGGCAATGTTACGCTCCAACCGGGTGCCTATGTGATCTACCTGCTCCCGGTCGAGAACGGCCCCTCCAAGCTGGCCTTCAGTCGCGTCACCGGTCGGTGGGGGGACCCCGTCGATACCACCCTGGACGTTGCCCGGGTCGACCTCACGAAGGGCACGCTGGCGAGCCCCGTGGCCCAGTTCACGATCGCGATCGAGTCCGGCGCGGGCAACACCGGCACCCTGCGCTTCTCGTGGGCGACGACCCAGTTCTCCGTGCCGTTTGAGATCAAGCGCTGAGGGCGCCTGACGGCGCCGGTTATTGGTTGTTGGGTCCTGAGAGCGAGGATCGGTCCGGACCCGAGAGCCGATCGGCCATGATTGGGTGGCAGCGGAGAGCGCAGGGAACGCAGGGCAGGGTCCGGATTCAGATTGTCCCCGGGTAGAGGTCTACCCGGGCTACAACACAAGCGGTTGCTCCGCCTCTGCGCCCCCTGCGGCCTCGGCGTGGCCCCAGTTTTTTCTGGCCCCGTGCGGGACCAGCCGAATCCTCGGGCCATGCCCCACGTTCCCGGTTTGCGCAGTTGTTATGCGAAGGTCGGCCGGCTCGTTTATTTTGGGCGGATGCTCGACAAGATCCGGCTGCACGCGGCGGGGAAGCTGCCGGCGGAGTATCAAGCCAACCTGGGCGACGTTCTGGACCGCGGCTTTGACGGGCGCTGCATTCGCTTTTTGGGCATAGGCTATGCCGATCTCCGCGAGCGCACCCTGGCCGGCGGCACCGATGAGGAGATCCTGGCCTGGGTCCACGCCCGGGGCACGCCGCGCAACGACGAGGAGTGCCTCATGTGGAACCACTTTCTCCTCAAGCTCGGCTGGCGTGACGAACGTTCCCACGTCCTCCCCGAACGCATCCGCGCCAGCGGCCTGGAGGGCAAGATGATCGAGACCATCGCCGACCACATCGAGTACGACGAGGGCCGCGACCCGGTGGCCACGCGGCCTTGGGATTCGCTCTAAGCGCCGCTGGGCCTTCCGGCTTCTGCGGGTAGAGCGGGACGGGTCGGCCCGCCCAACCCGGGATCGCTGCCTCCCGGGTCATCCGTGGTTGAGGCCTGACTACTTGAGCGAAGCCATCTCGATCACGAACCGGTACTTCACGTCGCTTTTCAGCATGCGTTCGTAGGCCTCGTTGATCTGGTCCATGCGGATCAGCTCAATGTCGCTCGTGATGTTATGGGTACCGCAGAAATCGAGCATTTCCTGCGTCTCGGGCAGGCCGCCGATGATGGAACCGGAGAACGACCGCCGGCGCATGATCACCGAGAAGGGAGCGACGGGCAGTGGGTTTTCAGGGGCACCGACCAGCACCAGATTGCCGTCGCGTCGGAGGAGATTGAGGTACGCGTTGAGGTCATGGGCGGCTGAGACCGTATCGAGGATGAAGTCGAAGCTGCCGGCGTGGGCCGCCATCTGCGCGGCATCCTTCGAGACCACGACCTCGTGGGCGCCGAGTCGCTGGGCGTCGGCGGCCTTGCCTGGCGAGGTGGTGAAGAGCACGACGTGCGCGCCGAAGGCCCGGGCGAACTTCACACCCATGTGGCCAAGCCCGCCGAGGCCGACGATGCCGACCTTCTGGCCGGGGCCGACCTTCCAGCGGCGGAGGGGCGAGTAGGTGGTGATGCCGGCGCAGAGCAGGGGAGCCGTGGCCGCGGGGTTCAGGTTGGCCGGGATGCGCAGCACGAATTCCTCCGTGACGACGATCTCCTGTGAGTAACCGCCGAGGGTGCCACCGCCGAGGTGCTTGTCGGTGGCGCCGTAGGTCCCGACCCAGTCGGGGCAGAACTGCTCTAGCCCGGCCCGGCACTCGGGACACGTGCGGCAGGAATCGACGAGGCAGCCGACGCCGACGACATCGCCGGCCTTGAACTTGGTCACCGCGGAGCCCACGGCCTTCACGCGGCCAATGATCTCGTGGCCGGGCACGGCGGGATAGACGGTGCCGTGCCACTCGTTGCGGGCGAAGTGGAGGTCGGAGTGGCAGACGCCGCAGTAGAGGATCTCGAGCTGCACATCCGTCGCGGTGGGCTCGCGGCGCGAGATGACGGCGGCGGCCAGCGGGGATTTCGCCGTGGTGGCGGAGTAGGCTTTGACGGAGTAGGCGCGGGGTTTGTTCATGGGAAATCGGAGATGGGAGTTGGGAGATCGGAGATGGGAGATCGGAGATGGGGAGGGCAAAATTAAGATAGGGTGTCCGGGGGTAGGGTTGCCTCGACGAGGCGACCGCGATGTTGAGCGGAACCGAGCCCGGCCGCCTCGTCGAGGCAGCCCGACCTAAAGCCATCCGTGCTATCCGTGAAATCCGTGGTTAAAAATGGATGGGATATCAGCTCATCGCCCGGTCGTCGCCATCAGGTGTGCGGGGTAGCGCTCGCCCTCGACCTTGATCTCGGCGGCGGCGCGCTGGATGGCGGCGAGGTCGGTGGCGGTCAGTTCGACGCGGGCGGCGCCGAGGTTTTCCTCAAGGCGGTGGAGCTTGGTGGTGCCGGGAATGGGCACGATCCACGGCTGCTGCGCGAGGAGCCAAGCGAGCGCGATCTGGGCGGTCGTGGCTTTTTTCTCGCCGGCGATGCGCTTGAGCAGGTCGACCAGGCCCTGGTTTTTGGCCATCGCCTCCGGCGTGAAGCGCGGGAGGCTTTTGCGGAAATCGTTGTCGGCGATCTTGGAGTCCGCCGCCATCGCGCCGGTGAGGAAGCCCTTGCCGAGCGGGCTGTACGCGACGAGGCCGATGCCCAGTTCGGCGCAGGCGGCGAGGATGCCGTTGGTCTCGGGTCCGCGGGTCCAAAGGGAATACTCGTTTTGCAGCGCGGTGACCGGCTGCACGGCGTGGGCGCGGCGGACGGTGGCCGCGCCGGGCTCGGAGAGGCCGAAGTGGCGCACCTTGCCGGCTGCGATGAGTTCCTTGACGGCGCCGGCGACATCCTCGATCGGCACGTCGGGATCGACGCGGTGCTGATAGAAGAGATCGATGACATCGGTCCGGAGCCGCTGGAGCGAGGCGTCGGCGACCTGCTTGATGCGCTCGGGGCGGCTGTTGAGCGCGGGCAACGACCCGGGCGTGCGTGGGTCGCGGGACGGGCCGAGGTTGAACCCGAACTTGGTGGCGATGACGACCCGGTCCCGCACGGGCTCGAGGGCTTCGCCCACGATCTCCTCGTTGGTGAACGGGCCGTACACCTCGGCGGTGTCGAAGAAGGTGACACCGCGGTCCACCGCCTGGCGGACGAGGGTGATGCTCTCGGCCTTGGTGAGCGACTGGCCGTAGCTGAAATTGAGGCCCATGCAGCCGAAGCCGAGGGCGGAGACCTCGAGGCCGCTTTTGCCGAGTTGGCGCTTGGGGAGGGCAGCGGATGTGCTCATGGGAACTGGCCGCATCCTAGCACATGGGGCCGGGGTTGTCGCCCGTGCGTTTGCACAGTCTGTTGGGGCCCTGCCCAGCACGTTGCGGATTGCGTG
>CAMDOO010000038.1 GCA_945903545.1 Opitutus sp. GAS368 | reverse complement strand
ACGTCCTGCTGCTCCACCGGGCAACCCTGGAGCAGATCGCGCCGGGCCTTGACCGGCGACGCCGCGATCTTCCGCACCAGCGGCACGAGCCCGGCCTTGAGCTCGGTGAACAGCGCATTGATCCGCGCCGCGTTCATGCCCGGGTCGCTCAGGTCGATGTAATAGTCGTAGGGCGCGGCGCCCTGGCCGAGGTACGCCGCCTCGCGCTTTGCCAGCTCAAGGTGCTTCTCCAGGAAAGGGGCATAGGCGGCAAAGTCGTCGCGCGCCCGCGCATCCGCCCAGGCATGATAGGCCCGGCTGCAGTGGCCGGCCTTCTCGCGCACGAAGTCCGCCGGGAGCTTGGTCGCCCGGTCGTAGTCGCGCCGCGCCTGGCGCACCACCACACGCTCATCAGCGCCAAGCGGGCCCGCCTCCAGCGCGGCCAGGAGTTCGCCGATCACCGGGTCGGTCGCCGTCGCGTGCGACAGCTCGGCCAGCAGCGTGAGCTGGGCCGCGCGCTGGTCACCGGAGTCGGGCGGCAGGTTCACCTGCTCGTCCCAGCCCAGCACATCCGAGACGGTGCCGAGCAGGTGCGCGCGCTGCAGCTTGGCGACGAGTTCGGGGTAGGCGGTCGAGGGCATGCCGGGAGGAAATACCCCGGTTCCCTGAGAGCAAGGCATAGGTCCCATGAGGCCTATGGTCGATCCGCCCTCAGAACAGCGACTCCGCCGCCACAAGATCGACATTCCCACCGCCGGCGTGCGCCTGCACCGGCACTCCCCCATAGTTGAACCGCGCCTCCAGGCGCCTGCCGCCAATGCCGCCGGCCACGACTTCCATGGACAGGAAGGTCCTCGCCGGCGACCGGTCGCGGATTTTTCCCCAGGAGGTGGTGGCTTCCAGGCTGAACCGGGCCGCGGGATCAACCCTCAGGGTCACGTTGCCGCCGGCCGACTCGATCCGGCTATTATGCGTGAGCGACGGCGTGATCGCGACCGTGACATTGCCGCCGTCGGACTGGGCGTCGATCGACGACTTCCCCGCGAGCAGCTCGACATCGCCGTTGCGCGCGAAGAGCCGCGCATGGCCAATGACCGTACCCGCGCTGACATTGCCAAACTCGCTCCGCAGGTCGGCGGCGCCCGTCACCCGCGAGACCACGATGCTCCCGTCCTGCGCCCGGACCGAGAGGTTACCCTGCACCAAGGTGCAGCTGACCAGGCCCCGGCGGGCCTCGATGTCCACGTCGGCCGTGATCCGGCCGAGGCGGACGCCGCCGTCGCTGGAAACGATCTGCAGCTTCCGCAGCGCAGGAACAAAAACCCGGATCTCCACGCTGACCGGATCCCGGTCCTGCCAAATAAAGCGCGCACCGGATTCCTTCGGCTCGGAGACATCCAGGGTGCCCCAGTCACCCACCGTCGCCCAGACCATGCGAATGTCCTTCAACTGGGCCTCTGCCCGGTCCTGGTTCGCCGCCGACGCCACTGCGCGGACCTCGATGCGCAGGACATCGTCCTCCGCCGCCTCCACTGTCACCTGTCCGCGGAACGTATTCAGCCGGAACTCCGCCAATCCAGCCTGGGCGGTCCACTGCTCCACCCGCTCGGCGCCCTGCGCCACCGCCATGGCGAGGAGAACCAGCGGCAGCAGAAAAAAGCGTGGTGCCCGGTGATGCATGGGATCCATGATTCACGAGCGGGCCCGTATCAACAAACGGGGAAACTACGCCGGGCATGCGTAGCATTGCCCGGTCGCGGGAACCAGCGGGACAGAGGCTCGGAGGTTTCGCCGCCGATCTACTGACCTTCCGATCCTCCCGCCCTCAGCTCGGCGGCGCCTCCACCCGCACCGGCATCCGGGCCAGGCGCTCCAGGTTGCGCCGCTCCTCGCGGACCGGCCACCAGTCGTAGAGGTAGATTTCCAGCGGGCGCCACATCGCGACCCAGCCGACAATCGTCATGCTCGTGGAGGCAAACTCGCCGAAGGCCCCGCCCACAAACTTCAGTGCCAGCTCGGCGAGAACGAAGCAGATCGCCAGAAACAACACTCCGACCAAGAGGCTGATCCGGCCGCGGCGCAGCAGCAGGCGGAACTCGCGCTGCTTCATTTCCGCCCGGTGCGCAAAGTAGTGCCGCACCGCACTCTCGACCGCCGCGGCCCAGTCGGCCGGCGGCGGCGTGGCGAGATGCACCACCAACTCCAGGGGATGACCGAGGTGGACTTCCCGCGACCAGCCCAGGATGAATTCCTCCGCGTCCGCATCGAGGTCGCGCTCGATGAAGGGCGAGGGATCGAGGGAGTTGAACAACTGCGCGAGATCCCGCAGCCGCAGTTCGATCCGGTGGGGGGCGCCTGGCTTCATGGTGGCCAAAGCGTCGCGCTACGCGACGGCCGTGGCAACCCCGGCAATTTTACACAGGCAGAGGCTGCCGCGGGCGGTCGGAATAGGCCCTAGAGGGCTTATAGGGCCTATAGGACTTATGCTCCGTGCTCTCCGTGTCTCTGTGTGACCAAATGCCGATTCCGGGCGCGATTGACCCGGCCCACGGCCCTTCCGCAATCTGCCCGCGTGATCCCGATCCTGGAAATCTCCGGCCTCCGCGTGGACCGCGGCCCCACCCGCATCCTGCGGGGCATTGACTGGCGCGTTCGCCCCGGCGAGCACTGGGCGATCCTCGGGGCCAACGGCTCGGGCAAGACTTCCCTGCTCCGCGCCCTCGCCGGCTATCTCACGCCCACCGCCGGCACCCTCTCGGTCCTCGGCGAGGAGTACGGCCGCAGCGACTGGCCGGAGCTGCGCCGCCGGATCGGGATCGTGAGCAACTCCCTCACCGGCTCGATCCCCCCGGACGAGACCGCGCTGGAGACCGTCATCAGCGGGCGCTTCGCCCAGCTCGAACTTTGGGCGCGCGTCAGGCCCGCCGACCGCCTCGCCGCCCGGCGCCTGCTCGGCACCGTCGGGCTCGGCCGCCTCGCGGAACGCCCGTGGATGCATCTTTCCCAAGGCGAACGCCAGCGGGTGCTGATCGCCCGCGCCCTCGCCGCCCGGCCCGAACTGCTCATCCTCGACGAGCCCTGCGCCGGGCTCGACCCGGTCGCGCGCGAGAAATTCCTCGCCTTCGTGGCGGGCCTCGCGCGCCGCCGCGCCGGCGGCCCGGCCCTCGTGCTCGTGACCCACCACGTCGAGGAGATCATTCCGGCCTTTTCACGGGTACTCCTCCTCCGCCGCGGCCGGGTTCTGGCGGCCGGCCCGCGCCGGCAGGTGCTGACGTCCGCCCATCTCTCCGCCGTGTTCGGTGCCCGGCTCACCCTCTCCCGGACCGGCGGTCACACCCGCCTGCTGCGTCGCTAAGTATTTAGGCCCGCGAATTCACGCGCATGGATGCAAATATCTGAGGAAACAATCCGGCCGACCAATCCAAGGTGAACTCACTTTTCGGTGGATCGAGCAGATCGGGTCGGAATTCCCCGTTTTCCATTCGCGTGGATTCGCGTCCCTTCGCGGGCCAACTGCATCGATCCGGCTTGGTATTCCCCGCCGTGCCCGACGGTCCCATCTTCACGTGAACCCGCTCACCGAAGCCATCGAGACCTTCGGCCTCGCGGGCGTCTGGACCTACCTCGCGCTCTTCCTCGCCGCGTCGCTCCTGGTCATCTGGCGGCTCGAGTCGCTGCTCCGCGGCGGGCTCGAGGGCACGGCCCTCGGCACCCTCGTGATGCCGTACTGCTCGGGCCTGGGAAACCTCATCTTTGTCCTGATCGTGATCCGCGACGACCTGCCCGCGGCGGAGGTCCTGACCAACTGCGTGGTGAACAATGTCACCAACCTCACGCTCGTGCTCGCCCTGCCGGCGCTGGCCTGGGGCCTGACGCTCGTTGTGCCCGCCAAGGGCGCGGGCGGCAAGGGCGGGAGGAAATCCTCCGGCGGCGGCGACTCCGATTCGCGCCTCAACCGCCTCTCGCTGCTGCTCACGCTCGGCGCCGCGCTCTTCTTCGGCGGCATCACGTGGGTGCTCGGCGCCGACGGCACGCTCGACCGCAACGACGGCCTCGCCCTCGCCGGGGTCTTCCTCTTCTGGCAGAGCTTCCAGGTCTTCGACGTGCTCAAGCACAATGTCCGCGAGCGCCGTTCCTTCGGCGCCTGGTTCTACTTCGACCTCGGCGTGGTGCTGCTCGCCGCCTTCGCGCTCTACACCAGCATCGACTGGCTCGTGGCGTGGCTCTCGGCCCGGCCGGCGGGATTCGTCAGCGGGTCCAACCTCGGCTGGCTGAGCGGCTGGCTGATGGTGCTGCCCAACGCCCTGCTCGCGTTCTACTACGCCGCCAAGGGCCGCGCCGACATCGTCTATGCGTCGCAGATCGGCGACGGCCACATCTGCATCCCCCTCTGCCTCGGGCTCGCGGCCATCTGGCGCCCGCTGGCCCTGCCGGCGTTCTTCGGGACGGGCCTGCTGATTCTGCTCTGCGCCACACTGGTCCACGGGATCAGCCTGCTCGCGACCAACGGGCTCCCCCGCTGGCTCGCCTGGCCCCTGCTCGCCGGCTACGCGTGGTTCGTCGTCAGCGGACTGGGCTGATGGCGGCCTGAGGTAGGGTTGCCTCGACGAGCCCCTCGACAGGCTCGGGGCCTTGAGCTTGTCGAAACGGGCGACCGCGATGATCCGATCCCGGCCGGGTCGTCGACCCAGCCCTACCTTCGATCACCCGATCACAAGTTCGCCTTGATCCTGTCGAGGATCGTCATCGACAACGACTCGTCGCCGATCACGCCGATGCGGATCTTTACCTTGGTGCGGTTGGCGCCGTCGGACTCGACGCGGACCTCGATGCGCTTGTCGTCGGCGTTGCGCGCCACGAGCGTCGCGAGCAGGGCGTCCTGCTTTTCACTCACCTTGGCGAACTTGAGCTGCTCGATCGTGCGTTGGGAAGCCCGGAGCGCGCGGTCGAAATTGGCGTCGACCGACGACGCGAGCTCGCCGCGCACATACGCCACGGCCCCGGCGCCCGCCCCGGCGGCGATGACGATGCAGCCGGTGTTCAAGGTGAGGGTGGCCAAGCCGAGGCCGGAGGCGGCCAGCAGGGAGAGGAAGCGGGGAGGCATTTTCATGGTGGGAGTGTCATGACTGACCCGCCCCGGGGCAATTGGTTTCCCGGTTCGCGCTTGGCTTGGCGCCGGCGGACTTGCAACCTGCACCCGCGCATGAACAACGAGATCCGCTGGCTCGCCCGACTCGGCATCGACGCCGGCCTGTTCACCCGCGGCCACGCCGCCTCGATCTGCGAGGGGCTCGGGCCCAAGGCCGAGCTGATGGACTTCGCGCAGGAGCTGATCGACGAGGGCATCGTCGAGGACGTGACCAAGCTCGAAAAGCTCGGCGGCATGGCCGCCGTGAAGGCCAAGTCCGGCCCGCCGCTGAACGACCCCTTCGCCGACGAGGAGCCCGAGCTCCCGCCGGCCGCGCGTGGCACGTCCCCGGGTGCGACCGCAGCCGGGTCCCAGCCGGGCCCCCTCCCCTCCTTCCCCTTCGAGCAACTGGGCGCGATGGACGACGCGGCCATCGCCGCCGGCATGCGGGAACTCCTCCGCGCCTGCGGCAAGGCCGCCGCGAGCGACCTGCACCTCTCGACCGGCGCCCGGCCCTTCATCCGCCGCAACCGGGATCTGACCTTCCTCTCGACCTACACGCTCAAGCCCGAGGATGCGCTGCGCCTGAACACCGCCCTCCTCTCCGACGGCCAGCGCAAGACCTTCCTCGAGCTGAAGGATTACGACTACGCCCTGGCGCTGAGCGGGACCGACCGCTACCGCGTCAACCTGATGTTCCACAAGAACGGCGCCGCCGGCTCCTACCGCCTCGTGCCCGAGAAGATCCGCTCGCTCTCCGATCTCGGCTTCAGCGCCCACCTCGACACACTCAAGAAACTCCTGTCCTACCACAACGGGCTCATCCTCATCACCGGCCCCGTCGGCTCGGGCAAGACCACCACGCTCGCGTCGATGGTCGACTACCTCAACGAGACCCGCACCGACCACATCATCACTGTCGAGGACCCCATCGAGGTCGTGCAGCCCGCCAAGGGCTGCAACGTCACCCAGCGCGAGGTCGGCCCGCACACCAAGTCCTTCTTCACCGCGCTCAAGGGCGCGCTCCGCGAGGACCCCGACGTGATTGTCATCGGCGAGCTCCGCGACCTCGAGACGATCGAGATGGCGATCAGCGCCAGCGAGACGGGCCACCTCGTGATCGGCACGATGCACACCAGCGACGCCGCCACCACGCTCAACCGCCTGCTCGACGTCTTCCCGCCGGCGCAGCAGACGCAGATTCGCTCCAGCGTGGCCGAGAGCCTCCGCGGCGTGGTTTGCCAGCGCCTCCTGCCCGCCACCTCCGGCGGCCTCGTCCTCGCCTGCGAGATCCTCGTGAACAACACCGCCGTCGGCAACCTCATCAAGGAGGGCAAGTCCGCCGGGCTCCGGAACACGTTGGAGACCGGCGTCCGCGAGGGCATGTGCCTGATGGACAATGTCGTCTTCCAGCTGCAGCAGGAGCGCAAGATCAGCAACCAGACGGCGCTCGCCAACATCTCGAACCGCGTGCTGCGCGCCAAGATCGCGGGCTAGGCACCGGCCTCCGGCCGGCGCATCTCAAATTTCGGATTTCAAATTTCAGATTCACCCAGCCCATGGCCCAAATCGACGCCCTCCTCCGCACCATGCTCGAACGGGGCGGGTCCGACTTGCACCTCACGGTCGGCCTGCCGCCCAAGACCCGCGCCTCCGGGTCGCTCCAGCCCATCGCCCCCGACCCGCTCGATGCGAAGACGATGGAGGCGATGCTCAAGGAGATCGTCCCCGGGCGGCGCTGGAACGAATTCCTGGAAAAGAAGGACCTCGACCTCGCCCATGAGATCCCCGGCCTCGCGCGCTTCCGCGGCAACTACCTCTACAACCACTGGGGCCAGGCCGCCGTGTTCCGCCAGATCCCGGCCAAGATCCTCTCGTTCGACGAACTCAAGCTGCCCGAGGCGCTGAAGAAGCTCTGCCATCTCAACGAGGGCCTGGTCGTCGTCACCGGCCCCACCGGCAGCGGCAAGTCGACCACGCTTGCGGCGATGATCGACTACATCAACTCGAACCTCTGCCGGCACATCATCACGATCGAGGACCCGATCGAGTTCGTGCACCCGGTGAAGAAGTCGGTGATCGTCCACCGCGAGGTCGGCGAGCACACCGGCTCGTTCGCCGCCGCGCTCAAAGGCGCGATGCGCCACGATCCCGACATCCTGCTCCTCGGCGAAATGCGCGAGCTCGAGACCATCAAGCTCGCCCTCGGCTGCGCCTCGATGGGCATGCTCGTCTTCGGCACGCTGCACACCAACAACGCGCCCAAGACGATCGACCGCATCATCAACACCTTCCCCGCCGACGAGCAGAACCAGGTGCGCGTGATGCTCGCCGGCTGCCTCGCGGGCGTCGTCGCCCAGCTCCTCTGCAAGCGCCAGCCCAAGGGGCGCTGCGCCGTCCACGAGATTCTCATCCAGCACGAGGCCCTGCCCAACACGATCCGCAGCGGCCAGATCGGCAACATCAAGTCCATCATCGAGAGCGGCAGCGCCGACGGCATGATCACGATGGACACCTCGCTGATGAACCGGGTGAAGGACAACACGATCGAGGCCAAGGAGGCCTACATGAAGGCCGCCAACAAGGCCGCCTTCGCCCCCCTCCTCAAGCCGGGCGACCTCGACGGCGGACATTGAGCGGAGCTGCCCCGACCAGCTCCCTTGTAGGAGCCTGCTTGCAGGCGATGATCGACTCGGCGGCACCAATCCTCGCCTGCAAGCAGGCTCCTACTTGGGATCAGCGGCCCGTGCCGGCCGTCTCGATCGAGCTGACCTTGCCGGTTTGATCAAAGACGACCCGCGACGCCGTGTCGCGGCCGCGGCTCGTGGTGGAAACGCCGACCCCGACGGATGAATTCCGACTCCCGGAGCCAATCCCGAAACCCCAGGAGAGGCGCGGCGAGCGGTCGCCATAAGTCCAGATCTCGCTCGTTCCGTCGCTGTCCTTGCGGGTGGTGATGCGGTCGGGCGCGCCGAGCGCCAACCGCTCGGCCGGATGCAGGCCTTCGCGATGATCCTGATTTCAACCCTCGGCTACAGCCTGCGACGCGGTTGCCGCCTGAAGTGGGTGCTCGTCATTCTAACCTTTGAGGGAGCGCTGCGCGTCGGAATGCTTATCTCATTGATTGGCATGGCTTTCTTCCAACGCCGGTTCTGACGCGGCACCGGGGACATGGGTAGAGGTGCCCATACCCAAGGTAGATGTACCGATGATAAACGGCGCGGCCGTCAGGTATAGTCGGCCCATGAAAAACAACGTCGCCCGCCTCCTTCCGGTCACCCTGATCGCCCTCGCCGCCTCCTTCCTCGGCGCCTGCCAGAGCGCGTCGGTCTCCACGGTGAGCGCGCGAGCTTCCCTCCCGACCTCCGCCGTCACTTCGGTCAAGACCGACATGCTCGGCGGTCTGGTCGGCCGGGAAGCCATTAGCTCCTTCCTCGACAGCCGCAAGTCGGCCGCCCCCGTCGCCGGTACCCAGGCCCAAGCCGACATGCGCGCCTACGTGATCTGGCAGCTGTCCCAGCGCTCGTAAGCCGGGGTTTTAAACCTCCGCCATGAAATCGCACGCCAGCATCCTTCTCGGGTTGCTGGCGTTCTCCTGCCCGGCCGTCACCCGCGCCACGCCACCTCCCTCGGCCGATATCCGGCGTGATTTCGCCGCCCTCGCCACGGCCGCCAGCCCGCGTAGTATCACCGCCGAGGAATGGGAGGTTGCCTCCTTTGCGCTGTTCCAGGGCGCCGACCGGAACCAGGACAACTTCCTCGAGACCGCCGAGCTCGGGTCGGGCGCGATTTCCCGCGACACGCTGGTCACGGCCGATGAGAACCGGGACGCCAAGCTGAGCGTGACGGAGTTCATGCAGGTGCGCCGCGCCATCTTCAAAGCGTCGGACATGGACCGCGACGACGCCCTCACCTATTTCGAATTCGAACTGCTGGTGGTGCTCGGCCAGTATGGCTGGACCGACGCCAACCGCAACGGCCGGGTCGAGGTTTCCGAACTCAAGGAGGCGCTCGCGCAGTCCTTCACCCAGCTCGACCCGAATCATGACGGCAAACTGACGCAGGAGGAAGTCCCCTACATGGGAGTCTCCCAGTGGCGGCTCGCCGACGCCGACCAGAACGGCAGCGTGACGTCCGAGGAATTCATCCGCGGGTACCTGCTCTCGCTCGGCGCGATCTGACGGGCGGCGCGGCGGGCCTTCGCCCGGGACGCCGCGAGCTAGAGTGGTTTTAGTATTTCTGTAGCCGGGGTCGTTGACCCCGGTCCGTCGTTCTTCAGCCGTGATCCACAAGCACCGGGGTCAACGACCCCGGCTACAGTATTCTTGCAACCGACCTAGCTCGACTTCCCGGGACTGGCGCGGTTCAGGATCGCCGCGCGCACCGCGGTCTCGGCCGAGGCCACCGGCGGAATCTCCAGCACCGTGACCACATCCCAGCCGCCTTCCGGGGTCCGGTTGCCCCAGGCATAGCAGCGCTTCACCTGCGGATGGCGGATCAGCGTGTAGGTGGACACATTGCCGCGCCAGAGACCCTTGCCCTGGATGACCACCTCGACGGTTTCCGTCTCCAGGTGCCTCGCCTCGAGGAGATGATCGCCGCCCGCAAGCTGCCCGAGAATCCCCGCCGAAATTCCCTTTGAAAAACAAGATCTACTTCCTCGTGACGCTCGCGTGCGGCAAGACCTTTAGGGCGTTTTACCACCGGTTCGACAGCGGCTACGAGGCCCGCATCGCCGCCGCCAAGCAGGCCGCCGATGACGAAAAGAAGCTCGCCGCCGCCCGGGACATCGAGCTCCGCGCGCACTCCATGATTGAATTTTCCCGCGGCGGCCCGCAGAAACTCCCCGCCACGACGGCGCCTCCCCATGCTTCCTGCTGAAACGCCCAAACTCGCGAAATGGCCCTTCCTCCTCGGTGACGCGCTCCTGCTCGGCACCGCCTGGCTCATCGCCGACCAAAACCGAAACCCCTTTGTTGGCCAGCCACTCGTGTGGATCGTCGTGTGCGTGGTTGCCGCCGCGATCCTCGGCGCTGTGCCCTTTCTCGCCGACTACGCGCGCAAGCAGGACGAGGCCCTCGATGAGCGCCAGCGCGGCCTCGACGCGATCTCGCGCACCGTCGCCGCCTCCGCCGAGCAGATCAGCATCGCCGCGAACGGACTCCATGAGCTCACCGAGCTCGCGCAGCGCAACCTCAAGGCCGCCAGCCAACTCGGGCCGGGCCTCGAGGAAAAGGTCGCGGCGCTGAAGGCGGAGCTCACCGCCACGCGCGACGACGACCGCGCCGCGCTGCGCCAGGAGATCGCCGCCCTCCGCGCCGCCGAGACACAGCGCGTGGAAGTCGCGGCCCAGCAGCTGGCCAAGACCGCCGCGGAGATCCTGCGGGTCGAGTCCGCCCTGCAAAAGGAAATCGCGGCCGCGCGGGAACTCTGCGCCACGACCGGAGATCTCGCCGTCACCCTCAACGGCATCACCGAGGCGCTGCAGGCGGCCCGCGCCGCCGCCCTCGCCCCGCCGGCCCCCGCGGGTGCCACCGCCGCCCCGGAAGCAGCGGCGGAGAATCCCGCGGCAAAACCCGAGCCCAAGCGCTCCCGCAAATCCTCGGCCCCGGCCGAGGGCCTCGAAACTCCCCCGCCGGTGCCAACGGAATCCGGCGCCCCCGAGCCCACGCCGGCTCCCGGCGAGGCGGCCTCGCCTCCCGCTCCCGAGCCGATCGTTGCTGCCGCCCCGGTGCCCACCGTCACCGTTTCCTCCCCTGCACCGGAGCCCGCTCCCACCGCCGAAGTTCCTCCGGCCCCGCCCGAGTCGGAAGCCCCGGCGCCGGCCCGCAAGCGCGCACCGCGCAAACCGCGGGCCGAGACCGCGGCCGAGCCGGTCCTGGAGATTCCCGTGGTCATGCCCGCCCCGGAGCCTGCTCCCACCGAGACTCCCGCGGTCGCCAGCAGCGGGGCGACGGCAATCATTTCAGATCTCAAATCTGAGATTTCAAATTCCGATTCCGCCCCCGCTCCCGCAACCGAGGAAAATCCTCCGGCCGAGTCCGACGAGCCGGCGAAGACCATCGAGCAATCCCGCAGTTCCGACGGCGCCACCCGCCTGCTTGTCACCGCCTACATCGGCATCGGCAACCGCCTGTTCATCCGCGGCGCCGGCCCCGGCCTGAGCTGGGAGAAGGGCCTGCCCCTGCAGTTTGTCTCGATCGGCAAATGGCGCTGGGAATCGTCCGACGTCACCGGCCCGGTGAAGTACAAGCTCTACAAGAACGATGCGGTCGAGTGCACCGCGCTCGGCGAACAGCAGGTCGACCCCGGCCAGCAGCAGGAAGTGGCCGCGGCGTTCTGAGCCGGTCGGATTCCGTTCGGGTCCGGCCCCGGGCAGATTTCAAATTTCAGATTTCAGATCCGAATTCCCGGATCTGAAATTTGAAATCTGAAATCCGCCCTCTCGCCCGCTCACGCCGAGACCGCCGCGGCCGGCGGCGGCATGAGGATGGCCGTCACGCTCTCGCACAGGCCCACAAACGTTTCCTCGCCGAGGGCGAGGCGGCGGCCCTTCAGGTGCGCGATGCCCCAGCGGCGGCACAGCTTCTTCGGCCCCAGCGGCAGCGAGACCAGCGACCCGCTTTCCAGCTCGGTCCGCGCGATCCACGGCGCGAGCACGCCGGCCCCGAGGCCGATTTTCACGAGCTCCTTGATCGCTTCCATGCTCCCGAGCTCGATGACGTTGGTCAGGAGGATTTTTTCGTCGCGAAAATAGTCATGCACCATCCGGAAGGTGAAGCTGTGCTTGTTGTAGAGGATCAGGGTCTCGCCCGCGATGCCCTCGCGGGAGACCCGGCCGGCCTTCGCCCACGGGTGCAGCGGTGCGACCACGAAGAATAGCTCATCGGAAAACAGCGGCAGGAACGTCAGGTCGGTCTGTGCCGTGGGCTCGAGCATGATCGCGAGGTCGATCTGGTTGGTCCGCAGCAGCTCCAGCTGGTGCAGGTGGTCGCCGGGCTCGATGCGGATGACGCATTTCGGGAAGCTCTGGCGGAATTCCCGCAGCACCGTGGGCAGGATATGCTGGCAGGCCGTCGTGCTCGCGCCCACGCGCAGCCGGCTGTGGCCCCAGTTCGACATGTGCTCGAGGCCGGCCCGCGCCAATTCCATCTCATGGAGGATCTTCTCGGCGTGCCGGAGGAACTGCTCCCCCGACTGGGTCAGGCGCGCCCGCTTACCGGTCCGGTCGAACAAACGCGTGCCCACCTCCTCCTCGAGGGCCTTGATGGCGTGGCTCACCGCCGACTGGGTCAGGAACAAGTCCTTCGCGGCCAAGGTAAAGCTGCCCCGGCGGGCGAGCATGGTGAAGGCCAGGAGCTGCCGGCTGTCCAAAATTGATTTCATGAATGAGACGCTTTCATCGCGATGATGAATTCTTTGAAGAGCATTAATTGAGCCAGCTTCGCGGGCTGGCACATGGGTGGCTAACAGAGCGCTAAACATGCCAAGCCCGAAGACCCGTCCCTCAAAGCCGATTGCCGCCTCCCGCGCGCTCCGGCTCGGCTTCATCGCGCTCAACGACGCCGCCCCACTGATCGTCGCCCAGGAAATGGGGTTCTTTCAGCGGCACGGTCTGCGCACCGTGCTCAGCCGCGAGGTCGGCTGGGCCACGATCCGCGACAAGATCATCTACCACGAGCTCGACGCCTCCCATGCCCTGGGCGCGATGGTCCTCAGCACGACGCTGGGCCTGAGCTGCCCCGCCACCCCCTGCGTCACGGGCTTCGTGATGAACACGAGCGGGAACGCCATCACGCTCTCCAGCGAGCTCTGGGACCTTGGCGTGCGCGACGCGTCCACCATGCGGGACGAGATCGTCCGCTCCCGCCGCGAGCGCGACTATGTCTTTGCCGTCGTTTTCGCCCACTCCGCCCAGCACATCCAGCTCTGCGACTGGCTCGCCAGCGCCGGCGTGAATCCGCAGAAGGATGTGCGGATCGTTGTCGTGTCACCCCCGCAGCTCTTCCGCAACCTCGTGGCCCACACGATCGACGGCTACTGCGTCGGCGACCCGTGGAACTCCCTCGCGGTCCGCGAGCAGATGGGCTGGTG
Organism: Opitutus sp. GAS368; assembly: GCA_945903545.1. Classification (GTDB taxonomy): domain Bacteria; phylum Verrucomicrobiota; class Verrucomicrobiia; order Opitutales; family Opitutaceae; genus CAIYFD01. Next base: position 19,111 of record CAMDOO010000038.1, on the reverse strand, counting down.
CCCGGCCACCAGCCTCGACCTCTCCCCCGGGCATCCGGAAAAGGTCCTGATGGTACGCGCCGACTTCGCCGAGCGCCAGGCCGAGGAACATCTCGCCCTCGTGGCCGCGCTCGCCGAGGCCGCGGCCCTGTGCGACGAACCAGCCTACCGGTTCGAGCTCGCCCACCTCCTTGCCCGGCCCGAGTACCTCAACGTGCCCGAGTGCGTCATCGCCTCCAGCCTGGCCGGCCCCTTCGAGGACGGCCGCGGCCGCACCATCGAGGGCGCGGCTTTCGTCCAGTTCCACCGCGACGGCGCCAACGACCCCACACCCGCCAAGGCCACGTGGCTGATCGAGGGCCTCGTCCGCCACCAGCTGCTCCCGCCGGGTGTGACCATTCCGCCCGGCCTCGCCGCCCAGACCTTCCGCTCCGACCTCTACCACCAAGCTACCGGCAGTTTCGTTGGGGTTGATGATTCGGACCGAGCGCTCCGATCTGGCGGATCGGGCCGATAGAATCGCGTCGAACGCCTCTGCCTTTCCCCCGGTCGTAATTTCTTCAGCCCCCAAGGCGGCCGGGCCGGCCGGCACCCCACGGTTGAGGTCGCCGCCGCCGAGTGCGGCGCCGACCGCGGCGGGCTCCGCGGCCAAGTGCTGACGAGTGGCTGGTTGCGAACCGAGGGGAGTAAGCTAGGATAAGACCGGCTGCCTGCCTCGGCGAAGCCGGACCCAGCCGGCCTGAGCGGGAATATCCCTTTGCCGCCATCCATCTTAGGGCACGTGGGACACGTGCCCCTACCACCAAACCCAACATGATCCCCCAACCCCTTTGGCGCGGCGCGATTCTGGCCGGCGGCGAATCCCGCCGGATGGGGACTGACAAGGCCCTGTTGGAATTCGAGGGCGTGCTGCTCTGGAAACGGCAGCGGCAGGTGCTGCACGATTCGGGCATCGAGGATGTGATCATCGTCCGCCGGCCCGACCAGCCCGCGCTCGATTCCGAGATCCCGCATGTCCGCGACCAGGTGCCCGGCGCGGGCCCGCTCGCCGGCCTGCACGCCGCTCTGGCTTACAACCTGGCCTGCCCTGAGCCTGCCGAAGGGCTCGCCGTGCTCGCCGTGGACATGCCCGCGATCGATCCAGGTTGGTTTGAATGGCTGCGCCAGGCCTGCCGGCCGGGCGTCGGCGCGGTGGCCAAGCACACCGATGGCTTCGAACCCTTGGCCGACATCTATCCGGGCTCGGCCCTCGTCACCGTCGAGCAACGGCTGCGGAAGCGGGAGTTCTCCCTGCAGGGCCTCATCCTCGCCCTCGTCGAGGCGAAGCAACTGACCGTCCTCACCCTGCCGGAGACCGAGCGCCAGCGGGTGGCGAATTGGAATTCGCCCTCCGACCGGGCGTCCTGATCAGGGCCGGGATGGCCGCGTGCGGTTTCAGGGAGATGCCGCCGGGAGCACCCGGAAGACCATTTCAGAGGGTGGCACGCGGGGATTGTTCGGCACCCTGGCCGTGAGCCGCCATTGGCCTGCCTCTTCGGGGACGACGAGAGTGCAGACGAACGAGACCGCACCCCCGGGCGCCAGCGGAATCGAAAGAATCCGCGGCGGCACCTCTGGCCCCGCTCCGCGATCGAGATGGAACCGAATCCGCGTGTCCGCGGGATCGGGGATCGGATCACCCCACAGCTCCACCCGGTCGGCCAGCCGGATCGGCACATACATCGGGCGCGCATCGGAGTTGGTCAGGGTGACGCGGACGGGAATACGCTCGCCGGGGCGGCCTTCCAGTTTCTCGGGCTTGAGTTCGAGTCGGGCTGGTCCCGCCACCGTCTCGTAATATCCCCGCCGGACAGCCGTGGACGGGATGGGATCGGACACCCAAGTCGAGCGGCGGCCCCGCATCGTCTCGCCGGTCGCAACGTCCGTCAGCACGACCGTGTCGCCGCGCAGCTCCACGCGCCCGACCGACTCCGGCGGTCCCTCCGTGGCCTTCTCATGCGTCATCTCCGTCAGCACGACCGTGCCGCCTTGAAGGCGCCACTTACCGCGGCTCATGAGATCGGGCGGAAGCTCGAACGGAGGCTCCCGCAGCACCATGTAAAAGCGGAATTCACCCTGCGGGAGAAAACTGACGAAATAGCCGCCCTCCCCGGTTTCCTCCCACCAGGTGCCGGCAATGCCTTCTCCACCGGCTTTTGCCGCCGGCATTTCGGCGGCGGAGCAAAAGACCAGCCAGAACAAGGACAGAAAACTTGTACGAAAAATCGACCAGAGTGGTGTGCTCATGCGGAAGAGAGGCCCTTGATGAAATCCCGAGGTCAAACTGTCACCCGCGTGCTGGCGGAAAAACTAAACGGAAGCCGCTGGCATCCGGTGCTGCCTGCGCTGCACATCCGCAGCAGCCAAGGTCTCCAACCTGATGGTGCGGCCGTGTTGATCGACAAACTCGACCTCAAACGCCGTACCGCTGCCGTGTACCTCGACAATCGCCCCCTTCTGTCCGCGCACCAAACCAGAGCCGGGGCGGTCATGCCGCAGGGTCACAACTTCAAAAAGCTTGGGCACTCGGCTCTTCATGATTCGGAAGGAAGGATGTAGCAGGTCACCAGCCTGGCAAATCGTTTTCCCATCGGGATAATCCAGACACTCCGCACCCGCGCGGTCCGGCCGGCCCGTGTCAGGTCGAAATCGATCAGGTAACGATGACCGAACCGATCCACTCTGCCTGCGGTGCATTGCTGCTCCCGTGCCGCATCCAGGAGCCTCTGACGCAACCAACCCGAGTCGACCGCGGTCAAGCCGAGGGCCGCGCGAAAAACCCGGGCTTTCGCCCCTCCAATCTCATGGGAAAGATTGAGTGCGTAGTCGCGGGTCTTGGCGATATTCACCGTGGCAAACTGCGAATGAGGCAGATTCAAGCGTTTACCCGGTAAAACGCAGAATTTCGGCAAATCTTTCAAAAATCCTGCAACGCGTTGCAGGATTTTTCCCATCAGCCTCCTTTCCCATGTGCCACGTCACGGGACGGCAGGCATCAGCCGGCCGACCGCCCTCATACTTCGGCAGGGAAGAACGGTTAAATCTTACGACTGACCGATTATTCCGGTCAGTCGGATGGATTCGGAACGAATCCGTCCGCTCAAACCTTGACCGGCTTGCCGGTCGCGGCGGACTGGTACGCGCCGTCGATGATGCGCATCAGGCTCAGCGCCTCGTCCGGCGTGTTGAGGGGTTTCTCGGTGCCCTCGATCGCGCGGACAAAGTTCATCGCCGAGCGGACGCGGCCCATGGTCGGGTCGGGCGTGACGACGATCGAGCGGTTCACCTGGCGGCCCTGCTCGTTGGTGTACAACTCGCAGTCATCCTGCGCGGTGTCGTCGAGGCCGTCCGTGCCGAAGAGCCGGCGGACCATGCCGCCCGCCTTCTTGCCCTGGAAAACCACGGAGACTTCCTCGCGGCGGTTCATCTCGGCCCAGGAAACCTGGAACGACATCACCTGGCCGGTCTTGAAACGGACAAAGCCGTGGGCCGCAGCCTCGACGTCGGTCGTGCCCTTTTCGACATCCGGGATGCCCCACGGCCCCTTGTAGGCCTTGTCGTTGATGAAATCGTTGAACGTCTGCGCGAGCACGTACTCCGGCTCGGGCGAGCCCATGAAGTGCATGCCGAGGTCGACCATGTGCAGCAGGTCGATGAGCGGACCGCCGCCGGACATCGCCTTGGTCGTGAACCAGCCGCCGAAGCCCGGGATGCCGGCGCGGCGGATCCATTTCGCCTGGCAGGAATTGATCGTCCCAACCGCTCCCGCGGCAATGTAGTCGCGCATCGCATAGCTCTCGGGGCGGGCCCGGTTGTTGAAATTGAACATCAGGGTGCGGCGCGCCTTGGCGGCGGCGGCCTTGAGCGCGACCATCTCCTTGGCATTGAGCGCCGGGGGCTTCTCGCAGAACACGTGCTTGCCGGCCTTGAGCGCCTGCATCGCCACCGGCGCGTGGAACTTGTTCGGCACGATGACCGAGACCGCATCGAGGTCGCGCACTTCGCTCAGCATCTTCGCCACATCGCCATAGACCCGGGTCACGCCCTGCGCGGCGGCGGTCTTGTCCGCCGCGGCCTTGTTCACGTCAGCCAGCGCGACAACCTCCGCGCCCGCCTGACGAAAACCCTTGATGTGATAAGCCGCCATGCCGCCGGCGCCGATGATGCCAATTTTGATACTCATAGAAGATGGGTGGTGGGCCCGCGGGGCGCAGTGGGGTCGCGCCGAGAGCCTTGCCAGATTGGGGCGGTCCGCCGATTCGGAGCAAGAGCCAACCCGTGCGCACCCCTTGGGAGATTTCCCGCGCTTTGAAGTATTTTCGCGCAAAATCGGCTCGCGCGCCGCGCGCGTGGGCACCACAAATTCCCCGGTCAGCAACCCCGTTCCCCAGGATTACCCCTATGTCCTCCCCGAAAATTCGGCAGTTCGGCGCCGCTGCATTGGTGGCGCTTGTTCCTTCGGCTCTCCGCGCCAGTGAGGCCGATATCAAAATCCCCGACCTCTCCCAGGTCAGCTTCTTCGGCGGCTCGCTCACCGGCACAACCGTGCTGATGATCGGCCTCGTCGTTTGCGCCCTCGGGATGGTCTACGGCTGGATGCAGTACATCCAAACCCGAAATCTGCCGGTGCATTCCTCGATGGCCGCTGTTTCCCAGATCATCTGGGAAACGTGCAAGACCTACCTTTTCCAGCAGGGCAAGTTTCTCGCCGTCCTCTGGATCCTGATCGCCGTCTGCATGGCGTACTACTTCGGCGTGCTCGCGGACAATTCCGCCGGCCATGTGGTCGTCATTCTCCTCGCCTCCGTCCTCGGCATCCTCGGCAGCTACGGCGTCGCCTGGTTCGGCATCCGCATCAACACCGTCGCCAACTCGCGCGCCGCCTTCTCCGCGCTGCAGGGCAACCCGCTCGCCACGCTCCTCATCCCGCTCAAGTCCGGCATGAGCGTCGGCCTCCTGCTCGTCGCCATCGAGCTGTTCTTCATGATCTGCATCCTGGCGTTCCTCCCCAGCGAACTCGCCGGCCCCTGCTTCATCGGCTTCGCCATCGGCGAATCCCTCGGCGCCTCGGCGCTCCGCATCTGCGGCGGCATCTTCACCAAGATCGCCGACATCGGCGCGGACCTGATGAAGATCGTCTTCAACCTGCCCGAGGACGACCCCCGCAATCCCGGCGTGATCGCCGATTGCACCGGCGACAATGCCGGCGATTCCGTCGGGCCCACCGCCGACGGCTTCGAGACCTACGGCGTGACCGGCGTGGCGCTGATCGCCTTCCTCGCCCTCGCCCTCGCGGCCGACGCGCCCCTCTGCGGCGTGCTCATCGTCTGGCTCTTCGCCATGCGCATCCTGATGGTGATCACTTCGCTCGTCAGCTACTGGATCAACGACGCCATCAGCAAGGCGGTCTGGGGCCGCGCGAAGAACTTCAACCTCGAGCACCCGCTGACCAACCTCGTCTGGATCACCTCGATCATCTCGATCGTCGTCACCTACGTCGCGAGCTACCTGCTCCTCGCCCCGCTGGCGAATCACGCGGGCCTCTGGTGGGTCCTCTCCACCATCATCTCGCTCGGAACCATCGCCGGCGCGCTGATCCCGGAGTTCACCAAGATCTTCACCTCGACCGAGAGCCGCCACGTCAAGGAGGTCGTCACGTCCTCCCGCCAGGGCGGCGCCTCGCTCAACATCCTCTCCGGGCTCGTGGCGGGCAACTTCTCCGCCTTCTGGACCGGCCTCTGCATCCTCTCCCTGATGGCCGGCGCCTATTACTTCTCCGGCCATGAAGCCGTGCAGGCGATGATGCCCGCGCAGTTCCGCTTCGCCGCGCCGATCTTCGCCTTTGGCCTCGTCGCCTTCGGCTTCCTCGGCATGGGCCCGGTCACCATCGCGGTCGACTCGTTCGGCCCGGTCACCGACAACGCGCAGTCGGTCTACGAGCTCTCGCAGATCGAGTCCAAGCCGGGCATCGCCGCCGAGATCGAGCGCGATTTCGGCTTCAAGCCCGACTTCGAGGGTGCCAAGCACCAGCTCGAGAAGGGCGACGGCGCCGGCAATACCTTCAAGGCCACCGCCAAGCCCGTGCTCATCGGCACCGCCGTCGTCGGCGCCACCACGATGGTCTTCGGCATCATCATGATGCTCCAGGCCCACTACCAGGCGATCGATCCCACCTTCAACGTGCTCGAGCGCCTCTCGCTCGTGCACCCCGAGGCCCTCATGGGCCTGCTGATGGGCGGCGCCGTCATCTACTGGTTCACCGGCGCCTCCACCCAGGCCGTTGTCACCGGCGCCTACCGCGCCGTCGTGTACATCAAGGACAACATGAAGCTCGACGCCGCGACGGCCTCGACCGAGGCCTCGAAGGAGGTCGTGAAGATCTGCACGCAGTATGCGCAGAAGGGCATGATCAACATCTTCCTCGTGATCTTCTGCATGTCGCTCTCGCTGGCATTCTTCGACCCGTTCTTCTTCATCGGCTACCTGATCGGCATGGCCTTCTTCGGCCTCTTCCAGGCCATCTTCATGGCCAACGCCGGCGGCGCATGGGACAACGCCAAGAAGATCGTCGAGGTCGACCTCAAGATGAAGAACACCCCGCTGCACGCCGCGACCGTCGTCGGCGACACCGTGGGCGACCCGTTCAAGGACACCTCGTCGGTCTCCCTCAACCCGGTGATCAAGTTCACCACCCTCTTCGGCCTCCTTGCCGTCGAGATCGCGGTGAACATGCCGGACACCCTCAAGCACACGCTGGGGGCGATCATTTTCCTGGTCGGCCTGGTCTTTGTCTACCGCAGCTTCTACGGCATGCGGATCCCGATCAATCCGGGGGATGCCGACGTCGCCCCCCACCAGCTGCAGAAAGGCTGAGGCATGGCCGCCTGCTGCGATCTCTTGTAGCTGGCCTCGGTGAGGCCGGCGGATCGGACCCGGGGTCGCCGACCCCGGCTACAGCATATATATGCGGGCCGACTGGTTTTTTTGTTACCCCAAAAAGCGAGCCTCCGGCCCCAAGCCGCGCAACCTCATGGCCCGCCGGGCGTCTGTCCACGGCCCGGTGGCCGTTTCCCGCCGGCTCCCCCCTTTCCTTTTCATGCTGTCCCGTCTCCTCCTCGCCGCCTCCATCGCGGCTGCCGCCTCCGTCCGTGCGGCCGAGCCCGCCCCGGCGCCCGCACCCACCGCCACCTTCTCCGCCCAACGGCTTGCGCTGATCGACCGGCCGTTCCTGGGAGAGAACATCACCCTTTCTCCGGACGGGAAGCACCTCGCCTTCACCAAGTACGAGGACGACAAGCTCTGGTTGGTCGTAACTGACTTCGCCACCAAGACCCAGAAGGTCGTCGTGCTGCAGGACGACGCCGGCAAGAAGGAGCGCCGCACCCGGCTCGCCGAGCTGCGCTGGGCCTCGCCCCAGTGGCTCGTCCTCGCCGGGCTCGACGGCGAGATCCTGTCGGTCGACATCGCGGCGCAAAAGCCGGTCGTGCTCTGGCAAAAGGGCAACGACGGCCTGTCCCAGGACATGCAACTCCGGAAGGAGCCCTTCAACATCACGGCGGGCGTCCCGCGCCTGCTCCCCGCCCTGCCCGACGATCCCGGCCATGTCCTGGTCGAGAGCGTGGCCGAGCTCGGCGCCGAGCGCCTGGTGAACGTCTTTCGTGTCAACCTCGCCACCGGTGACGCCGAGGTGCCCGACCCCAAATGGTACCGCAACTGGCAGGTCGCCCTCTACGGCCGCGGCGACATGCTGATCTGGGCCCCGCTCGCCTACGACGTCGAGCGCTGGATCAAGAATCCCATCGTGCCCGGTGGCACGATCGGCACCCTGCGCAACGTCCAGCGCTACTTCGACAGCGGCACCGCCGGCGGCGCCATGGGTTCCCTCGCCGTCCCGACCGCCCAAACCCGGACCAAGCTCGAGATGTTCCTCTCCTTCCCCCCCGAGTTCGGGCCCGACGGCACCACCATCGTGCTCAACGGCTGGCCGGCCGCCCCCATCACCACCGCCTACCCGGATGCCCCGAGCCCGCCGCCGCCCAGTTCCGCGTCGCTCGGCCCGGAATCCGGCGGCGCCGTCTCGGCCGATTCCTCCAGCACCGGCCGCATGCTCTACGACCGCCAGGGCCGGCCCCGCCTGCTTTACACCGAGGACACCAGCGGCGGCGCCCGGAAGTGGCTGCTCTTCGAGACCGGCAAGCCGGTCTTCGACCCCAACATCGCGCCACGGGACCTCAACTTCGGCCTCGGCCAGGCCAAGGGCCATGAGTTCGAGATCAATCCCGACAACTACTTCGGCGAGCGCTCCTACCCGCTGGCCTTCGACTACGATCCCGACGTCCTCTACTTCGCCTCCAACGTGGGCCGGGACACCTTCGGCATCTATTCGCTCAACCTGAAGACCCGGGAGCGCAGGACCGTCGCCGCCCCGGAGACCATGCCGTTCGACCTCGCGCCCCTCGAGCCCGACTACCCCGGCTCGCACCTCGTCTTCGACGACCACGCGCGCCGGCTCGTCGGCATCCGCTTCAACAGCCTGCACCCGTCCACCCTCTGGCTCGACCCGGAGCTGGGCGGGATCCAGCAGGGCATCGCCGACAGTTTCCGCCTCCACAACGTCGAGATCATCAACTGGTCCGATGACCGCCAGGATTTCCTCATCCGCATGGCCTCCGCGGAGGACCCGGGGGCCTACCTGATCTACCACCGTGCCAGCAACTCGGTCGACGTCGCCCTGGTCCGCGCGCCCTGGCTGAAGGATACCACCGTCCATCCCTCGGCCGCGATCGCGTTCCAGACGCCCGCCGGCGTCAGGCTGACTGGCTTCCTCACCCTGCCCACCACGCCCAAGCTCACACCGCCCCCATTGCTCATCTACTGCCAGGGCGGCTTGTGGGACGACGAGGCCCCGAGCTTCAGCCGCGAGGCCCAGCTGCTGGCCGACCTCGGCATCGCCGTGATGCGGGTCAACTACCGGGGCACCGCCGGCCGCGGTCGCGCCCATCTCACCGCCCTGCAGCAGGGCATCGACTCCGTCCCGCTCGACGACATCCTGGCGTCGCTCGACTGGATTTCATCCCGCTACAAGATCGACCGCACCCGCACCGTCATCATGGGCGAGGGCTTCGGCGGCTACCTCGCCCTCCGCGCCCTCCAGCTGCACACCGATGTCTTCCGCTGCGCCATTTCCCTGAACGCCCCCACCAACCTCAACGCCTGGGCGGGCTGGAAACCCATCACGACCTCGCGGGCGCTGTATCGCGGCGGCGACTCCGAGAGCACTTCCACGGTGGACTTCAACTCACTGGTCCGCGGCGCGCTCGTGAAAAACGCAAAGAAGACGGCGACCCCCGCCGTCGCCAAGGTTGACCACAAGGCCCTGCTCGTGATCGAGAGCTACAACTCCCAGGAGACCACCCCGATCGCCAGCCTGCTCGCCGGACTGGGGCTCGGCGCCAAGGGCACGGATATCGAGCGCCTCGGCCTCGACGGCCCGTTCGTCGGCGGCTCGACCGCCACCCGCACCAAGGTCTTCCAGCGCATCGAGGAGTTCCTCAACTTCAACCTCTACGACTTCGGCGCCACGGTCGGGGCGCTCAAGGTGCTTGAGGACGCGCCGGCGCCGCCGGCGAAGAAGTAGGGCGAAGACAGCGTCGGATCGAACTGTAAGAGCGGCTTTACCCCGCGAATGATCGATGACTGTAGGCCGGGGTGCCCTCACCCCGCAGGATCCCTCTGTAGCCGGGGTCGGTGACCCCGGTGCCGGCCTCACCAAGGCCAGCGACACAGCGGGCATACGCGGCGTAAAGCCGCTCCTACCGTTTGGTCCAGCCGGCGCTATTTGAAGCCAACATTTGCGGTTGGCCGATTTTCCCTCATCGTGGCCGACCATGGTTTCGCCCTTCCCCCGCCTCGTCCCCGCCCTTGCCCTCCTGCTGCTCGCCCCGGGAGTTCTCCCGCTGGCCCGCGCCGCCGAGCCCGCGCCGTTGCCCTATGTCACGGCCCCCGCATTCGCGGGGTTGAGCTTCGCCCAGCCCCTCGCCGCCATCACGCCCCCCGGCGAATCAAACCGGCTCTTTGTCATCGAGAAAACCGGCCGCATCGTTGTCGTGCCCGACCTTGCCAACCCCACGCGCGAGGTGTTCCTCGACATCTCCGACCGGCTCGGGACCAACACCGGCGGCGAACTCGGCCTCCTCGCCTTCGCGTTCCATCCCCAATACCGCACCAACCGCCAGTTCTACGTCTGGTACACCAGCTTCACCGGCTCCGGTCGCACGGCCAATGGCTCGAGCCGGCTGGCCCGTTTCCAGGCTTCGGCCACCAATCCCAATTTCGCCGACCCCGCCTCCGAGCAACTGATGATCGTGCAGCCCGACGAGGCCTCGAACCACAACGGTGGCGAGATCCTCTTCGGCCCCGACGGCTATCTCTATCTCTCCGTCGGCGACGAGGGCGCGGCCAACGACACCTTCGAAAACAGCCAGCGCATCGACAAGGACTTCTTCGCCGGCATCCACCGGATCGACGTCGACCGCCGCCCCGGCAACCTCGAGCCGACCGCCCATCCCGCGGTCCAGCCCGGGACCTACTCGATCCCGCGCGACAATCCCTTCGTGGGCGCCACCACCTTCAACGGCACCCCGATCGATCCGGCGAAACTGCGCGCCGAGTTCTGGGCCGTCGGTCTCCGCAATGTCTGGCGCATGGCCTTCGATCCCCAGACCGGCCAGCTCTGGGCGGCTGATGTCGGGCAGAATTCCTCCGAGGAGATCGACCTGATCACCCGCGGCGGCAACTACGGCTGGAACTACCGCGAGGCGCGCGGACGCGGCCCGCGCGCCGTGCCGGAAGGGCTGACCTTCCTTGAGCCGATCTGGGACTACCCGCGCGGCGAGGGCACCTCGATCTCCGGCGGCTTTGTCTACCGCGGCACGAAGTATCCCGACCTGAACGGACAGTACATTTTTGCCGACTACGCCTCGGGCAAGATCTGGGCGCTCCGCCCCGACGGCACCCGGCGGGTCACTGCCGACCGCGTCCGCCAGATCGCGCAGATCCCCTCCGCCACTTCCTTCGGTCTCGACCCCCGCACCGGCGACATCCTCGTCACTTCTCTGACCGCCGGCCTGCTCCGCCTGTCCCCGGCCGGGCGTTAGGTTGATCCGTTTCATAGGGTAGGGACGCGTGTCCTCACGCGACCTGGCTTGCAGCGGTTAAGGGCGGCTGAGGACCGCCGCACCCACCCTTCCATGCGCGGCAGCTCCATCTCAGCCATTGCCTCAACCCGGGGCCTTGGCCATCTCTCGGCCCGTGCAAGACGTGACCCTGATCCTGCACCAGATCGAAAGCGGCGATCCCAAGGCCCAGGAGCGCCTGCTCGAGCTGGTCTACGCCGAACTGCGGAAGCTCGCCGCGTCGAAGCTGTCGCGCGAACTCGCCGGACAGACCCTCCAGCCCACCGCACTCGTGCACGAGGCCTGGCTGCGCCTCGGCGGCGACGAACAGCCCGCCTGGCAGAACCGGGCGCATTTCTTCGGAGCCGCGGCCGAAGCCATGCGCCGCATCCTGATCGACCGCGCCCGCAAGCGCCACGCCGTCCGCCACGGCGGCGGTCTGGAGCGCGTCAACCTGAACGCCACTGGTGCCATCGAGGTCCCCGGCCCGGGTGCCGATGATGAACTACTCGCCGTCAACGACGCCCTCGACCGCCTCGCGCTCGAGCACCCGCGCAAGGCCCAGCTCGTGAAGCTCCGCTATTTCGCCGGCCTCACCATCGAGCAGGCCGCCGAGACCCTCGCCATCTCCACCCCGACAGCCAAGCGCGATTGGACCTTCGCCCGCGCCTGGCTGTACGCCGCGATCAAGGAGTGACCCGCCGCTCCCGCGGGACCGAGCACCACCATGAACCGCGAGGAGGATTGCTTCATCCAGCTGCTTGAGGTTGCCCCGGCAGACCGCGCCGCCCAGCTCGACCGGCTTTGCGCCGGCGACGCCGCGCTGCGAAAGCGGCTCGAGGCCCTGCTGCAGGCCGATGCCGACGCCGGGGACTTTCTCGAGGTTTCCCCGGCCACCCCCTCCCCCACGATCCCGGACGCCCGCGCGGCCGCGGAGGAAATGCCGGGCGCCCGCATCGGCCGCTACAAACTGCTCCAGAAAATCGGCGAGGGCGGCTGCGGGGTCGTCTACATGGCCGAGCAGGAGGAACCCGTCCGCCGGCGCGTCGCGCTCAAGGTGATCAAGCTCGGCATGGACACCAAGGCAGTCGTCGCCCGCTTCGAGGCCGAGCGGCAGGCCCTCGCGCTGATGGACCACCCCAATATCGCGCGAGTCTTCGACGGCGGCGCCACCGCGCAGGGCCGGCCCTACTTCGTGATGGAGCTGGTCCGCGGCGTCCGGATCACCGATTTCTGCAACCAGCACAACCTGACCACCCCCGCCCGGCTCGAGCTGTTTACCCAGGTCGGCCACGCGATCCAGCACGCGCACCAGAAGGGGGTCATCCACCGCGACATCAAGCCGTCGAACATTCTCGTGACGCTGCACGACGGTGTGGCCCTGCCCAAGGTGATCGACTTCGGCATCGCCAAGGCCACGCAGGGCCGCCTCACCGAGCGCACTCTCTTCACCGCCTTCGAGCACTTCATCGGCACGCCCGCCTACATGAGTCCCGAGCAGGCCGAGATGAGCAGCCTCGATATCGATACCCGCAGCGACATCTACAGCCTCGGGGTGCTGCTCTATGAATTGCTCACCGGGGTGCAGCCGTTCGATGCCAAGGCCCTGTCTCAGGGTGGGATCGACGACTTCCGGCGCACGATCCGCGAGGTCGAGCCGCCCCGGCCCTCGAGCCGGTTGCGCACGCTGCCCGGTGACGAGCAGACCACCGTCGCCAAGCAGCGCGGCCTCGGCGCCTCCCAGCTCGTCTCCACCCTCTGCGGCGACCTCGACTGGATCGTGATGAAGGCGCTGGAGAAGAACCGCGCCCGCCGCTACGAGACCGTGGTCGGCCTCACCGCCGACCTCGGCCGCTACCTGCGGAACGAGCCCGTCCTGGCCCGGCCGCCGAGCGTGCCCTACCGCCTCGGCAAGCTGATCCAGCGCCAACGGATCGCCGTCGCGACCGGGATCGCCCTCGTGATCACGCTGTTCGTCGCCGTGACCGGCTCCGCCGGCGCCGCCCTGTCGATGTTCGTGGTGCAATTCGCGATCGCCGCCGCGCTGCTGGTGGGCTTGGCGGTGAGCCGTGCCCGCATGCACCGCGCCCGCCGCGCCGAGCACGAGCAGGCCCAGATGGCGGCCTTCATGCGGCGCTTTGTCCGCAACCTCGTGCTGCTCGGCGCCGTCGAGGGCGACAAGGACGTGCTCGGCCGCTACCTCGACATCTCGGCCCAGGAGCTCGGCGATGAGCTCCCGTCGCAGCCCGAGATGAAGGCCGAGTTCCTCGAGACCCTCGGCGGCATCTCGCTCAGCATCGGCCAGCTCGCGTCCGCCGAGGCCAAGCTCGCCCGCGCGCTCGACCTGCGCCGCCAGTCGCAGGGCGCCTCGCACCCCGATGTCGGCCGGACGCTGAACTACCTCGGCCTCGTGCAAAGCGCAGCCAACCGGCTGCCCGCGGCGGAAAAAACCCTGCGTGAGGCGCGCGACCTCCAGGGCCGGCTCGGCGACAGCGCGCGCCCCGACCTCGCCCGGACCCTCGGCAACCTCGGCTGGGTGCTGATCCGGCAGGGCCAACTGCCCGCCGCCGAGTCCTACCTCCACGAGGCCATCACCCTGCAACGGCCCGCCGGCGCCAGCGCCGACCTCGCCCTCTCGCTGAAACGCCTGGGTTTTGTCCAGCTCCAGCAGGGCCGGATCGTCGAGGCCGTCGACCTGCTCACCGAGGCGCGCGACATGAATGTGCGCGTGCTGGGTCACGACCACCTCGAGGTCGCCAGCTCGCTCAATTTCCTCGGCGTGGCGTACGCCGTGCGGGAGGACATGCCCACGAAGGTACTCGAGGCCATCAAGCTCTACACCGAGGCCTCGGCGATCCGCGAACGCCTGAAATCCTCCGGCAGCGTCGCCTCCGCCGACCGTCTCAACACCATCCTGAGCCAGCAGGGCACGCTCGCCGAGATCGAGTCGCTGCTGTTTGAGCTGCGCAAGATCACCCATGTCCACCAGCCCGGCGACGCCTGGCAGCAGGCTTACTTCCGCGCCCTCTCCGCCGTGGTGCTGCTGGAGGAACGCAAGTTCGCCGAGGCCGAGATCGCCGCCCGCGAGTGTCACCAACTCCGGAGCTCCACGCGGCCGGACGACTGGGGCACCTTCCATGCGGCCTGCCTGTGGGGCGCGGCGCTCGCCGGATTGAAAAATTTCGCCGCCGCCGAGGAGCCGCTCCGCTCCGGCTACGAGGGCATGAAACGGCGTGAGGCCGTCATGCCGCTGCCCCACCATCTCTGGCTGGGCCGGGGCTTGCAGGACCTGATGGACCTCTCCCTCGCGCTCGGCCGGCCCGACGAGGTCGAGCGCTGGTCCGCCGAGCTCCGGATCTGGCGCGACGCGCATCCGCAGTTCGCCCCGTTCCTCCGGAAATAGGGCCACTTTAGTAATACTGTAGCCGGGGTCGTTGACCCCGGTGCAGGCGGATCACGCGTGACGCATGCCAAACCGGGGTCGCCGACCCCGGCTACAGTATTTTTAAGCGCCCCAGATGTCCGCGCTGCCCGCGCGGCGCGGACCATGATCCTTTTGCCGCACTTCGTCCGCATGGACCGCGGTATGAACACGGTTTCACCCTCCTCCCAACTACCCCGGATCATCGCCATCGCCGTGCTGGTCCTCGTCCTTCTCGCCCTGGCCTTGGGCGCGCGGGCTTCCGCCCACGAAACCGCCTGGCTCGACCGCGAACCCGCCTCCACCCCGGCCATGAAGCTCGCAAGGGCCTTTTGAAGCATCGCCGCTCCCTTCCCCATGATCTTAGCTGCCATCATCATCGGCCTGTTGGTCGGCCTCGTCATCCTCGACGAAACCGAGGCGGAAGCCCGCCCCTCTTCCCGCACTCCCGTGCCCGTCAGTCACCGCCGGCGGTCCGCCCCCCGCCCGGGTCACAAACGGTGATCGCTTCTCCGCTTGAAAAACAACGCGGTGGCAACTTGCTCAATCCCGCCATCCGCCGCCGCGGCCACGGCGACCCATCCGCGCCCCCTTTTCCCCATGAAAATCCGTCTCTTCGCCGCCGCCCTGCTCACCGGCCTCCTCGCCACCAGCCCGTTATCCGCCGCCAGCGTTCCCAAGCCGATCCAAGGCGAATTCCAAAAACTCGTCCAGAAGGTCCAGACCAAGATCAAGAAGGGCGAGACCACCGCCGAGGCCATGGCGCCCGAGCTCCGGGAATTCGATGCCCTGCTGACCAAGTACCAAAGTGACAAGTCCGACGATGTCGCCGTGGTCCTGCTCATGAAAGGCATGCTCTACCTCGAGGTGCTGGAGGATCCCGACCAGGCCCTCGCCGCCTTCCGGAAAATCAAGGTGGACTTCCCTCAAGGCGAGTACGCCGCGAAGATGGATGCTGAGATCGCGCAGGTTGAAGCGCAGGCGGCCGTGATGCGCATCCAGAGCGCGCTCAAGGTCGGCAGCGCCTTCCCGCTCTTCGCCGTCAACGACTCCACCGGCAAGCCGCTCGCGCTGCAGGACTATCGCGGCAAGGTCGTGCTCGTCGATTTCTGGGCCATGTGGTGCGGCCCATGCATCGCCGAGCTGCCGACGGTCGTGAAGGCCTACAAGGACTACCATGCCCGCGGCTTCGAGATCGTCGGCATCAGCCTCGACCGCGCCGGCGACGGCCCGCGGTTCGCGAAGTTCACCCAGGACCAGGAAATGCCCTGGCGGCAGTTCTTCGACGGCAAGTACTGGCAGAACGAACTCGCGGCGAAATACGGCGTGAACAGCATCCCCGCCACCTACCTCCTCGACCGCGACGGCAAGATCATCGGCAAGAACCTCCGCGGCCCCGCCCTCGCCGCCGCCCTCGACCAGGCCCTCCCAAAAAGTGATCGAAGGTAGGGCTGGGTCGACGACCCGGCCGCGATGGTTTTGGGGACTGGGGACTGAGAGATAAATTCCTCCGTTTTCTCCGTGCCCTCCTGTAAGAAACCATCCGGATCTCATGTCCCCCCGCACCCGGATCACCGTCGCCTTCGTTTTCGCCCTCCTCCTCGGCGCGCTCACGGCCGGTTTCGTCCGCACGCGCAGCACGACCCTGACCAAGACCGCCGTCGCCGAGGCCGAGCTCAGCCCGGAGATGGAGCGCCTGCTCAAGGCCGTGCAGACCCGCCTCTCCGGCGGGGGCAGGACCGAGGCGGACTTCGCCACGGAACTCGCCGGGCTCGAAGCCCATTTCAAAGCCAGCCGCCAGGACCGTCCCGAGGAAGCCACCCAGGTGCTCGCACTGCAGGGCAGCCTGTTCCTTGAGCTGGGTGCGCCCGAGCGCAGCCGGGCCCTGATCCGGCGGATCAAAACCGAGTTCCCCGGCTCCACCCTCGCCACCGAGGTCGACTCCATCATCGCCGCGATCGACCGGCGCGTGGCGGCGGAGCAGGCGCGCGCCGGCCTGGTCGTCGGCGCGGTCTTCCCGGACTTTTCCGAAAAGGACCACGAGGGCCGCCCGCTCTCGCTCGCCGCGCTGCGCGGCCAGGTGGTGCTCGTCGACTTCTGGGCCACCTGGTGCGGGCCGTGCGTCGCCGAGGCGCCCAACGTGGTGCGGGCCTACCAAAAATTCCGGACCCAGGGCTTTGCGATCGTGGGCGTGAGCCTCGACCGGCGCGGCGAGGGCAGCACCGTCGCCCAGTTCACGCGCCAGCATGGCATGACCTGGCCACAGTTCTTCGACGGCGGCCATTGGGACAACAAATTGGCGGTGAAATACGGCGTGAACAGCATCCCCGCCACCTACCTCCTCGACCCCACGGGCCGCATCATCGGCCGCGACCTGCGCGGCGCCGAGCTCGAGTCCGCCATCACTCGCGCCCTGGCAGAGAAGTAAGGCAGGGCTTGCCCGCGGGGCCGGCCGCGATGACCCCGATCCGCCGGATGTGGTTTCACCCAGGGACACGAAGTTCACGGAGACCGGAAGAGGACAGCCGAAATCCAAAACCAACGGCTTGGGCTCCGCGCCCTCTGTGTCTCGGCGTGAAATCATCCGGGAATCAGAAAAACGGGAAATTTTGGACCGGGGCATGATCTTTTCGGCTCATCGAATGCGCATGGTCCAGGCAGATCCGCCCTTTCCCGCCCCCCTCCTCCCATGAATGCCACCACGATCACCCCCACTGCCCGCACCACGGAAACTGCCCGTTATTGCGTGGGGCTCGCCACGGCGCCTGAGCGCGAGCACATCGCCGCGCTCCGCCACGAGGTCTACGCCCTCGAACTCGGCCAGCACACGGCCAACCCCGCCGGGCGCCTCGCCGACGCGCTCGACGCCTACAACCTCAACCTCGTCGCCCGGATCGGCGGTGCCGTGGGCGGCTTCGTGAGCCTCACGCCCCCGGGCAGCCCGGCCTACTCGATCGACAAGTATTTCCCGCGGGCCCAGCTGCCCTTCACGGTGGACGACGGCCTTTGGGAGGTGCGCCTCCTCACCGTGCCGCGCTCCCACCGCGGCAGTGAGATCGCCACGCTGCTGATGTACGCGGCCCTGCGCTGGGTCGAATCGCACGGCGGAACGCGCATCGTCGTGATCGGCCGCCGCGAGATCGCGGGCCTCTACGCCCGCGTGGGCCTGCGCCCGACCGGACACTCCACCCGCTCGGGAGCGGTGACCTACGACCTGATGGTGGGCGACACCGCCGAGCTCCGCGCCAGCGCGGCCGAGTACCACGGTCTCCTCGACCGGCTCTGCGAACGCACGGACTGGCGCCTGGCCTTCCCCTTCCATCCGCCCGCGCCGTGTTTTCACGGCGGGGCCTTCTTCGACGCAATCGGCGAGCGCTTCGATCACCTCGAGCGCAGCCGCACGATCCTCAATGCCGACGTGCTCGACGCGTGGTTCCCTCCGGCGCCCGGCGTGATCTCATCCTTGAATGAGCACCTGCCGTGGCTCCTGCGGACCTCCCCGCCCACCAGCTGCGACGGCCTGATCACTGAGATCGCCGCCGCCCGGGGAGTGGCCCCTTGGAACATCCTGCCCGGCGGGGGTTCATCGGACCTGATCTTCCGCGCGCTCCGGCACTGGCTGACCCCCGACTCCCAAGTCCTGATCCTCGATCCCACCTACGGCGAGTACGCGCACGTGTTGGAGAAAGTCATCGGGTGCCGCGTGGACCGGCTGACCCTGACCCGTGAACAGGGCTATGCCGTCGACCTCCAGTGCCTCGAGGCCGCCCTGGCCGACCGCTATGATCTTGTCGTGCTCGTGAATCCCAACAGCCCGACGGGCCGCCACATCCCGGGGCGTGAATTGGAACGCATCCTCGCGCGGGTCCCATGGACCACGCGCGTCTGGGTCGATGAAACGTACGTGGAATACGCCGCGACCGCCTCAACGGTCGCGCCCTGCGGGGCTTCAGCGAAGCACGGGCTTCCAATCTCCGAGTCGATCGAGGGCTTCGCCGCAGCCAGCGAGAACGTGATCGTCTGCAAATCGATGTCCAAGGTGTACGCCCTGAGCGGGGCCCGCGCGGCCTACCTCTGCGGCGGGCGTCACCAGCTCGAGGCCCTCCGCGCCATCACGCCACCGTGGGTCGTGAGCCTGCCCGCCCAAGTGGCGGCGGTTCGCGCCCTGCAGGATCCGGGCTACTATGCGGCACGCTACGCCGAGACCCACGACCTGCGGCGCGAGCTCGCCGCCGGACTCGCCACCCTCGGCTGGGATGTCCTCCCCGGCATCGCGAACTTCCTGCTCTGCCACCTGCCGTCCGCCGGACCAGATGCCGCCATGGTCGTCCAGGCCGCCCGGGGCGAAGGGGTCTTCGTTCGTAACGCCGCATCAATGAGCCCTCGCCTCGGGACCCACTGCGTCCGTATCGCGGTGAAGAGCGCAGCCGACAACGCCCGCCTGCTCCGCACCCTGAGTGGAATATGATCTCCCCTGAAGTTTTTCACGCAGAGTCCG
>CAMDOO010000037.1 GCA_945903545.1 Opitutus sp. GAS368 | reverse complement strand
GACCGATCGCGGCGTAAAGCCGCTCCTACAGTTCCGAAACGTACCACGACCGAAAGAAGCCTCCTTGGCTTAGACCCGCAGGCCGGAAGCAAGGGCCGATTGACGTTTCTTCGCGGACCTTCGCGTTCTTCGCGGTTTTTAAAAAACCGATTTATCCCAGCGCCTCGGCGAGCGCGGCAATGATCTCCTCGACCGGCTCGGTGCCGATGCAAAGCCGGAGTAAATCGGGATCGATCCCGCTCGCGGCGAGCTCGGCGCGGCCCGCGGGGGTCGTCACGAGGTCGTAGTGCGCGAGGTACATGAACGGGCTGATCAGCGTGGTCTTCATCCCGAAGCTCGGGCCCTTGGCCAGTCGCAGCCGGTCGTAGAATTTCTCCAGCGGGATGCGGAGGGTGAAAGTAATCATGCCGCCGACCGCCTTCGGACCGCGGGCGAGCCGGTAATAGTTGCCGCAGGAGTCGCCCCGCAGCGCCCAGTAAATTTCCTTCACCGCAGGTTGGGCGGAGAGGAAATCCACGATGCGTGGCGTGCTGTCGTTGATCCGTGCCATCACCGCCAAGCTTTCGCCGATCTGGAAAGCGAGCCGCGCGAGGTCACGCGAGTAAAGCGGATCGAGCCACGGCGGGATGTCGCGCCGCAGCTCGGCGGCGTGCGGCGAGGTCGGGTTGATCACCACCAGCCCGGCGGTCAGGTCGCCCTCGCTGGCGGTGTACTTCGTAAGGCTCGCGACGACGACGTCCGCGTGCGGCAGCACGTCGAGGTTGAACACCGAGTTCACCGAGGGATCCAGGATCACCATCGCCCCGTGGCCGCGAGCGAGTTCCGCGAGTCGCGGCACGTCGGGAGTCTGCACCAGCGGATTGGTGGGCAGCTCAGTAACAATGCCCGCGATGCGCGAGCCCTGCGCGGCAAAGAGCCGTTCGAGCGCGGCGTGGTCGAAGATGTTGGGCAGGTGAACGTAGTCCGTCGGCGTCGCGGTGAATCGTTTCAGGATCGCGATGGTGTCGAGGTAGAGCCAGCCCAGTTGCACCCAGATCGTGCGGCCCCGGGCGGCCTGCAACGCGGACGCGGCCTGGAACGCGGCCTGGATGGCGCTCATGCCGCAGTGCGCGAGATGCAGATCGGCCGGAGCGCAGCCGGGGAAGACCGGGCGCAGCACGCGGTGGATCTCCCCCAGCGGATCACCAAAGTAGAGCTTCTCGGGCGCGGCGGACGCACGCACCCCGAGGCGGACGAGGTGGTCCTCGGCACAACGCGACGACATGAAGCCGCCGACGTTCTGGAGGAAAACCTTGGCGCGGCCCGCGACATCGGAGCTGGCCGGATGGGCCACGCCCGGCACGGCGGGATCGAGCAGCGTCACACCCGGAACATCCTTGAGTTGTGCCGCGAGTGCCTGGGCCGTCCGCGCGGACGAGGTCAGCCAGAGCGTCTGACCCGTGAGCCCTCTGGTTTTGGCCAGATGTTCCGCGAGCTCGCGCAGGAGCGGGTGGACGACAAAACGCGGGTACCCCGAGGTCAGGTGACGAACGACCTCCGGGTCCTTCTCCTCATAGCCCCGCACCGCGCGCATCGTCGGCAGGCTGCACGACACCGCGTGCACGGAGGACGGAATGCGCTGACCAAGGGGAAGCGGAACGATGGACGACATGACGGCGAAAACGCGAGGTTGGTGCGCCGCCGCGCCGCTTGGCAAGTGCGGGGCGCGTCATGAACCACGGCCATGCTTTCGGAGGGTGTCACACAGAGACCGCAGAGAGCGCAGAGAAGACCGGCTGAGGACTCCGTTCTGGCAAGCAACCTCCCTGCCAGGGCAAATCGCCGTCCGAAGCTTTTTCACCCCGTCCCTCAGGACATGATCCGCACGCGCACGATGTACTGCAGATACAGCGTGTGCCGGAGGTAGCCGAGAAGGAGGGCGTTGAGGACGCGGATGTTCACGCCGGCGTCGACTTTCTTGAAGACGGCCTCGATCGCCATGCCGTTGCGGGCGAACATTTCCTCGATGGTCTGGAAGGTGAAGAAGCGCAGGTGGGTGCGGTCGAGCAGGCCTTCGTCGGTGTAAAGCCACTGGCCGCGGATCATGCGGCGGATGTTCCGGTGGAAACCCACATTGGGGATGCTCGCGATGATGCAGCCGGTGGGTTTCAGCAGTTTCTTCAGGTTCGCGACGACAATCCACGGATCGGCGGTGTGCTCGAGCAGGTCCGCGCAGATGATGCAGTCGACCGATCCGGCCGGGAACGGCAGCGCCGTCTGCTCCACGTTGCCGATCACGACGCGGTCGAGCCACTGCTTCGACGCCTCGCCCGGGCCCGCCATCAGTTCCACGCCCCAAACCTGAGCCACGCCGTTCTCCTTGAACCAGCGGCCGAGCGTGCCCTTGCCGCAGCCGACATCGAGAATCACCTCACAGCCCTCGGGCACGGCCTCGATGATCTCTCGCCGCAGGTGGGCGTAGTAGTCGGTGCGACGCTGCTCGGGGGGCGGCAGCCAGGCGGGCTCGACGTATTTCATGCGCGCAAACGTGCGGGTCTGCCGGCTTGCCGCCAAGCCGGAACCACCTTGACCGGTTCCGCGCAGGGAAAACACTGGCCCCGCCTTGCTTCCCCAAATCCTCAGGCTCCGCGCCCTCTGCGTCTCTGCGTGCCAAACTCCGGATGATCATTTTCAAACCGGTTTCACGCAGAGACGCAGAGAGCGCGGAGGTTCGGAAGAAACCCGAACCCACGGAAGGTTGGCCGCAAAAAGGCACAAAAAGAGACGCTGGCTTCGCGACGTTGATTTTCGCGCGCCTATCGGCGCAATGCAGTGTCAGCCGCAGCCAAGGAAATCTTCGTATTTCTCGTGGCCAATCATGCCCGGGATCGTTTTGCGCCTTCTGCGCCTTTTTGCGGCCAACCCGGTTTCTTGCTCATGAGCCAGCGCGTCCTCGTCATCCGCCGCCGGTATCTCGGCGACATCGTCCTGCTCGGGCCGGTGTTCCGGAACCTGCGGCTGCACTGGCCCGACGCCCGGATCGACGCGGTGGCCGAGCCGGCCTTCGCCCCGCTGCTCGCGCTCAATCCCGATGTGAACGAGACCCTCGTGCTCCCGCGGGGATTGGGCGAATGGGCCGGCTTCATCCGCCGGCTGCGCCGCGGGCGCTACACCCACGTGCTCGACCTCGACAACACCGAGCGCACCGCCCTCATCACCCGCCTCACGGGCGCGCCGGTTCGCGTTGCGCTCTGGTACGTGCGGCACGCCTGGCCCTGGGTCTACACCGCGGCCGTGCAGTCCGATCCGGCAAAACACGAGCACCGCTCGATCATCGAGTACTACCTCTCCGCCCTCGCCCCCGCGGGCGTGCCGATCACCAGCCGCGAGGTGCGCCTCGTGCCCCGCGAGGCCGATGTCGCCTCGGCGCGCCAGCTCATCCGCGGCGGCGGCCGGCGCATCCTGCTCCATCCCGGCAGCCGCAGCGCCTTCCGGATGTGGCCGGCGGAAAACTTCGCGCAGGTCTGCGACCGCGTGCAGGACGAGCTCAATGCCCAGGTGTTTGTCATCGCCGGACCCGGCGAGCAGGACGCCGTGGCGCGCATCAAGGCGGCCGCCAAGTCGCATGTCGTCACGATCAACGCCGCCCTCGGCCTGCCGCAGTTCGCCGCGCTGGCCGCCCAGTTCGACCTCATGCTCTGCCACGACAGTGGCCCGATGCACGTCGCCGCCGCCGTCGGCACCCCCGTCGTCGCGCTCTTCGGCTCGCAGAATCCCGTGCCGTTCGCGCCCGTCGGCGCCGGTCACACGCTGCTCCAGCCCCCCCTCCCCTGCACGGCGTGTGTCGCGGCGAACCAGTGCGTGCCGGGCGACTCGTACCGGAACTTCTGCGTGCGCAACATCACGGTCGACCGCGTGGTCGTGGCCGTGCGGGAAAAACTGCAAGGCACCCAGAATGGTGGCACGCAGAGACGCTGAGAACACAGAGACCCAAACCACCGATCGATTTCATTCGGAATTCGTCATTCCCTTCCTCCGTGCCCTCTGTGTCTCTGTGTGAAACCATGATCGTGCGATGCCCGGCGAACCCCTGATCACCTTCGGCATCCCCGCCTACAACCGGCCGGAGATGCTCGCCGAGACCCTCGCCAGCATCGCCGCGCAGACGACCGGCGCGGACTACGAGGTGGTGGTCTGCGACGACGGCGGTCTCCCCTCCACCGCGGCGGCCGTGGCAAAATACCCCGCAGACCGCTTCCGCTACATCCGCAACGAACCGCGGCGCGGACCCGTCGCGAATTGGAACGAGTGCATCCGCCAGGCCCGGGGCAAATGGATGATGGTGCTGCACGAGGACGACACCCTTTACCCGTGGTACCTCGACGCCGTGGTGCCGCGCCTGCGCGACGGCCTCGCCGCGGTCTGCACGCGGGTCGTCCAGGGCGAGACGCCCCCCCCACTGTCGAGGCCCGCGGATCTCACCACGGTCCGCCCCTACCTGCCGGTCCATTTCATCAAGAGCTCGTTCACGCCGTTTCCCGGGGTGCTGTTCCCGCGCGAGCTGGCCCTGCGCCTTGGCGGGTTCGATGTCCGCCACGGCCCGCTCGCCGACTACGAGTTCTGGTACCGCCTCAACTGCGCCGGTGCCGTGGATGTCGTGCGTTGTGTCGCCGCCTTCTATCGCCGCAATCCCGAGCAATGGACCGCGCGCACTTGGCCAAACATGCTCCGCCAGGTCCACCTGCTGCGCCGCCAGGTGGCGATCGACCAGCTCGGCCGGCGGTCGCTGGCCCTCTGGCTCGCGCGGTTCTACAGTGGTCGCGATGCGCGCGCGTACTCCCGGCGGTTTCCGGAAAAGCCCGCCATCTTGGCGCGCACGCTGCGCTTCCGGCGCATCCCGTTGAGTTTCCTGCCAAGCGGCTGGGTATGGCGCGTCCTGCAGATCGTGGCGCGCCAGTCGAAGTTGAAAGTTGAAGTTTAAGAGCCGGAAATCCCCTTTCCTCGCGTTACCGGATCCACCCTTCAGCCTTCCCCTTAAAACCTCAACCGGCGCCATGCCCCCCACCGTCTCCATCATCATCCCGACCTACCGGCGGGCACGGTGGCTGCGCGAGACGCTCTTGACTCTGGTCACACAGGATTACCCGGCGGATTGCTTCGAGATCGTGGTCGTGGACAACAACTCGCCCGACGAGACCAAGGCGGTGGTCGCGGAGTTCGCCGCCGCCAAAAAGGCCCCGCGGCATGTCCTCGAGACTCGTCAGGGCGCCAACTTCGCCCGCAACCGCGGGGTGAACGAGAGCACCGGCGAGATCCTCGTCTTTGGCGACGATGACATCCTCGTCCGGCCGGACTGGCTCCGCGAGATGGTGGCGCCGTTTGTCGCCGACACCGCGGGCCGCATCGCCTCGGTCGGCGGCGAGGTCGTGCCGGTTTTTCCCGAGGGATGTCCCGACTGGGTGCGCGGCTTCCACGGCCCGCAGGCGCTGCGTCCCGACGCGGGGCCGACGCGGGACGGGCAAGTGCCCATGAGTGCCAACCTCGCGTTTCGGCGCGAGGCGCTGGTGGGCATCGGCCTGTTCGACACCGCCGTCACCCGCGAGAGCGGCAAGCAATTCAGCAGCGACGAGAACGTGCTCACGCGGAAACTGCGCGCCGCCGGCCGGGAGATCTGGTTCGCGCCGGCCGCGGTGGTGCAGCACCAGATGCCCGCCGGGCGCACGACGTTCGCCTATGTGCGTCGGCACGCCTTCGACTCGGCGCGCTCACGTGTGATCGACCGGGTGAGCGAAGGCGCCGCCGCCGGCTATCTGCTGTCGCGGCTGCCCGGAAACCTGCTCAAGGCCACCGGTTTTACGCTGGCCGCCGGGTTGAACGCCGTCATCGGCCGCGGCGGCGAGGCCCGCAAGGCGTTGGTGCGGGCGTGGCGGTCCTGCGGTTATCTTTACCAGATTCCACGCTCGCTGCTCGGGAAAAGGTAGGGCCCGACGTCCCGGCGGGCCGGATTGGGGTTGGGACGACTGTCCCCAGCCGTCCTTCCGGAGGGCACGTGGGGACACGCGCCCCTACCTTTCAAACCCGGGCCGCCGGGACGTCGGCCCCTACCTTGGATGAACCTGACCTCCCCAACCCCGCCTTTACGCCACGGCGAATCTCGTCAACAACGTCGGGCCGTCCCCGTGAGTTCCAATACCGCCATCCCCCTTTCCGTCGTGATCATCGCCCGGAACGAGGAGAAAAACCTCCCGCGTTGCCTCGCGAGCGTGCAGGGCTGGGTGACGGAGATCGTGGTGGTGCTGAACGACACCACCGATGGCAGCGAGGCGGTCGCCAAGAAATCCGGCGCCGCCGTGCACCTCCTCCCCTGGCAGGGATTCCGCGACAGCAAAAACGCCGCCGCGGCCCTCGCGACCCAACCCTGGGTGCTCTCGCTCGATGCCGATGAGGAGGTTTCGCCGGCGCTCAAGTCCGACCTCCTCCGTTTCTTCGCCGGCGACCACGAACGCTTCGCCGCAGCGCGTTTCCCGCGCAAGGTCTGGTTCATTGACCGCTGGATCACCCACGGCGACTGGTACCCCGATCTCAGCCTGCGCCTCTTCCGCCGCGACCGCGCGCGCTGGGGCGGTGACGCCTTTGTCCACGAGAAGCTCGAGTGTGACGGACCGATCGCGACCCTCCGCGGCGACCTGCACCATTTTTCTTTCCCGACGCTCTCGAGCCATGTCGCGAAGATCAACCCGTTCGCCGACCTCTTCCTGCAGCAGCAGCAGGCGAAGGGCGGGCGCTTCTCGGCGGGAGCCGCGATCCTGCGCCCCGCCTGGCGTTTTTTCCGCGCCTATGTGCTCCGTCTCGGCTTTCTCGACGGCTACCCCGGCCTCTACATTGCCTGGGCCACGGCTTTCGGGGCCTTGGTGCGCTACAGCCGGCTGTACGAATTGGAAAACCAGCGCGACCCCAAGCCATGAGGACCCCAATCGAATTTGGGCCACGAAAAGGCACGAAGGGTTCGGGGCTGCGGACAGGTCTCCATTGCGCCCATAGGCGCGCGGAAGTCCTTCTCGCGAAGCCCATGGCTCTTTTTGCGCCTTTTTGCGGCCATCCTTCCGTGGCTTGATCCCGATGCCCCCCAAGGAACCCCATCATTTCAGCCGGACCGCCGAGGAACTGATCGGTGACCTGCGCAATATCCCGCCGGAAACCCCTCGCTACCAAAAGCTCCGGCCCACGGTCGGCATGGCCGGGGTGCTCGACGAACTCCTCGGCAAGTACCAGATCGGCCGCGACTCCGCCGAACAGACCATCCGGGACCACTGGGTCGAACTGGTCGGCGCGGCCAACGCCTCCTACTCCCATGCCGCCCGCTTGGAGCAGGATGGCCGCAAGCTGGTGGTCCTCGCGGCCCACGCGGTGGTCCGGAACGAGCTCTTCTTCCACCGCGCTACCCTCTTGGAGCGGGTCAAGAAGCTCCCCGGCTGCGCCGGCATCAAGATCATCCAGCTGCGGGCGGGTTGAGCGATGAAGCGCCGGGGCAAACAATCGCTGGGCGCGCTGCTGTTCCTGCTCCTCGGGTTGCTCACGTTCGTCGCGCCGCGCGGCTGCGACTCCACCACCCCGGCCGGCCAATCGCCCGCGCCGGTGCGAGCCGCGACCAACGAGCCGGCCTTGCCTGCATCCAGCCCGGCGCCCGCTGCCGCACCGGCCATCACCGGGACCGGCAACGGCGAACCCGCGTTCCGGCTGCGCGCCCACCTCTTTGACTTCGACGCGACCGGCCCCCGGCTGAAAACCACGACCCGAGCGACCGGCCGGATCAAGGCGCCACCGGTCTCGATCACCGCCCGCGGCTCGAATTCGAGGTCTTCTCCGCCACCGGTGAGCGGGTCTACGCGGGATCCCTCGATCACCCGCTCTGGCTGCAGACGGAAGTGGAGGACGCCACCCGGCCCGGACGCCTCGTCCCGGTGGCCCTGAGCCTGCCCGAGGGATCGTTCCTGCTGCGCCTGCCCGACGATCTGCCCGCCTCGCGCATCGTCTTCACCGAAGTCCTGCCCGATGCCGCGGGGAACGCCGTGCGGCGCGCGCTGGGATCACACATCCTGCCATGAGATTAACGGTCTTCAAGCTGCTGCTCATCCTGCTGGGCGGATCCGCGGCGCACCTCGGGGCGCAGAGCGTCACCCAGCTGCGCGACACCGGCCCGCGGGCCAACCGGATCAACATCGCCTTACTGGGCGACGGTTACACCGCGGCCGAGGCCGCCAAATTCAACACCGATGCCGGCACCCTGCTGGCCGGGATGCTGAACGACGAGTCGTGGAACCGCTTCAGTACCTCCATCAACGCGTTTGCGATCTTTGCCCCCAGCGCCGAATCCGGGACCGACGACCCGGTGAACAACATCACCCGCGACACCTACTTCAGCACCACGTTCAATGTCTCGGGCATCGACCGGTTGCTCGCGTTTGGCACCAACGCGGGACGCAACCGGGCGTTGACCCTGCTCAGCCAGTTTGTCCCGGACTACGACCTTGCGATCATGCTGGTCAACTCGACGAAGTATGGGGGCGCCGGCGGATCGATCGCTGTGGTTTCCAACCACCCCAGCGCGCTCGCCATCATGCTGCACGAGCTGGGGCACACGTTCGCCCTCCTGGGCGACGAGTATGTCGACGCCCAGGCGGTACCGATCTATCCGCCGCGGGAGTACCCCAACTCCACCCAGCAATCCACGCGCGAGACTTCGCCGTGGAAGCACTTCATCTTTCCGGCAACCCCCGTGCCCAGCGAGCGGCCGGCGAATCCCGCCACCGTGGGCATGTACGAAGGCTCCCAATTCCGCGCCACCGGATTCTATCGTCCCACCTTCGAAAGCCGGATGCGGGTCCTGGACGGCCCCTTCGGCGCCGTGAACCTCCAGGCGTTCGCGGCGGCCGTGCATCGCCTCAATCTCAACCTGTCTACCGCCGTGCCCGTCATCACCCAGCAGCCGGCAAACACCACGATTGGCTTCGGCCAGTCGACTACCCTGCGCGTCACGGCCACCGGGACCGGACCCATGACCTACCTTTGGACCCGGAACGGCACCTATCTTCCGGATGCGATCGGGAGCGAGCTCACCCTCACCTCCTTCAGCTCCGCGGACACCGGCAGCTATACCGCGGAGGTCAGGAACGCCTCCGGCCCGGTGACGAGCAACGCCTTCGTGCTCTCGGCTCCCGGCGCCGGCCTCCCTGCGATCGCCGCGCAGCCGGCCACGCAAAACGCGGCGCCCGGCGGCGGCGTGAGCCTGAGTGTCGGCGCCAGCGGAGCCACTCCGCTGCGCTACCAATGGTACCGCAACGGCACGGCCATTGTCGGGGCCACCCAGTCGACCCTGACGTTCAGCAGCGTCACGGCCAATGACGTCGGCGCGTATTCGGTGCAGGCCAGCAACGACCTTGGCGTCGCCAGCAGCAACCTGGCGTTTGTCAGCCTTGGCTCCGGACGACTGCGCGCCCTTTCCGTCCGCAGCGTGACCGGGGCCGGGGACCAGACCCTCATCGCCGGTCTGGTGGTGTCGGGCAACAACACCAAGTCCCTCGTCCTGCGGGGCATCGGCCCGGGTTTGACGCTGCTGGGCGTGGGCAACGCCCTGGACGATCCCGTGCTGCGAATTTTCAACGGCTCCGGCCAGTTGATCGACAGCAACGATAATTGGGACGGGGCCCCTGCGACGCTGAGCGCCTTCAGTGCGGTCGGCTTGGGCCCGCTCGTCATCGGCTCACGCGATGCCGCGCTACTCTCCCGGTTCAATTCCGGCATCTATACCGCCCAAGTCACCACGCTGGGCAGCAGCGGCATTGCCCTGATGGAAGCCTATGACTCCGATCCGCCGGGCGGCTCCGGCCGCTTGAATGCGTTGTCCGTCCGCAGTGCCATCACACCGGGATCCGGTGTGTTGATCGTGGGGCTGGTCGTCGCCGGCGAGAGCCCCAAGACATTGATCATCCGCGGCATCGGCCCGGCGCTCCTGCAGGCCGGGGTCAGCACGGCGATCGCGGACCCCGTGCTTGAGATCTATAATTCCAGCAGCCAGCGCATCCTGACGAATGACAATTGGGGTGGCAGCCAGCTCCTTTCCAGTGCCTTTGCCGCGGTTGGCTTGGCCGCGCTCCCCACGGATTCCAAGGATGCCGCCATGCTCGTCACGCTGCAGCCCGGAGTGTACACGGCCCAGCTTTCCGGCCTCAACGGTACTTCCGGCATCGGGCTGGTCGAGGTCTACGACACCCCCTAGTTTTGGGGCAGGCGGTGGGTTTCACCCCCGAAAAATACGCTTGCCGGGCCCCGGCGCGCCGCGGATGGTGGCTCCTTGCGTTAGTGAAAGTCCATCGGTTGTGGACTTCCACCATGACTGGTCCCGCTTCCGCGGGATTGGAACGGTGGTGCCGGCGGAAGCTCCCCTTTCGGGGGGGGTGGAAGCGGGCGCCACGGGTCGCCTGAGGGCCCCTACAGTCGTGCAACTCAAACACTAAACCATGTCTACCACAGTCGTTAAACCCGAAATCATCGCCCAGTACAAAACCCACGAGAAGGACACCGGCTCGAGCGAGGTCCAGATCGCGCTGCTCACCGCCCGGATCAATCACTTGACCGAGCACCTGCGCACGCACCGCAAGGACTTCCACTCCCGCCGCGGGCTCCTTCAGATGGCCAGCCGCCGTCGCAAGCTGCTGGACTACCTCAAGAAGCACGATCTTCCGAAGTATTCCGAGATGCTCCAGAAGCTCAGCCTCCGCAAATAACGCTTTAGCCACACGGGCGATCCGATCCGCGGATCGCCCGTTGTCGTTACGACACTCGAATCCAGACCGGGACATTTCTGTTTGCCTCTTCCCGCCGGACCCAATCCGGCCAAGGCGACAAACAGAAATCTCTCGCGTATGGGCGAGGTGACCAGGGCGGTTCCAAGAACCAAACCCAACCGCAGTGGGGCCACATTGGCCCGCTGCATTTCCCGCAACGGGAAAACCCGGACCTCAGGGCGCGTGCCGCAGCCCCGGTCCCATCTATCCGGCGGCACATTGTCCGTAATCCGTAATCAAGAAAGCATATGAATCAGAAACACTCCGTCACCGTCCCCGGCATTGGGATGACCTTCTCCACCGGCTCCATCGCCCAGCTCGCCGGCGGCGCCGTCAATGTCTGCGTGGGCGAGACCAACGTCTTCGTCACCGCCTGCGCCGCGCAGACCATGCGCCCGGGCCAGGACTTCTTCCCGCTCACCTGCGACTACCGCGACAAGTACGCCGCGGCCGGCCGTTTCCCCGGCGGCTACTTCAAGCGCGAGGGCCGTCCCTCCGAGCGCGAGATCCTCATCTCCCGCCTCTGCGACCGTCCCTGCCGCCCGCTCTTTCCCGAGGGTTTCCTCAATGAAGTGCAGATCATCGGCCAGCTTTTCTCGGCCGACCTGATCAACGACTCCGACATCTCGATGGTCAACGGCGCCAGCGCCGCCCTCGCCATCTCCGACATCCCGTGGAACGGGCCGATCGGCTGTGTCCGCGTTGCGCTGATCGACGACAAGTTCGTCGCCAACCCGACTATCGAGCAGATGTACTCCTCGTCGCTCGACCTCATCTACGTCGGCAACACGAAGGACATGCTGATGATCGAGGGCTCCGCGGACCAGATCTCCGAGGAGAAGTTCATCGAGGCCCTCGCGTTCGGTCACGAGGCCATCCAGCCGATCATCGCCGCGATCAAAGAGCTCCAGAAGCTCGCCGGCAAACCGAAGGCCACCTTCAAGCTCGTCGGCGCCACCCCCGAGGCCCGCGCCATCATCGAGCGTGTCGTCCCGGCTGAGCGTGTTTCCGCCGCCATCTTCGGCTTCGAGAAGAACGTCCGCACGACCAACGTGAAGGCGCTCAAGGAAGAGGCCAAGGCGGCCCTCCTCAAGGAGCTCGGCGAAGGCAAGTTCACCGATGTCGACCTCAACGTCGTCTTCGAGGACCTCCAGTACAAGGCGTACCGCGCCACCGTCCTGGCCAAGGGCGTCCGTTCCGACCACCGTGATGCCAAGTCCCTCCGCCCGCTCCAGGCGCAGGTCGGCGTCCTCCCCCGCGTGCACGGCTCCGCCATGTTCCAGCGCGGCGACACCCAGAACATCGCCATCGTCACTCTCGGGCCGACCAAGGAAGCCCAGGACATGGACGGCCTCACCGGTGGTTCGAAATCGAAGAGCTTCATCCTCCACTACAACTTCCCGCCGTTCTCCGTCGGCGAGGCCGGCCGCTTCATCGGCCCCGGCCGCCGCGAAATCGGCCACGGTGCCCTCGCCGAGCGCTCGCTCGTCCCGGTGCTGCCCCCGGAGGATGCGTTCCCCTACTCCATCCGCGTCGTCTCCGAGATCATGGCCTCCAACGGCTCGACCTCGATGGCCTCGATCTGCGGCGGCTGCCTCGCCCTCATGGACGCCGGCGTGCCCATCATCGCCCCGGTCGCCGGCATCTCCTGCGGCCTCATGACCGAGATGGATGCCCACGGCGCCATCACCAAGTGGACCACCATCACGGACATCCTCGGGGAGGAAGACCACTTCGGCGACATGGACTTCAAGATCGCCGGCACCACCAAGGGTATCACCGGCTTCCAGCTCGACCTGAAGATCAACGGCCTGCCCTTCGAGATCGCCAAGACCGCGGTCTTCCAGGCCCGCGACGCCCGCATCGAGATCCTCCGCACGATGCTCGCCTCCCTGCCCGCCCCCCGCACGGACCTCTCCAAGTACGCGCCCCGCATCCAGACGATCCAAATCGACCCCGAGAAGATCGGCCTGCTCATCGGGCCCGGCGGCAAGACGATCCGCCGCATCACGGAAACGACCGGTGCGCAGATCGACATCGCCGAGGACGACTCCGGCAAGGTGTTCGTCTACTCGAACAACGCCGAGGCCATGAACCGCGCGATCGCCGAGATCGACGGTCTCTGCGGCGGCGGTTCCGGTGGTGGTGGCGGCGGCGGCGGCGCCCCGATCGAGAACGGCAAGCTCTACCACGGCCGTGTCACGGGCGTGAAGGACTTCGGCTGCTTCGTCGAGTGCACCCCCGGCAAGGAGGGCCTCGTCCACATCAGCGAGCTCGCGGACTTCCGCGTGCGCCGCACCGAGGACGTCGTCAAGATGGGCGACATGATCTGGGTGAAGTGCATCGGCATCGACGAGCGCTCCGGCAAGGTCCGCCTCTCGCGCAAGGCCGCGATGAAGGAAATGGAAGGCCAGCAGCCCGCCGACGGCGCCGCGCCCGAGGCCCCGGCCCAGTAATCCACGGCGCGGCGCCCCTGGCGCCCCGCTCAATTTCCCAAGCCGGGACCGCCTGAGCGTTCCCGGCTTTTTGCTGCCCGCGAACCCGCGGAGAGTTCGACCAGCCGGGCCCGGAACGCCTCCACGATCTCGCCGATCCATGCGTTCTCGAACCGCTTGCGGGCGGCGAGCGCGAAGTACTTTTCCACCAGCCCGGGAACCCGCTGCACGTACTGGAGCTTCCGCGCCTGGATGTCGCGCTCGACCACGATCTTTGAGACCAGCGCGAGTCCCTGCCCGGACAGCGCCAGGAGGCGCAGCAGCGCCATGTCATCCACCTCCGCGCGGATCTCCGGCTCGATTCCCGCCTTGGCCATGATCAGGTCGAAATCCAACCGCACGTGGCTCTGGTGGCTCGGCAGGAAGAGCGGCTGGCCACGCACCGCGGCCAAGAACCCGCCGCGGGGGCGCCGCCCGGGCCGGCCTCCCACCAGATACACCGGCACCGCCCCTAGCAAGTGATTGAAGATGTCGCTCTCCTGGTCCGGGCGCACCGGGAAATTCGACAGCACGAGGTCGAGCCGGTGCTCCCGCAACTGCCGCAACAACTCCTCCAGTGGCCCGGCGACCACCACCACCCGCACCGCGGGATCCGACAGCAGCGGCTGGATGAAATCGAATTGCAGGTTCTTCGAGAGCGGCCCGACCGCGCCGAGGCGCAGGACCCGCCGGTCGCCCTGCCCCGACTGCCGGAACCGGGCCAGCAGGTCCCGCCCGGTCTCGAAAATCGTCTCCGCGTGCTGCAACGCCAGCCGGCCGGCCCCGGTCAGGTGCAGCTGCCGGCCCCGGCGGTCGAACAATGGCTGGCCCAGCCATGCCTCGAGCTCCCGGAGCTGCTCGCTCAAGGTAGAGGGCGAAACGTTCAGCGCCTCCGCCGCACGCGCCATGCTCCGGTGCCGGGCGATCATCCAAAAATTGCGGAGGTGATGGAAATTCAGCCATTCCGGCGTCTTGAGTGCAGCGTCCATATGTTCGGTTTTACCGAACGTTCCTGTAGGAACAATCTGTTTTTCATAACAACGGCTCGTTGATAGTCTGCGGGCGCATGAGCCCACGAACCGCCCGATCCATCCGCCACGACGTCGTGCCCGCCATCCGGCCGGGGTCCCGGCCGCCGGCCGGTCCCGCATGCCCCCA
This sequence comes from Opitutus sp. GAS368, assembly GCA_945903545.1. Lineage (GTDB taxonomy): Bacteria > Verrucomicrobiota > Verrucomicrobiia > Opitutales > Opitutaceae > CAIYFD01. The sequence continues at coordinate 18,077 of CAMDOO010000037.1, read as the reverse complement.
GACGCCCGCCGGGCAGAACTGAGCCCATGGCCACCGACATCATCCAGGCAATCTCCACCAATCTGCTGTCGCCCGCCGTGCTGTTTTTCGGCCTCGGGCTGATCGCAGCACTGCTCAAGAGCGACCTGAAGTTTCCCGAGGCGCTTTACGTCACCCTGACGATCTACCTGCTGGCGGCCCTCGGCTTCAAAGGCGGGGTCGCGATCAGCGAGGCCGGCATTGCCACCGTGTTCCTGCCCGCGGTCGCGGCGATGGCGCTCGGCGCCGTGATCCCGCTCTGGATTTATCCCCTGCTGCGCTTCGGCGGGCGCCTGCGGCCCGTGGACGCGGCGGCGGTGGCGGCGCACTACGGCTCGGTCAGTGCAGTTACCTTCATCACGGCGACGAATTATCTCAAGGGCATCAACGAGCCGTACGAGAATTACGCCACCGCCTTCCTCGCGGTGATGGAGTCGCCGGCCATCGTGGTGGGAGTCGTCCTCGGCAAGATGTCGCTCGGTCCGCAGCCCGGGATTTTCGGCGGCTCCCTCCGGAAGGTACTGCATGAGGCCCTGCTGGGGAGGAGCGTGTTCCTGCTGTTCGGAACCCTGGTCGCCGGGGCGCTTTGCGGCAAGGCCGGCATGGACCGGGTTGAGCCCTTTTTCGTTGGTCCTTTCCAGGGTGTGCTCGCTCTGTTCCTGCTTGAGATGGGCCTGGTCGCCGGCCGGCGGCTCGAGGACCTGAAGAAAGTCGGTCCCTTTCTCGTCGCCTTTGCGATCGTGCTGCCCTTGCTGCACGGGTTTCTCGGAGTCGTGGTCGGCAAGTATGCGGGCCTGAGCGTCGGCGGCACCACCCTAATGGGCGTCCTCGCTGCGAGCGCCTCCTACATCGCCGCGCCGGCGGCGATGCGCCTGTCTTTGCCCGACGCAAATCCGGCGCTCTACCTCACCCCATCGCTCGCCGTCACCTTTCCCTTCAATGTCGGGATCGGCATCCCGATCTACTACGCGTTTGCCCGGTATTTAGTCTCCTGAAATGACAACGCACGCCGTCAAACTAGTCACCATCATATGCGAGGCGCTCGCCCGAAAGCCGCTGCAACAGCTGCTCGATGAAGTCGGCGCCCATGGCTACATCCTGTTCACCGTGGAAGGCGACGGCCGTCAGGGCCGCCGCACGGCCGACATCCGGGAATTCGCCAACATCCAGGTCGAGGTGATCGTCGCACCCGCCGTGGCGGAACAGCTGCTCCTGCGCCTTGAGCGGGAATTTTTTCCGAAATTCGCCATGGTCGCGCATGAATCGGACGTTCGCGTCCTGCGCCGCGATAAATTCTGACGCCAACGTGCACGAAGTCATCGACCGCAACTTTGAGCAGCAGCGCGGCGCGCCAACCGCCGCCGTCCGCATCGGGATCATTGGCGGCGGCCAGCTCTCCACGATGACGGCCCGGGCCGCGCACGCACTCGGATGCCGGGTGACCGTACTGGAAAAGGATCCGCACAGCCCGGGCGCGCTGCTCCTGCCCGGAGTCATCATTGGCGACTGGGCGGATCCCGCCGTGCTGGCAGGTATGGCGTCCCAAGTGGACGTGCTCACCTTCGAGAACGAGTTTGTGGACGCCGGCGCCCTGCAGATCCTGGAGGAAGCCGGCCACGCGGTGTTCCCGACGTCCGCATGCCTCGCCGTCACCCAGGACAAGTTGAGGCAAAAGGAGGCGTTGGTGGGTGCCGGACTGGCTGTGCCCCGGTTTTGCGCGGTGGCCTCACCCGAGGACATCGTCGGGGCGGGCACGCAGTTTGGCTGGCCGGTCGTCCTGAAGACCCGCCGCAACGGTTATGACGGCAAGGGAAACGCCACGGTGTCCTCCGCCATGGCGGCGAATGCAGCCTGGAATGGGCTCGGGGGAGACCGGAACGCATTGTACGTCGAGGCCTATTTCCCGTTTTCCCGGGAGCTGGCCGTGATCGTCACCCGCGGGAGAAACGGCGAGATCGCGACCTACCCCGTGGTTGAGACATTCCAACGCGACCATGTGTGCCACACCGTATCGGCTCCCGCGGCGATCGCCCCGGAACTCGCCGTCCGCGCGGCTAATCTTGCCCGGCAGGCGGTGGCCGCGGTCGGTGCCATCGGCACGTTTGGGGTCGAGATGTTCCTCTCGACCGCCGGCGATATCGCGATCAACGAGCTGGCACCGCGGGTCCACAACTCCGGGCATTACACCATCGAGGCCTGCGAGTGCTCGCAGTTTGAGAATCATGTGCGAGCCGTTGTCGGCTGGCCGCTCGGATCACCCCGCATGCTCGCGCCGGCAGCGGTGATGGTAAACCTGCTCGGCACTGGCACCGCCCCCGGCCGACCGCTCGGCCTGGAGCATGCACTCGCGGTGCGCGGCGCTCGCGTTCACCTCTACGGAAAGACGACGAGCGGGTCCGGCCGGAAAATGGGCCACGTCACCGCGCTCGGCGATTCCACCGGCGACGCGCGGACGGCGGCGGAGGAGGCAGCCGGAAGGATTAGTTTCGAAAACCGATGAAAAACAACAAACCGGTCCTGATTGGGATCATCATGGGCAGCGACTCCGATTGGCCGACCATGGAGGCCGCTCATGCGGTCTGCCGTGCATTCGCGGTTCCCTGCGAGGTGCAAGTTCTCTCGGCCCACCGCACGCCGGAGGACATGGTGCGCTACGCCAAGTCGGCCCACCGGCGCGGATTGCGGGTCGTGATCGCCGGGGCCGGCGGGGCCGCCCACCTGCCGGGGATGGTGGCGAGCCTGACCCCGCTGCCGGTGATCGGGGTGCCCGTCGAGAGCAAGTCCCTCAAGGGAATCGATTCGCTGCTGTCGATCGTGCAGATGCCGGGCGGAGTCCCGGTTGCCACGATGGCGATCGGCGGGGCCAGGAACGCCGGCCTGCTTGCCATCGCGATCCTGGCAGGAACGAACCCTGGGTTGATGGCGAAACTGACCCGCTTCCGGACCCGGATTGCCGCGGAGTCTCGGGACCGCAACCGGAAGCTCCAGCGAACCATCTCCGGGTGAATGCCTCGATTCTGCCCTAGCCGCTTCGTTACCTTCGCTAGCTTCTGTTCAAATCCGGGCGGTTTGCTGCCGGGAAGCTCTTTTTCTTCCTCCCTTTCGCGTCCTTGGTGTGTTTCGTGGGCGGTCAATGAATCTCCTCGTCACCAACGATGATGGCATCGACAGCCATCTCCTCCATGAGCTGGTGCGCGCACTGCTCGCCGCCGGCCACCGCGCGGCAGTCGTCGCCCCCGAGCGCGAGCAGAGCTGGATCGGCGCGGCGAAGTCCCGCCACCGCCCCGTGCCCTCGCGGCGCGAAGAACGCGGGCTCGGCTGCCCGACCTGGATCGTGGACGGCACGCCGAGCGACTGCGTGAACATCGCCCTCGCCCATCTGCTGCCGCGGGGCGCGGACGGCCGGGCCGCGCTGGCCGAAGGCGCCGGGAACGCAATCGAGGGCGTGGTCTCCGGCATCAACACCGGCCGCAACACCAGCATCGGGTTCATCCTCGCCAGCGGCACCATTGGCGGCGCCTGTGAGGGCGCGCTGCACGGCCTGCCCGCCGTGGCGTTTTCGCAAGAACTCACTCCGCCCGGATTCCTCGCGCTGAAAAAACCCGGCTCCGCCATGACCCCGGAGGTTTCCGCCACGATCACGGCCACAGTTGGACATGCCGCCCGCCTCGCGGGCGAGTTGCTCGCGCCCGGCGACCGGCGCCCGTTCACCGTGCACAATGTGAACTTCCCCTTCCCCTGCCGCACCGACAGTCCCGTGCACCTGACCGTGCCGGCGCAAATTTCCGCGGTGGGAATGTTCAGCCCGGCGGAGGACGACGGCATGCACCGCTTCGCCTACAATCACGGCGAGGATCTCTCACCGGAGGGCAAGCTGACGGACCGCGCCTGCCTCGCCGCGGGCCACATCAGCCACACGGTGCTGGACTACACGCGGCTGGGGCATTGAAGCACAGCCATGACTCCGCCGTTCCAGCCCCTGCAGCCGCAACCCGCGCCAGACGAGGCTGGCGATGGGCACGCCTTTCCCCTGAGGAAACTTGCCTTCCACGCGATGGCCACGGCCTGCGAGGTGCAGTACGTGGCGCCGGCCGGCGAGGTCCAGGCTGCGGCCTTCGAGCGCGCGGCGGTCGCCTGGGTGCAGGCCTTCGAAGCGAAGTACTCCCGTTTCCTGCCCACAAGCCTGCTCAGCCGGATCAATGCCGCCGCCGGTCGCGACTGGGTTCCCGTCGATCCCGAGATGGAGGCCATGCTGGAACTCTGCCAGACGCTCCACTTCATGACCCAGGGAGTGCTCGACCCCACGGCGCTGCCCGTCATCCAACTCTGGAACTGGAAACGGCAGCCTCCCACGGTGCCATCTGACACGCAGATGGCCGAAGCTCTCTCCCTCGTGGGCTGGGCCAAGGTGAAACGCGAGCCCGGTCGGGTTTTCCTGCCGATGGCGGGCATGGCGCTCGACTTCGGCGGGTTCGGGAAGGAGTACGCCGTGGACATGGTGGCGCGGTTGGCGACCGAACAAGGATTGTCCGCGGTCCTGGTTGATTTTGGCCACGACCTGCGCGCGCTCGGCGTGCCCCCGGGGCGGCCGGCTTGGCACATCGGGCTGGAGGATCCCTTCCGTCCGGGAACTTGTCGGGAAAGTGTCGGGCTAAGCGGCCGGGGCATTGCGTCATCCGGTGACTACCAGCGCTCATTTGTCGCCGAGGGCCGGCGCTACGGGCACATCATCGACCCGCGCACCGGGCGGCCGGTGGCAAACGGGTGCATCCAGGCCACCGTCATCGCCGGGACCTGCCTTCAGGCCGGCGTGCTCTCGACGACCGCCTTTGTCCTGGGGGTCCCCCGGGGTCTCGAGTTCATCCAGTCGTGCCCCGGGGCCGAGGGTCTGCTGGTGGCGGAAGATTCCCGCGCCCAGACCCGGGGATTCTACCAATACCTGGCCATGGCCTAACCCGTTTGGAGGTGGCTGTTACCGGCTAGTTACTGATTAGATCTCGATCTCCCCGCCCGAAACCGGGATCAAGTCTCAGGTCCGCGATATCGTCCGCTCCGAAGCTGTCCAGCACCCCCGCCTCATGCCGAGAGTCCTCACGTCTTTCCTGGTCCGCTGTCACCGCGTCAGCTTCCCGGCACTGCTCTTGGTCGCCTTCCTGCAGCGCCTGCCCATCCCGCGGCTGCTGTCCCTGGCCGGACAAATCCTCCCGGGCCCGGCTGCCGGCACTGTGATGCGATCATCCCTGATCGTCGGGGCACTCGGCGCGCTGCATTCCCGGGCCGGGGCGACCACCTTCGCCCAAAGCCCGGGCAACCCCGTCAACGGCACCGTGGGGACGCCGCTGTCGGTCGCGTTCACCTACACGGGCACCCCGACTTCCCCGTCGCAGTTCATCTTCACCGGGACGCTTCCCCCGGGGCTGAGTTTCCTGCCGGCTCCCACGGGCAACACAATCCCGTCGGGCAAACCGGCGATCACGGGAACCCCCACGACGGCCGGCAGCTTCACGGTGCGGGTGCAGGGCTTCAACCCCCAGGGCCTCACGGACAGCGTGTTCAACGCGATCAATTTTGTCATCGCTTCCGCCGGCACCGGGCCGCCCCCGACGATCACGGGGCATCCGCTGAGCGTGACCGTGGTGGCAGGCCAAAAGGTCGCCTTGCTCGCGACCGCGACGGCGACGGCGGCGGGTTCCATGACCTACCAGTGGTCGAAGACGGGAAGCGGCCCCATCCCGGGAGCAACCAACCCGCTGCTGGTGCTGTCCGGCGTCACCAGCGCCAACTCCGGCAACTACACCTGCGCGGTGACATCCGCCGGGGCCACAGCCACCACCAATGCCGGCACGGTCACCGTGCTGGCCTCCTCCGCTTCGCGCGGTGATATCCGCGCCTTGTCCCTCCGGGGCAATGTGGGCGCCGGGACCGATGTGTTTGTCGTCGGCTTTGTCCTCGAGGGCGCCGGCGGACGGATCCTGGTGAAGTCGGTCGGGCCGGGGATCGCCGCCCTCGGCGTCCCCGGGGCGATGGCCGACCCGCGGCTCGATTTGACCGTCGCCGGCTCCAACCTCGCGCTCGGCGGCAATGACAACTGGGGCGGCGCCACCGACCTCATCGCGGCCAACGCGGAGGCCGGGGCGTTCCCGCTGGCCGATGCCACGACCCGCGATGCCGTCATGCTGCGCACCCTGTCCAGCGGGGTCTATCTCGCGACCGCCAGCGGGGTCGGCAACACCACCGGGGTTTCGCTGGTTGAATTCTACGGGCTGGACAACCCGGCCAACCTTTACGCGCTTTCCCTCCGCGGCCGGATCGGCACCGGCGCCGATATTTTTGTCGCCGGCTTCGTCATCGCGGGATCAACCGCCAAGACCGTGCTCATCAAGGTAGTCGGTCCGGGGCTAATCCCCCACAACGTCCCCGGGTCGATGGCCGACCCGCAGCTCGACCTCACCGTGGCGGGCAGCAATGCGTTCTTGGGCAGCAACGACAACTGGGGCGGCACCGCGGACCTCGTGGCGGCCAACACCGCAGCCAGCGCCTTTCCGTTGACCGACCTTGCCAGCAAGGACGCGATGATGTTCATCACCCTTCCGCCCGGGGTTTATCTCGCCACCGCCCGCGGCGCGGCCGAAACAACCGGGGTCGCCCTCCTCGAATTCTACGGTCAGTAACGCCCCATGACCCCGCCCCGCCGATCCACCCTGCAATCGCTGCTGGCCACCCTCGCCCTCGTCGCCGGCACCGCGCGGACCGGACGCGGCGAGGCCGCCGTTTCCTACAAGTACGAGGACTACCAGGAGTCGGGCGGGCGCATCGGCGTCCAGACGCAGGGCGCCCTCCTCGAGGGGACGATCGGCACCGCGACCACGGTCCGGGTGGGCGGCGTGATCGACGCCATCGCCGGGGCCACGCCGAACGGCCAGCGCGCCCCGGCCGGTTCCGACCAGGTCGTGCTCACCTCGCTCACGGAACGCCGCAAGGCCTGGAACGCGGAGATGGCGCGGCAGTTCCCCCGCCTCAACGCCGCGCTCGGCGTCGCCCACAGTCGCGAGGGCGACTATGTCTCCACGGCCTTCTCACTCAACACGCTGACGGACTTCAACCAGAAGAACACCACCCTGCTCGCGGGGGCGGCCGTGACGACGGACGACATCAAGGCGTTCTACCAGTTTCCTTCGCCCGTGCTGGGCAAGCGCACCCTGGATGTCATCGTCGGCGCCACCCAGGTCCTCGATCCGCGCACCTCGGTCTCCTTCAACGTCACCTTCAGCCGGGCCCACGGCTACCTGAACGACCAGTACAAGCTGGTGCAGAAGGCCACCGAGATCGTGCCCGGGATTTTCCTGCCCCTCACCTTCCCCGAGAACCGGCCCGACCGGCGGGAAAAATGGATCACCCTCGCCACCGTCAACCGCGCCTTCCCCGATGTCAGGGCGGCGCTCGAGGGGTCCTACCGCTTTTTCCACGACAATTTCGGGATCGCCTCGCACACCCTGAGCCTCACCTGGCTGCAGCGGGTCGGATCGCGGGTCACGCTGGAGCCGCTCGTGCGCTGGTACCGGCAGGATGCGGCCCGCTTCTATTACTACAATCTAGACCAGACTCCCATCGTCCCCGTCTTCGGCGCCCCCCGCCCGCAGGGTCCGTTCTATTCCTCCGACTACCGCCTCTCCGCTCTCGACAGCCTGACCCTCGGCCTGAAGGTCAGCTGGCGGGTGTCCGACCGCCTGGAGATCAATGCCGCCTGGAAGGACTACGACCTGCAGGGGCGCGACGGCGCCACCCCGGCCAGCGCCTACAGCCAGGCGGTCATCACGAGCGCCGGGCTCAAGTTCTCCTGGTAAGGCCCGAACCCCGCCGCCTGAAGCCGCCCTCCCCATCCCATGCAGAGCAACCCCAGACTCAGTGCCCTCGTCCTGCTCGGCCTTGTCCTCTGCGCCGGTGCGCGGGCCGAGGTGCGGGTTGGCGCGCCGTTCCCCGCCCTGGAGTCCGCCGCGTTCACCGGCGGTCTGCCCGCCACCGCCGGCAAGATCGTGCTCGTGGATTTCTGGGCCTCGTGGTGCGCACCCTGCCGGGATTCGTTCCCATTCTTCACCCGGCTCCAGCAGGATTATGGGGCGCGCGGCCTCGTCATCGTGGCCGTCAGCGTGGACGAGAAGGCGGCTGACTTCGAAAGCTTCGTGAAGCGGTTCAAGCCGGGATTCGACACTGTCCGCGACCATGAGCAAAGGCTCGTCCGGGAGGTCAAGGTGCCGGCCATGCCCACCAGTTACCTCATCGATCGCGCCGGCCGACTGCGCAGCATCCACGAGGGTTTCCGGGGCAAGCCCACGGAAACCGCCCTGCGGAAGGCCATCGAGGCCCTGCTCGCCGAAAAGAACTGACATGGAAACGCCCCTTCGCTCCGCCGCCCTCCTCCTCGCCGCCCTCCTCCTCGGGGGTTGTGCAACTTTCCAGCCCGTCCGCGTGCAACCCTGGGAACGTGCGACCCTGGCCGACGAGCTGATGAATCCCCGGCGCGCCCCGCTGGACGCCGTCTTTGCCGAGCACATCCTTTTCTCCCGCGAAGGCTCGGCCGGCGGGGCGGGGGTCGGGGGCAGCGGGTGCGGCTGCAACTGAACCGGAATGATCCCGGCCCCGTTCTCGACCGGTCTTAAGGGATCACATTCGAGCGGACAACGAGGCCGTCCTTGAACATGACCTCGCCGGAGTCTTCGTCACCCGGAGTCATGCCCATGCCACTTCCGCCGCCGTTGCTGCCGCCGATCTGCATGCCACCGAGATTGGCTCCGATCTGCACATTTGTCCCGCTGCCACCTTCGCCCGCACCGCGCCGGTAGATCCAGACTTCCTCCCCGGGATTGGCGCCCGCGATCACCTGGTTGGGTTTACCCAGCGCCACCCGCACCATCTCGGGGTTCATCCCGGGAATCGCCTTCTGCGCCAGCACGGCCTCCTTGATCTCCGGCGGCCAGGTGCTGTAGATCGCGCGGTTGGCGTTGACCCGCGACATCGTGCTCGGTCCGGAGCAGGCGGAAAAACACAGGGCGAGAACGCCGGCGAGGACCGTGGACCGCGGGGAAATTTTCATGCGGCCGAAAATGCCCGATTCCCCGGCGGCGTCAAAGCCCGGACCGTAACCTTCCACTTGCATCTTTTCCGAGCCTGCGCCCGGTTATGGCCCGCCCACCCCATGATCGAGGTCTCCCATCTCACCCGCGTCTTCCGCACCTACAAGAAGCAGCCCGGCTTCCTCGGGGGCGTGCGCGGGCTGTTCAAGCGGGACTTCGAGGAGACGCGCGCGGCCGACGACATCAGCTTCAACATCGCCGAGGGCGAGTTTGTGGGCTTCCTCGGGCCAAACGGCGCGGGCAAGACCACCACCCTGAAGATGCTCTCCGGGCTGATCCACCCGACCAGCGGCACGGCGCAGGTCGCGGGCTTTAACCCGGTCAAGCGCGACAACGCCTACCGCCGCATCTTCGCCCTCGTGCTCGGCCAGAAGAACCAGCTCTGGTGGGACCTCCCGGCGATCGAGTCCTTCGTCCTGCTGCGCCACATCTACGGCCTGCCCGCCGCGGAATACCAGCAGGCCCTCGACGAACTGGTCGACCTGCTCGACGTGCGTGCCAAGCTCAATGTCCAGGTCCGCGAGCTCTCCCTCGGCGAGCGCATGAAGATGGAGCTCATCGCCGCCCTGCTCCACCGCCCGCGCGTGCTGTTCCTCGACGAGCCGACCATCGGGCTCGACGTCGTCTCGCAGAAGGCCGTCCGCAACTTCCTGCGCGAGTACAACCGGAAACACCGCGTCACGATCCTGCTCACGAGCCACTACATGGCCGACATCAAGGAGCTCTGCGAACGCGTGATCGTGATCCACAAGGGGAAGAAGATCTACGACGGCGCGCTGGCCCGGCTGGAGTCGGGCGACGGCAGCAAAAAGAAGATCATCACCTTCATGCCCGCGGTCGGCGCCATCGACGCGTCCGGCCACACCGCCTTCCCCGACGACTGGAGCTCGCGCCACGGCAAAACCACCCGTGCCCCCGACGGCAAATTCACCCTCTGCGTGCCCGGTGAGAACATCGGGGCCGTCTCGCAGGAGATCCTCAGCGCGGGTCCGGTCGCCGACATCACGATCGAGGATGTGCCCCTCGAGGACATCATCGCCGAGTTGTTCCAGTCGAGCTGAAGACGGATGTTTTGCCCCAGAGGCACGGAGCCCAAGCCACGTTGTTTTCGGGATTGGTTTCTAACCCCGAAATCTTCCGTCCTCTGCGCCTCTGTACTACTGTATGTGAAAATCCTCGCGGGCCGTGACGAATTCCCAGCCGGTTTGGCCACGAAAAGGCCCAAGAAGTTCTCCGGCTCCGGCGACGTCGCCATTGCGCCTATAGGCGAGCGGGAGACTCGATCCGCAGCCCCGGCAATTTTTGTGCCTTTTTGTGGCTACTCTTCCGGGCTATGGTTGCGGCTCCGCCGCCCTATGCCTCTGCGGCAAAACCCGCAGGGGAACATCGCGGCGCGCCCTACCGGTCGATCGCCGGAGGCTTCCAATCCGGACCCACCAGCATCCGCATCAGCTTCGTGCAATTCCGCGCGGCCCGGTCCGTCGCGGCCCGGAGCGCCCGCGCCGTCGCTTTGACCGAGACGGTCGCCAGTCGCACCTCGGCGGCCGCTGCGATCATTTCCAAGCGGCGGCCCTCGGGGAAACTCCGTTCACCGCGGCGCAGGCGCAACTCGTGCAGCAGTCGCAGGTTCGTCTCGGCGAGGGACTGGTGCAGCAGGCGCTGCGCGGCCAGACACTCGCCGCGCTCCAGTTTGCGCCGGATCCAGACCAGGTCGCACCAGAAACACTCCGCCAGGTTGCGCAGGGCCGCATCGCCGGGCCGGGCGTCAGGGATGTCCGCCACGACCCGTCGGAACATCGGGCCCCAGGCACGTTCGCCCAGCAGGAACCGCCAGCCGGGCCGGATCACCAGCGCGAGATCCTGCAGCGCGCCGCGTTCCGCGCCGAGGCGGCGATGGCGTCCCGCCTTCACCGCCCGGCGCAGGGGGGCCAGCACCGTCTCAGGCAGGACCACAAAGTCGGCCTCGGCGCCGGCAAAGACCGCGTTGACCTTTGGTACGCCGCCGATGCGGGCGGGCCGCACCCCGTAAGCGAGGAGCGCGACGCCCGGGAGTTCCCGCGCCCAGTCGCGCCGCAGGAAAACCTCCGGCTGCGAGGTGATCAGCTGGAAGTCCCAGTCAGAGTGCCCATCAGGCCGCCAGACCGGATCCCGGGCCGGACGCACGCGCGAGCCGATCAGGGTCAGGCCGCTGACGGCCGGCTGGCGCCGGGCCCACGCAGTCATGATCGCTCCGAGATCAGGCGGGGTCATCGACAAGCGGCAACAAGAGGCGCGGACGGGAGGGTTCACCAGCCCCGCAGCGAGATGAGGATCTCGGTGCCGAGCATGCCGGGACCGGCGTGGATTTCGCCGTGGTGCAGGCGAATGACTTCCTTCGCGAGGAAAACCCCGAGGCGGCCCTGGTTGGGCGTCGCGCCGGGAGTCGGCTCGGGCAGGACCCCCTCCAGCTCGAGATGCTTGCCTTGGATCGAGAGCAACGCCGTGGTCTCCGCCCCGGTGCCCGTGGAGCGGAGCTGCATGACAATCTGAATCCCATCGCGGCCAATCCGGTTCTCCGTCACGGAGTCCACCAGCGCCCCGAGGGCAATCTCCAGGAGCCGGGCCACCGCGTGGAGCCGCACCTGCACGGGACCGGTTTCAACCGTAATGCTGCGCGCCTCGCCGACCGCCTTGACGATCCGGTCGAGCTCGACCGTGGCGGGGCTCAGCTCGTGCAGCGCGTGGATCAAACCGATGCGCTCGGCGAGGGACTCGAGCTTGGCGATGTCGCCCTTGAGCACCGGCAGCAGCTTGGGGGGCACGCCGAATTCATCCGGCGTCTGGCGAAAGGCGGAGAGCGAGACGAGCGGGTTGCCCAGTTCGTGGGCCAGGGTGAGGGCGAGTTCGTGGAGCAGGCGAAGGCGATCAGCCCGGCGCCGCTCGATCGCGTCGTGCAATTCCCCGCTGACTTCCTCCCAGACCGCCCAAACCCCGCCGGTTTCGAGGACGAGTCCGGCGCTGGCGCGGAAGGGCTGGCCCTCCTCGGGTCGCGAGCGGGCGGTCTCCCGGGTGCGGCGCACTCGCCCGACCAGGTCCCGGACGACCAGCGGAGCCTGGCGCGGCGCCGGTTCGTCGGGTCCGAGGATCAGGGTGCGGGGCAGGTACTTGGCGCCCACGGCCGACTGGTTGACCAGGGACTGCAGGGTCCCGAGCTGTGCGCTCCAGGAAAGCAGCTGGCGCAAGAGACGGGCGAGCCCGACGGCGCATTCGCGGTCGCCCTCATCGTACGGCTGGCCGTCGACCCGCACCCCGAGGGCGATCAAGCCGAGCAGACGGCCATTATCGTGGACCGGGATCAGCAGCCGCGCGCCCCACATGCCCAGCCGGTTTCGGACCGCCAGCTCAGCGACGGGATCGGCCGGGCCCTCCCAGTTCAATCCATCAATCACCGCCGGGTGGCCTTCCAGGTAGGACACCATCACATCATCGAGCGGAAAGAAGGAGGTGCCGCGATCGGCCCGGAACCCGTCGGACTCGCGGAGGAAGAACACCGCGTGGGAAGCACGCAGCAGGTGGCGCGCGGCGCGCCGGAACTCCAGGATCAGGCGGTCGCGCGAATCGATGCTCTCGACCGCACCCTCGAAGAAGTCCCAAAGCTCGGTGGGATCGGCCCCGCCCCCGCTCCGAAAGGGCGCCCGCGAACCGCCCGGCGCCTCGGGCTTGCGGTGTTTCTCCGCGAGCATGGCGAGCATCGATTCCTTCGTCGCGATTTCCTCCAGCAAGGGGAAGAACTCCCGCAGGCGCTGCCCGCTTTCCTCGTAGCCGAGGTAGATGCGCGCCCGGCCCGCGAGACGGGCCTGCTCGTAGGGCAAGCTGCCCGGCTCGCCCACAAAGATCGTCGGCCGCTTGGCCAGCGAGGCCGGCAGGTCGGGCTCGGAACCGGCATCGAGGACCACAACCGCCGACACCCCGGCTGGGATCACCGGCTGCTCCCGCGTCGAGAAGAGACGAACCACCGTCCGCCCGGGCGGGACCTGGTTTTCCCAAAGGGCCGCGAGCTGGAGGTCGACGGTCGCTAGGACGAAGGTGATGGACATGGAAATATCAGCCGGAAAGTGGCGCCCTCTCCCGCGCGGGGCGGATCGGCCGCGATCGTTCCCTTCAGACCGGACATGATCTCACTGGAAATTGCGAGCCCAAGTCCAAAGCCCGTCGACTTGGTCGACTGGAACGGCGTGAAGAGTCGCGGCAGCATCTCGGAGGCCAGGCCGGGGCCGGTGTCGGTGATGCTGACCTCGACGCCGCCCGGGACATTGCGCGTGGCCAGACTGATCCGGCGGGGTCCCGCCACATTCTCAATCGCATGGACGGCATTGAGACAGAGGTTGAGCAGGACCTGGCGGGCGGCCGCGGCGTCGGTGACGATCACATCGGGCCCCGCCTGGAAATCGGTGGCGATGTCGACCCCGCGGTCGGCCGCCTTGGGCTCGACCAGCTCGAGCGTGCCGCGCACCAGGGGATGCAATGGCTGCGGCACCATGAAATAGGAGCGGGGCGACCCCAGCTCCATCAGGCGCTCCGTGAGCCGGTCGATCCGGGTGATCTCCTCGCTGATCAGCTGGAAAAACTTCCGGCGGAAGCCCTCCTCATGGTGCCGCTGGGGCAGGAGCTGGACAAAGGTCTTGATCGTGACGAGGGGATTGCGGATCTCGTGGGCCACGCCGGCCCCCAGCAAACCCACGGTGGCGAGCCGCTCCGCCTGCTGCGCCCGGGTCGAGAAATGCGCGCGCTCAAGCGCGCTCTCCACGATCTCGGTCAACTCCATCAGCTGCACGACCTGCGGATAGGTGAAGGGACGGCGGGAGATGGAGATGCCCACCCCCACGAGGATGGTCAGCGAAAGGCCGCGGCTGCAGACGAGCACCCCCAGGTTGTGCCGGGTCATGAACTCTTCAATCTTGGCCCGCTCGTCGTCGGTCCGCTCGCGCGAGAGCCGCTCGGGCGTGGCCCAGCGCATCTTGCGGAGGACATCGATCATCGGGGCGTCCGCGGGCAGCCGGATGCCGCAGCCCTTGATTTCCTCCTTGGGCCCGGAAAGCACGATCGCCTGCTCCGACTGGCCCCAGCCGCGCAAAACCGGCAGAAAGGCCTGCTCGAGGCCCTCGACGGTCAGTTCGGCCTTCGCGGCCTCGAACGCCGCGCGCCGGGCCGCGGTCTCGGGGAAAAACTGGAAGCGCCGGTTGAGCCAGGAATTGAGGGTCGAGGCAAACCAGAGGGTCACGGCCGAGGTGGCGATCCACACGCCCCATTGCAGGAACCTGCCTGCACTTGCGTCGGCGGACAGCAACGACGCCAGTGCCGTGTCGAGCAGGTACGCGACCGCGGCAACGCTGCTTATCAGGATCAGTTTCTCAATCACCACGAGGAAAACCTGCCTTCCGTCGAAGAGCCGTCCGGTGGTGATGGCAATGGCGATGCCGGCATAAAAGATCATCACCGCCATCGGCTGGTAGATGCGGACCAGGTCGCGGTTGCCGGTGACCAGGTTAAGCAGCATGAGCACGACGATGATCGTGGTCATGGCGGTGCCGCCGATCATCCACACCTGCAGCTCGATCTTCCGCGCCTCGGAGAGCTTCCTGCTGCCGGCGTAGGCCGTCATCGCCAGCAGAACGTAGAGCCCTCCGACGGTCGCGATGTAGAGGTAGTAACCCACGCCGTAGCTGATATCCGGCGGGGCCGAATCCGGCGGGATGAAGAACCCCGTGAAAGGGAGGAAGCTCAGGCCGGCGGTCACGATGAGCCAAGGCAAATTCCCTCGGAAGAAGCGGGAGATCGTGGAACCCGCGTGCGCCGAAATGCTCTCGCGCAGGACAAGCCAGAAGTGTACCGGGATGGAGGCGCTGACGACGCAGGTCCAGCGCAGCCAGAACAAGCCGTTGGGCCAGTTCTCGGCATTGATCGCCAGGTGGAGGCAGCCGAGCCAGAGGGCCAGATGCAGGGAACAGGTGAAAACGACGCGGTTGACCATCCGCTTCGGATTCGCCCAGAGGATCAGTGAACCGACGATCAGCACGGTGATCGCCGCGAACAGGGGAACGGGGTAATTGACCAGCTTCAGCATCGACGCAGGATCATGGCGGCGTTCACCCCACCCAAGCCATGGGCGTTGATCAAGGTCCGTTCATGCGACACGGGACTGGCCCGGTTGCTGAGCCGGAGAGGGCAGTCGGGATCGGGATAGTCCCAATTGACCGTGGGTGGAATGATCTGATCGTGCAGGGCCAGCGCCGCCGAAGCGACCTGAATTGCCGGAGCCCCGCCGAGCGCCGTCCCGATGGCGCCCTTGATGGAGACCGCCGGGATTTCCGCGAGACCGGCCCCGAACAACCGCACCATCGCCCGCGCCTCGCCGACATCGACCTCCTTGTGGCCCGGGCCCCAGGCGTTGATGGCGTCGACCTCGCAGGCCCGCATCTTGGCCTCGGCCAACGCAAGCTTCGCGGCATCGAACATGCCGCCGCAGATGTCATCCCCCTTGTCCGTCGCGAAGGCATAGCCCTCGATGTAAGCGTAGGCCGGCCGCGGGCTCGAGTCCGGTTCCAGCAAAAGCATGCAGGCACCCTCGCTCACGACTCCCGTGGTCCGCCACCGGTCGAAGGGGCGGGCGATCCGGGCGGGATTTGCGTCCGTCGCCGGCGTCAGGCCCGCCACCCTCATTTCCAGGATGGGGAACCTGAACAGGGGTGCGTCGGTTCCCCCGCAAATGGCGAAGTCGCATTCGCCACGGGCGACTAGGTCGGCAGCTTGTCCAATGGCATCCATGCCGGAATCGCACTGGGTCGAGACCGACATCAGCCGAGATTTGGCACCAAGCACGGTATTGATGGCACTCGCCACGCTCCCCACCCCGGTCGTAAAAAGCGGCCGCGGCTGGGCGACCCGCGCACCGCGCTTGGTGACCCCCTCGATCGAGCCACCGATGCCGCCGAAATCCATGAGGGACGAGCCGGTGACAATCGCGCTGCGCGCCGCCCCAAACTCCCCGGGGGAGATCCCGGCATCCCGCAGGGCAAGCATTCCGCCCACCACGGCAAACACCGTATGCCGGGCCGCCCCCTTGGGCACGATCTTGCGGTCGATGTGCCGATAGAGATCGTGGTCGTCGATGTAGGCCGCCACCAACGGCCCGTATTCCTCCCCCAGCTTAGTGTACGGTCGCACCCTGCTCACCGGCTCGAGGATCCCCTTCCAGAATTCCTCGCGGCCAATCCCGGCCGGGGTGACCGGACCGATCCCGGTGATCTTGACCCTCCGCTGCATCATGCGCCCGCCGCCGGAAAGCGGCTTCGCACGGTGGTGCCGCGGCCGCGCTCGGAAGTCAGTTCGAAGGTCGCGCCATGGGCGCCGAGCAGGTGGCGGCAAATGCTGAGGCCGAGGCCCGTCCCGGAGGCCTTGCTGGTGAAGCCCCCGCGCAGGGCGCGCTTCACGTCGTCGTCATCCATGCCCGACCCGTCATCCCGCACCATGAGCTCGATGCCGTCAGCGAAAACCGTGACGGCCACCTCGACGCGCTTGGCTCCCGCCTCGAGCGAGTTGCTGAAAAGGTTCTGGAAGATGCGCATTAACTCGAACTTCGAGCCGCGCACGAGGGCGGAACCGGCGCCGCCGACCTGGATGGCCGCATTGCCGAAGAAGATCACCTGCCGGACCTCCCGGATCACCTCCACGACATCGATGGGCTCGTAATCGCCCAGTTTCTTCGAGGTGCGCCGCCAGTTTTCCGCGAGATGGTGGCAGTATTCGGCCGCCCGCTCCACCACGACGGCATATTCCATCAGCTTGCGGCCACGCTCGGGGTCCGAGACCGCGATCTGGCGCGCTTCCTCGACCAGCAGGGTCGCATAGCCGATCACCACCGTCAGCGGATTGTTGAGATCGTGGACCAGCTCGACGGAGGCCCGGCCTTGCCAGACCTGGGGCTCGGTCTTCTCGACCTCGCGCTTCAGGGCCGTGTTGAGCTCGACGGCATCCCGGGCGATCTGGGCCTGGTGGCGGCGCAGCCGGGTCGCGGCGGTCTGCTTGCGGACCGCTTCGATCAGCTCGTTCACATCAGGCGGCTTCCGCAGATACTGGCTCGCCCCCGCCGCCATCGTCTGCTGGGCCGTGAGCAGCGTGCCATAGCCGGTGAGCATGATCACCGCGACGTCGCGGTCGTGCTTGCGCATTTCCTCCAGCGCCCGGACGCCATCCATCTCCGGCATGCGGATGTCCATCACCACCGCGGCGAACGGACGCTCCCGGATGCGGGCGATCGCGTCCGCCGCGCGGTCGGCGGTCTCGACGGTGAACTCAGCCGACAGGGTGAACGCGATCGATTCGCGCGGCCCATATTCGTCGTCCACTACCAAAACCAAGGGCTTCTGCTCGCTCGCAGGATCGGCTGGGGTGGATTCTTTGGCCATGAGTGGTGGAGGGGAGGGGTGCTTCAGGGGCGAATGGGCAACGACCGGGGGCCGGTCCAGCCGGCTCAGATGCCACCGCTTCCCGTCCGGCCGGTGCGAGGGCGCTTGCGCCCGCCGCGGAATCCCAATGGCATGTGCTTGGATTGCAGGGCGCATTTCCCACTGTCAAGTAGCAGGCAGGCGGCGAGCGCACTCCGGATCCTCCAGCCCAAGCTTTACGTGAATTTTACGATCGCAGCCACCGCCGCCCTGTTTGGTGCCACAATTGCGTGGCTTTATTTCCACGGGCGCCAGGCCGCCCTCCGCGAGCGCCTGCGTGGGCGCGAGGAGGAAAACTCCCGGCTCGGCACCGAGCTGGCCGCGGCCCGCGCGGAAATCGCGCGCCTCACCGCCCTGCACGCGCAGGTCTCGGCCCAGCTCACGGCGGCCACGGATGCCCATGCGCGCCTCGCGATGGAATTCCAGTCGCTGTCCGCCGAGGCGC